>JAITIC010000154.1 GCA_031279635.1 Treponema sp. | reverse complement strand
CTTGCGGCGCGGTGGCAGGGAAGCGAAGCCGTCAACGCGGTGAATGGTTTGAGCGATCCGTATTTTTGTAAGGGCGACTCGGCCAGCGGCGCGGCGGCGGCCTATACCGATGAAACAGCAACCCAGGCGGTGTCCGTTTACAACACGGCAAAAACGGCAGTGGTTGGAAGCAAAGAAGCCAACGGCCTGGGGCTGTTCGACATGAGCGGCAACGTATACGAATGGTGTTACGACTGGAGCGCCGGCGGCGAAGGCAGCCTCCGCATTACCCGCGGCGGAAGCATCTATGATTTGACCGCTTATTATATGCAGACCGGCCTTGTTGGATTTGCCGCGGCGGACGCGCAATACGCTGATATAGGTTTCCGGGTGGCCCGCGCCGGCAATGAATAGCCGCCGGGAACGACCGGCGCTTTAAGCCTCAATCGTTCGTCTTTTTATAGAACCCATTCTGTGCGGAACCGGGGCGGCGGGGCATTAAACCCCCAGGCACGAATAAATGTTGAACGAAAAATGGCGCGAAGCGCGGAAGGAGCTTCGTCCAGCCGGCGTATAGCACGGGCATCCTGTTTGGATTTACGGGGAAAATGCGCTTACATTCTATCCGGCCCCTCACTCTCTTGCATCCCAAAAAGCTTTGATGAATTCCCTGCGGCCGATTTCCCGGGCCCCCAGGGTAAGTTTGTAAGGCAGGGGCATTCCCAAATCCCAAAAGGCAAAGCCGTTTTCTTCCAGCCAGCGGGATGTAAGGATCATCTGGGCGCTGCCGGCATTTTCTTCCTCAAAGTAGCCCGAATAGGATGTATAAACCCGCCCGGCAACTATGCCAAATTCTCCGGCGACAAGAACCCCCTCACGGTACAGGGCGAAAGACGCCGGCCGCACCCGGAGGCTTCCTTTTAAGGCCGGCAATTCCCGTACAGATTTGATTGCCTGTACCAGAGGAGCGGTAAGCCAGCCGCTGCCGTGGGTTTTTACGCAGTTTTCCACCACCGTTTCAAAATCGGAATCAAAACGCAGTTCGTAGCGGGACAGCTTTGAACGTATGCTTTTTTTTATGTGGAGATCCGAAAAAAACAGGCAGGATCTGACCAGGTGATGCTTGGGGAAAAGAACAGCCTGAATTTCCCCGCCCTCTTCCGAAAGGGAAGCCCCGCTTGAGTCCTTTTGCCCGGCGGCTTTTTCCGGAAAAAGCTGGGACATGACCAAAAAACCCGCCCCGCATAAATCCGCTATAAACCCGGGGCTAAAATCCCGGGACACGCAGACTTCATCATTGTAGTTATATTCATCCAGGGCCAAAGCGGCGGCGGCGCAGTCATCAGACGAATCCAGATACACATAGCCGCCGAAGGTAATACGGAGAGGATAGGGCCTCATGCTTCATTGTGGCTGACTTTGTACTTCACTTTCAAGGTATGAACGGTTATACTGTTTTCGGGGAACCGGAGGAAGAAAATGAACAATCGGAGTGTTGCGCTTTTAACAATTACACTTCTGTTAATGATAGCTACTTTCAGCATTTTCTTTCTTTCCCGTAAAAAAGAAAGGCTGGAAGCGGAAGCCGCCCGGCTTGCCGCCGCCCAGGCCATGGAACGGGCTGCCGGGGAAGCGGAAGAAAAGGGGAGCCCTTCCCAAAGTTCTTCCGGAAACCGCGAGGGGCAGCAAAGCGCAGGCTGGCCGGGGCGCTCTGCCCTCTTTTGCCTTCCACTATTGCTCCCGCTCTCACAACAGCGAAAGCCTCCCGCATTATTACTTCTTTCGTGGCTCAATACCGCGGCTTTTGTATTCGCTGTCTACGCTTCACAAACCTTGTCGCCAAGGCCCATGCAAGACTCGCTCCCGGTGACCGGCCAAGTCTTTCCGGGTGGAGTGCGCCGGGTTGTTCCGCCCGGCGGTTCCACGAGGTCATGTTGCAAGGTTTTACCTGTTTCCTCCTTTCACGAGCTTTCGTGACGCAATATGGTTAGTCGCCATGAATATCTTGAAAGTCGGCGTAAAGTTAAAAAACTCCCCGTAGAGGAACCGGGCCGTCATCTGGTCATTCCCGGTTATCTTTTTGATAAGCGGTTCAGACAAACGCCGTCCCTGTTCCGCTTCCGTGGTGGTAACAAACCGGGTTCCCCGGAGCCGGGCTATGTCGTTGGTGTACTGGTCCCCGTTTTTCCTCATAAAGGTTTCCGTAGGCGTGGCTATGGCGTAATCCCCTAACAGGTACATAATCGTATTCAGGAACGTACTCTTGCCGTTAGCCCCGCTTCCAAACAAAATGAACATGGTCTGTTCGGAAATATCCCCGGTCAAGGCCCACCCCGCCGCCGTCTGCACAAAACTTATCACATCGGCCTTAAAGTCCATAATCTCCCGGATAAACTGTTTCCACAAAGGGCAGTCCGCTTGCCCGTCATACTCAACGTTGGCAATTTTGGTGATCATGTCCTCCTGCCTATGCTCCCGAAATTCTCCGGTGGTTACGTCAATCGTGCCGTTCTGCACATTGAGGAGCCAGGGGTTCCGGTCCAGTTCATCACTGGTGATATTTAATTCCTCAATCACGCTTGCGGCCTCCACAAAGGCTTTCCGTCTTCTCATGCTCTCGCTCAACTTGGCGTAGTTCTCAATCTCCAGCCGTTCCCGCCAGTCATCGGTTTTCAAAACCTCGTCATAAATATTCCGCACGGTTTCAAGACCCTTGGTATGTATCAAGGCCCCCTCGTCCGTTTCC
>JAITIC010000133.1 GCA_031279635.1 Treponema sp. | reverse complement strand
TCGCAGGGGAAATGTTTCCAGCGGTAGAGCAGCTGCCGTATGCCGTACTCCACGGTACGCAGGAATTCGTCTTCGCAGAGGAGCCGCATTTCATCCGCGGTGTTTATCTCGTGCCAGGGGAGCTGGTCGATGTAGACCATGGGGCGGACCGGCTTGAGGTCGTTATTGCTTATCCAAAGCTGTTTTGTTTCGTTCTGTCTGGGCAGGCGGGCGATTTCCGCGAGTTCCGTTCCCAGTTTTTTTAGAAGTTCACGGTCGCTGTTCATAGTGGTTTCTCCCTAGTGGTAATACATCTTGAAATACAAGAATATAAAGGAAATAGTCCTTATTTGCCCCCGGTTCCGTATTTTTTCGCCTCATCGAACATGGCAATGATATTCACCGCCGGAACCTCCGGAAGAAGGTAGTCATGGCTTGCGGCTACAATGTAACGGTTCCGGGCGCCCAATATATCAATGATGCGCCGTGTTTCCCGCCTTACGGTATCCACTTCTCCGTGGGTGAGGATATCCCGCTGATCAATGCCCCCGAAAAACACACAGTCGTCTTTGAATTCCCGGATCAGCTTTACCGGATCCATGTGCTGGGCGTTTACCTGTATTGGGTTAATGGCATCAATTCCAATTTCAATCAGATCACGGATTATCAGGCTGATATCGCCGCAGGAATGAATAGCCGTAACACAACCGTTTTTTCTCGCCTGCTCTACGAGCTTTTTAACATAAGGTTTGAAGAAATGGCGCCACATATCCGGTGACATGAGAAGATCCCGCTGGGATCCAAAGTCGTTACCAAAAAAGTACATATCAATAACGCCGGGGTTCGCTTCAAATACCCGGCGGTCAATTTCATAATAAACGTTGAAGCATTTTTCGATCAACGCCTGGGCTGTCGCGGCATTATTTACCATGAGGATGAAAAGATCCTCCATAGAAACAAGGTCAACGGCATCGTGAAAAAAGGGCGCCCACACACCGCCTATAAGACAGTAGTCCCTTGCCCACTCAAGCTGCTGGTCCGTAAATTTTACGGTATAATCGGCCGGATCGGGGCAGCCTTTCCAGGCTTCCGCTTCGGCAACATCTTCAATATCTTTTAGGGGAAAGTGAAGAGCCTGACCGTAATAGTAACCACCCCGGGCTATGTGCCATTCGGTCAGGACCTCGCCTTTTTCGTTTTTACCCGGCGGGGGGCCGGAATACACGGGGCGTATGGTCTTGTAGTCAAGATCGAGAATGTCGTAAAGGGCTTCATCGTCGGAAGATGCGCCTAATTCTTTCCTGATGTTCCCGGTTGTTTCTATGTCACCGCCGTACCACATGGGGAAACGATCCATACCCTTGCGTAAAAAAGGCGCCAAACCCCGTTCTTTATGAGTCATGTCATCCTCCGTCTTAGATTTATTCTTTTGACATCTACGAAAAAACAGAAAATATATTTCCACGGGTCCATGCAACGCACGGAAAATTTCCCGTACAAAAATTATAAATGTGAATTTTTCAGAACAAAACGGCTTATTGTGACTTTATGGTTGCAGGATGTGATTTTTTACGCCAATGCGTTTGTCTCCCGTTTGTGCGGGAACGGCAGGCAATATACCCTTGTTTGGCCTACAGGCTTACGGCTGTTCAACGTAATTAACGGTTCTGTTCAGGGCGACAGTCCCGGAGGGAGCGTTGCCGGGACCGCGTTGTTTACCAAGCCTTCGCGCAGCCTTCCGGTTTCTTTATGCTGACATTGTCGCCTGATTGTTCAATAACATAGAAACCCTGTTTCAACGCAAAGTCAAGGACGTTTTCCGGAATAATAGCGGAAGGGCTATGCCCGGAAATTTATTCCCGCATCTGGGGTTTGGCGGACGCTTCTTCGGCAGAAACAACCTTCCCCAATTCTATTCGGAAAGCAATGTCCGGGCCCTTGAAAATCTTAAGGAACTGAAAACCATACCTCCGGCGCATGTTTGAAGGAAGAACTGCGGAAACCTGCCTTAAAAATATTGATGAGGGGATTACCTCTCTCATGGCCGTTTACGGCCATTTTTATCAGAGGCAACGCATGGCTTTAATCTCATCTGAAATTGTGCTAAGATAAACGGGAAAAGGAGCAAGAAATGGCAAAGATACCTGTTGGCGTTTTGGGGGCGACGGGCATGGTGGGGCAGCATTATATCGCCCTGCTCAATGATCATCCCTGGTTTGAGGTGCGTTACGCGGCGGCATCTCAGCGGAGCGCCGGAAAAAAATACCGGGACGCGGTTGCCGGAAGATGGCAGCTTGCGAAAACCTGCGCGCCCCATGTAGGCGAGATTACCGTGGAGGACGCCAACGACGTGGGCCGCGCGGCGGCGGCTTTCAAACGGGGGGATTGTTCCTTTGTGTTTTCCGCGCTGGAGATGAGCAAGGACGCGACAAAAACCCTTGAGGAAGCATACGCTGCGGCGGGTATTCCGGTAATTTCCAACGCCTCGGCCCACCGCTGGACGCCCGACGTACCGGTGCTTATTGCCGAGGTGAATCCTCATCACACCGATATTATTCCTTTGCAGCAGAAGGCGCGGGGCTGGGACATGGGCTTTATCGTGGTAAAACCCAACTGCTCGATTCAGAGTTACATGTCCCCGCTTCACGCCCTGGCAAAAGCGGGCTATCAGGCGGAACGGCTCATTGTTACCACCATGCAGGCGGTTTCGGGCGCGGGCTATCCCGGCGTGCCGAGTCTGGACATGATCGACAATGTCGTGCCCTACATCGGCGGCGAAGAGGAAAAGTCCGAGATGGAGCCGCTCAAAATTTTCGGAGCTGTTGAAAATGGGATAATTCAAAACGCCGCGCTGCCGAAAATTTCGGCCCACTGTAACCGCGTGTCGGTCGTTGACGGGCACACCGCCTGCGTCAGCCTGGAATTCGGCGCGAACAAGCCCCGTATTGATGAAATAAAAAAAATCTGGAGCGATTTCAGGGCAATTCCTCAGGAACTGGATCTGCCCACAGCTCCCGCGCGGCCGATTATATACAAGGAAGAGAACGACCGGCCCCAGCCGCGCAAAGACCGCGACGCGGACAAGGCAATGGCGGTGGTGATTGGCCGCCTGCGGCCCTGCAATGTGTTCGACATCCGCTTCACCGCCCTTTCGCATAACACGGTGCGGGGCGCGGCGGGCGGCGGTATACTCAACGCCGAACTATTGCGGCATAAAGGTTATTTACAATGAGTGAAAAAACTTTTCCGCTTGGCAGGGCGGAACTTGAAAAAATCGCGGAACGTTATCCGACGCCTTTTCATATCTATGATGAAAAGGGAATTGTTGAGAACGTCCGCCGGATCAAAGCGGCTTTTTCGATCTTTCCGGGCTACAAGGAACATTTCGCGGTTAAAGCGCTGCCCAATCCGTATATTCTGAAAATCCTCGCCGCCGAAGGCTTCGGGGCGGACTGTTCAAGTTATGCCGAGCTGCTGTTGGCTGAAATGGCCGGAATGAAGGGCGAAGACGTCATGTTTACCTCCAACGAGACTCCGGCGGATGAATACCGGGCAGCAAAAAAAATGGGAGCGGTGATTAACCTGGACGACATCAGCCACATCGAATTTTTTGAAAAAAGCGCGGGGTTGCCGGAACTCGTTTCCCTCCGCTACAACCCCGGCCCCCTCAAGGAAGGCAATGTGATCATCGGCAAGCCGGAAGAGGCCAAGTACGGCCTGACCAGGGAACAGATCATCCGCGGTTTCGGCCTTCTCAGGGAGAAAGGCGTCAGGCGCTTTGCCCTGCATACCATGGTGGCCTCCAACGAGCTTTCCGTCTCCTACCATATTGAGACAGCCCGGATGCTTTTCGAGCTTGCCGCGGAAATACAAAACAAAACCGGAGTAAGGCTTGAATTGGTAAATCTCGGCGGCGGCGTGGGCATTCCCTACCGGCCCACAGATGCCGCGGTGGACTACGGGGTTTTGGCGGCGGGAATTCAAAAGGTCTACGACGCAATTATCAAACCCGCCGGTCTTGATCCGCTGGGTATACGCACCGAATGGGGCAGGGTAATTACCGGTCCCTACGGCTGGCTCGTGACCAGGGCGATCCATAAAAAGGAAATCTACCGTAATTACATCGGCCTTGACTCCTGCATGGCCGACCTCATGCGCCCGGCGCTGTACGGCGCGTATCATCACATCACCGTCCCGGGGAAGGAAAACGAAGCCGCGGATGAAACGTATGATGTGGTGGGCAGCCTCTGCGAAAACAACGACAAGTTCGCCGTTCAGCGGTGGCTTCCCAAAATCCGCACGGCCGCGGACGGAGGTCCCGGCGACTTTGTAGTGATCCACGATACGGGCGCGCACGGCAGGGCCATGGGTTTTAACTACAACGGCAAACTCCGCTGCGGCGAGCTGCTCCTTCGACAGGACGGCTCGGTCGCGCAGATCCGCCGCCCCGAAACAACGGAGGATTATTTCGCCACTTTGGATCTGGCGGGCCTGAAGGATTTTTAGACACTGTTAGAAAAGATTGAAGTACAGGACGGGTTGTAGTAGGATACGGGCGGGAGGAAAGGCACATGGAGGGAAACAAGCGCTTGTACCCGATAAGCGAAGACGTGTTTAACCGGAAGGTTTACCTATCATCGAAACAACTTATATCTGGAAAGGGCGTCCGCCCAAAGTATCCCGGGGATAAGCACGAAGTTTCATGCAGTGATAACCCGTGAGGGGAAGCTTGTTGAAGGTTTGTTGACCGGTGGAGAGGTACATGACGTGAATGGTGCGGCGGAACTGGTAGAAGATATAGTCGGATGTGATGTGATAGCGGATCGTGGGTATGACAGCAACGAGTTTCGGAAGGAACTGGAAGGGAATAACAACACGGCGGTGATACCGGGGAGAAGGAACCGGAACGAAGAGATAGTGTATGACAAAGAGGTGTATAAGAAACGGGGACTGATAGAGAGGATATGCGGGAAGCTGAAAGAGAACCGGCGATTGACGGTTCGGTATGAGAAATCGGACATAAACTTTTTGGGCTTTATATTTAGTGTCTGTCCGCAAAGTAACCGATTTTGTGGACAGACACTATGTAATGGTAAAAAATAATAAATTGTATAAAAACATTTATCGGTACGCCTTGCGCCGTCCATGGCGCAGGGCTATTGTCAAAGTGGGGCATAAAATACTGCGCATAACGAGGCTGTCGAATTAATCGTTTTTGGAAAGGAATAGAGGTAATATTGCTTTTTTTGAAAGTGATTATGACCTAATAATAAGCGATCAACCAATTATTAATATTCAGACTGATTATACGCTAGATCCTCCGAAAAGAACAGACCTGTTTAAGAACCCCCTAAACCAGCCTGTCATAGTTTATGATGCCACAAATCAATGTCATTCTCAGAGCGTGTCGATTACGGCAATGTCCCGGTATGGATATGACATACATCTAAATGTTTTTATCCTGCAGTTGCTATGTTTTATCACAACACGCCTTTGTGATAGACCCTTGTTAGGAAGTGTATATAAATAAAGTTTACAAATTAGTGGATATAGTATAATTCCATTCACCATGAAAATCAGCATTTGTAATATTGATTTCACTGAAAGCTTCATCACTGATTTTTATG
>JAITIC010000132.1 GCA_031279635.1 Treponema sp. | reverse complement strand
CATAAAAATCAGTGATGAAGCTTTCAGTGAAATCAATATTACAAATGCTGATTTTCATGGTGAATGGAATTATACTATATCCACTAATTTGTAAACTTTATTTATATACACTTCCTAACGGCTGTGAAAATGCGTTTTTTAAGGAAGTCTGTCCATAATGTGTCTACATTATGGACAGACTCTATTTACAGGGCAAAAGCATTTACTTTTTTGATCATCAAAATTTCCCTGCCCCACACTGTTTTTGAAGAAAAACCAACTACGGACTTCACGGA
Organism: Treponema sp.; assembly: GCA_031279635.1. Classification (GTDB taxonomy): domain Bacteria; phylum Spirochaetota; class Spirochaetia; order Treponematales; family Breznakiellaceae; genus WQXQ01. The sequence continues at coordinate 4,661 of JAITIC010000132.1, read as the reverse complement.
CAATTCGGACTTTTGGTCAAAATCCGCGCTTTTGTCCGTCCTGTCCGTGTGGTCAGTGGTTTCTCTTATTCTTCTGCGTAAGATGAGTTATTATATACGCGGTTTATTTCGGCGATGCGCCAGTTTCCCCGCTTTCTGACAAGGGTAAGTTCATCGGTGTAGTGAACGCCCCGGGGCAGGAGGCTTGTTTCCGCCGCCGGGTCCCCGCCCGCGGCATCGGCGCTTTCTTCCTCTTCCTGCTGACTGAAGGGCAGCCAGAGAGTGTAGGCGGCGCGGTAGCGGACTTCGTCCGTTGTTTCATTGCCGGAGAGAGGTTCAATTTCCAAATCCGTGACGCCGAAGACCTGCGAATCGACCGGTCCCGCGCCTGTTTCCCGCCACTGTGCCGCGGAAATGATCGGGGGCGCGGCTCCTGCTTCATAGGCCTGCCTGACCTTGCTTATCACAAAAAGATTGACCACCATTTCTATGTCGCTTTTTCCGGCCCCTTTGGTTACGCAGACTTCCATCAGTTGATGATCCAGTCCGCCGAAAGCGTCGTAATAGCTCTGCACAACCTGGGCGGAATCCATGCCGCTGGTACCCGGTCCTTCGGCCCGGCTTTTGATAAGGCTCCGGGCGGTAAGCAAGGCTATGAGGACCGCCGCGACGGCTCCGGCTATGATGGCGGTATTGCGTATAACAAAACGCCTGGTTTTTACCGCCAGGTTCTTTTTTTTCAGGAACTGTTCTTTTTCCTTTGTGAGCCGCAGGCGTTCCACTTCGGAAAGGGGATGGAAGAAGGAAGCGGCGTCAGGAGCGGCGGCGGGTTTTAGGATTTCGAGGAATTGGCTGAGAAGAGCGGCTCCGCTTTGGGGGCCGCCCTCCGTCTTTGCCCCGCCGCTGAGGGCTTTTTGAATCAGGCCGGCGGGTTTTTCGTCCAGGCCGGGGGCGGCAAGACGGACGGGGAGAAAATTAAGCTCGCGCATGTCCTGGCGCAGGGTGAGGTCTTCCCGCGCGGCAAAGGGCGCGGTTCCGGCAAAGACCCGGTAGAGCATGGCGGCGGCGCTAAAGGCCGCGGCCGCAGTTCCTGAAAGATCGGGGTGGACGTACCATTCGCCGCCTTGTATAAGGGTGTCCGGCCCTTCGGCCTGTACGCAGCGCAGGGCGAGATTCTCCGGCGCGAAAAACACCGTTCCCGGCGGGAAAGAGTCGCCGGAAGAAACCAGCGCGGTACAGGGCCGGCAGGATACCTGCCGCTCACCGAGGGAGGTCCGCGCCTCAATCCAGCGGCCTACCGCCGCCAGCGCCTCGTTTTGCCGGGCGCTGTCGTTGATAAGGATATCAAGCCGCTCTCCCTCGAAAGGCGGTCCCTGGATTACCATCGCGGGACCGCGTCCGCCGTCTTCACCGGCGCGTTCAATCACCCCCGAAGCCTTCCATGTTTCAACGGGCGCGCCGCCGGGAGGTACAATCAGGCCCGGCTCATTTAGAAACAGGGCAAGTTTCGCCTGCGCAAAAGCCCGCGGATCAAGGCCGGTGTCAAAGCCCAAAGCCGGCTCGCCGTCAATTTCAAAATTAAAAATACGCCTGCTCATCTATATATAAATTCCTGATATTTGTCCGTTCTGTCCGCCCTGCCCGTGGTTGGTTTTTCATTTCTGCAATCACTTATATCAGTGTGTTTAGTCCAATCAAGCTGCTTGTAATTAAGAAATTTAACCATAAAGGACCCCAAGAGCACAAAGGAAAGAAGGGTAGGGGAGAGACTTCCCCCTTTTTTTTCTTTAAACTTTGTGTTCTTCGTGGTTTTATTTTTTCTCCTCCTACCTGGGCGAGTACAGATAACGGAAATATTCCATATCCGTTGAAAAGGTTTTGTCGAACTTCGGCAGGGTTGTGCGGTAGGATTCCACCGCCCGCCAGAAATCGAAAAAACTGCGGTCCCGGTTATAGGCGTCGGCGTAAATTCGGGAGGCTTCCGCGTCGGCGGCGCCCCTGATGGCCTCGGAGCGGTTGTAGGCGGCGGACCGGATAGTCATGCGCTCGTTGTCCATCCGTCCCAGGAGGGCCGCCTTCCGGCCTTCGCCTTCGGAGCGGATCGCCTGGGCGATCTGGTTGCGTTCCTTGATCATCCGTGCGTAGACGCTGGGGGTAAGCTCGTCGGAATAGCGGATCTGCCTGGTGACTACGTCGATAAGCTCAATGCCGTATTCGGGAACCATGCGCCGGGAACGGTCGAGTATCTCCGCGGCAAGCTGGCGGCGGCCTTTCTCAATGGGTTCGTAGCTCGTGTCGGGCTGTATCGAGGACTGGATCAGGCTGGGATCGATTTCTTCCCCGATACCGAAAGTGTCCACCGCGCCGGCCCGTTCCATGATGATGTTGGAGTTCCGCACCGATTCCCGAAAGTAATTTTCCGCGGTTACGGTTTTTACTTCCGAATCAATTACTTCGCCCAGCTTGGAATAGGCGGCGTCAATGGTGGCAATGGACTCGTAGAATTTTTTCGGATCGGCGATACGCCAGCGGGCGGTAATGTCTACCCAGATGTACTGCTTTTCTTTGGTGGGTATGCTCTTCTGCTCCCCGTCCCAGGCCATGATCCGTTTCGGGTAACGGATCACTTCGTCGATAAACGGAATCCTGACATGCAGGCCCGCTTCGGTAATGACGTCTACCAGCCGCCCCATCCGGACGATTACCGCCTGTTCCCCTTCCTCAATCACGTAGAAGGGACCGGCCACCATAACGCCGATGATAATTACCGCGATGACAATAGTGGTAGTGATTGCTTTTTTCATTATCTCGTCCCTTCCTCACCGCCGGAGCGCGCCCCGCCGAGGTTCATCATGGGCAGGAAATTGTCCAGGTTGCGGTCGATGATCACCGTGCCGTCTGCGTTCTTGAACACCTCCTCAACCATCTCGTAGTAGAGCCGCTGCCGCGTAACTTCCGGGGCGCGGCGGTATTCGTCATAGACCGAGTTGAAGCGGGCCACATCGCCGTTTGCCCGGTTCACCCGCTCCGTCGCATAGCCCTGGGCGACCTGTACCACCCGCTCCGCCTCTCCCTTGGCTCTGGGAATTTCCTCGTTGTAGACCTGCTGGCCTTCATTGATCAGCCGGTTCATGTCCTGGATGGCCATGTTCACGTCGTCAAACGCTTCCTGCACCCCCGCGGGCGGGTCAATGTTCTGGAGCTTCACCGCCATTACATTGATCCCCAGGCCGTAGCTCTTGAACGTTTCGTTCATAAGGTCCGTCCCGGCAAGTTCAATGGCGGCCCGTTCCGGACTCATGATGTCCATAATCGCCCGGTCGCCCACGAGCATGTTGATCACTGAGCGGGACACGTCCCGGATGGTCCGCTCCCGCTCCATCACGTTAAAGACCCAGGCCCTGGAGTCCGTTATGCGGTACTGGATGATCCACTCCACATCCACGATGTTGAGGTCGCCGGTGAGCATGGTCGCCTCATTGCTCTCCCCCGAATAGGTTGAGGAGATTCCGCTTTGCAGGGTGCGGAAGCCGAACTGCTCGGTCCGCACGGCCTTTACATTTATCGTATAGTTCCGGTCAATGCCGAAGGGCAGCTTGAACTGCAGGCCCGGCCCCCTTGTACCGAGGTATTTGCCGAAGCGGGTGACCACCGCCTCTTCGGCCTGGTCCACAATGTATACGCTGGTCCCCAAAAGGATCACCAGCACGATTCCCAGGGCGGCTAGGCCCAGCTTTGCCGGGCTTAAAAAGCTGCCCACCTTTGGGGGAGTAAAATGCTGCATAAATGCCTCCATTTGGAAGTATAAAGGAATAGGGGGTAATTTGCTATCGGTTGAAGGGGATGTCCGCGAGGGCACAGAGGGCATAAAGGAGAAGAGAATATAGCTCAAAATCAAATGCCGCAGCGCTTACAGAAAGTTGGTATTAAACCGGTAAGGGGATACCGTGTTTCAGGGGGAGCAACGGTTTCAGCCAGGCTTTTTTGGTTTTTCCGTACAGTTCGATGTCTTCCCAGCCTTTGGCGAAGGCCGTCACCGTCAGAAGGGAGATGACGATACCTTCGATAAGGGGACAGCGTTTTTTCGCTCAATTCGCGGGTCTTTGATGTCGTTAAAAAAGTCGATGATGGGTGGGTACGGTTTCGGGGATCATTATTACCTCCAGTCTCACCTCTATCGGCTTTTTTTATCCCTTCTTTACCCCTTTTTAATGCGCCCGCCCTGGTCTTCAATCACGATATTATTGACTTTCAGGAGCTTTTTGATTAATTTGACTAATAACACGCTGTAACCTCCGCTTTTAATGGCTTTGTACACCAATATTATTAGCGGAAACAGCGTGTTTTTGCTATTATCTCAAATTCGGCCTTCCACACATCCTAATGAAGAGCCCTTTTTCCCGTTTCGCCTGCTTTTTTATCGCCGGATAGGTGCTTCCAAGCCATTCCTGTACTTTTTCCCTGTCCCGTTCGTATGCGTATCGTGCCGGTTTTTGCGGGGTATACTGCCACCGCCTCAAATATTCCCCAACGGTCCGTATCGGCATATCAATACCGTATTTCTGCCGTATCACCAGTTTCACCGCTTCCCGTGTCCACAGGGCACAATCAAGTTTCAACTGGTCAGGATAGTTATCGATTATAACTCTTTGTATTTCCTTTTCCTGTGCGTTCGTAAGTGT
>JAITIC010000131.1 GCA_031279635.1 Treponema sp. | reverse complement strand
CACATTATGGACAGACTACCTTAAAACAGGCATTTTGCGCACCGTTTTGGTACAAAACGGGAGCAAATGCAAGGTCTGTCCGCAAAGTAACCGACTTTGTGGACAGACACTATTTAGATCATCGCCGGGGGCTAGGCAAGGGCAACGGCGCCGGAATCTTTCGCTGCCGCCAGAGAATGTTGAAACTCCGCCGGGTAATTTTGGCCAGCGCTCCTTCCCTGGTGTTTTTCGAGTCCCGCCCAAGCTACTGTTGTGCTTGTGGTTAGTTTTCTCCAAGACGCCTCAGTTTTTTAGCTGTTTTAGAGAGCAAAAATGCAATGGCACTGCCCTTCGGCCCCTGAGCGCTTGCTCTGAACGAAGCCGAAGAATAGCCGAAGGGCCGTGATATTTCTTAAATCGTTACCCCAGGTTCTTTTTACAACTGTCGTGTATCTTGGCCAGTTCGGCGGCGGAAAGTTCCCAATCCGCGGCGGCGGCGTTCTTAACCAGGTTTTCAGGCTTCGTGGTTCCGATAAGCGCAGTGCTGATCCCTTTCTGGGCCAATACCCAGTTGATCGCAACTTCGGCCACTGAAACGCCCCGGCCGGCGGCGATTTCCCGCAGGGTATCGACAACTTTGTTGCATTTTTCCCATTTCGCCGGGGAAAAGGAGTCGTAAAAACCGCTCCGCAGTTCTTTGGGGCCGGACTTGGGCGGCTCTTTGAAAGCGCCGGCCAAAATGCCGCCGCCCAAGGAACCGTAGGTCATAATCCCCAAGTCATTGTCCGCTGCGAAGGGAATCACCCCGTCATTGATGCTGCCCTGGGCAAAAAGACTCAACTGAGGCTGGATTCCGCTGATCCCCCCTTTGGCAACGGCATTTTTGATCTGCTCTACGCTGAAATTGGAAACTGCGCCGGCACGGATCTTGCCTTCTTTTTTCCATTTGGCCAGCAATTCCAACGCCCCGTCGTTGCCGTTGTTCAAATCGGGCCAGTGGACAAAATAAATGTCGATACAATCCGTTCCCAGCCGTTTAAGGGAATTTTCCAGCTCCGCGGAAACGGCATCGGGGGCCAGACAGCGGGTATAGCCTCCCGCAATGGCGTAATTACCGGCACCCAGCACCCGATGGACGCCGCATTTGGTCGAAATAATCGCCTTGTCACGGCGGCCCTTGAGCGCCTTGCCCACGGTGATTTCAGCTTCGTAGGCCTGCCCGTAGGCCGGGGACGTGTCAATCAGGTTGATACCGATGTCAAGCGCCTTCTGAATGACCGCGATACCGGCACTTTCATTAACCTCACCAAAAAAATCATTCCCCAGCGGCCAGGTTCCCAACCCCACCACCGACACGTCAATACCGCTGTTTCCGAAATTTCGGTACTTCATAAACACTCCTTAAAAAAAAGATATGCAGCCAATTCCGAAACCAACCGGTTCGGAATTACGAGAATTGCTTATGCAAGTATATACCAGACTGGGCGTTTGTCAATCTTTTTCGTACCGATTGTCAGGGCCAGCGCATATAAATTAAGACGAAAGCGCCTCGGAGGGGGGCAGACGCAAATGATGAACAAAAAAGTAGCCTCTCTAAATATTCATCACTCCACGCCATCTGTTTTACCCCGTTCTTTATGCTGCTCTTTGACTCCTTGTCCGCACGGGCCACCGTCATCCCCATCTTCCTGAAACAGGCCCCGTTCTCAGGCCCGTTCCCGCTCTTTATCCACGCCGCCTCATCCCGGAAAACCACGTCAAGCACCTGCTACCTTGGAAACAGTAAACAGTTTGTTATATATTACCCTCAACCCAAGGAGGAGGGGGTAAGTATGAAACGAAAGAAATATCATGTCAGGCTCACGGAAGTGGAAAAAAAGCGGCTGTTAAAAATAACAAAAAAAAGGAAACCTTCCGGCTCGTCAAATTATTAGAGCGAATATCCTGTTACAATTGGATGAGAGCGACACAGCCAAGACAATAGCGGAACAAGAAGAAATAGCGGCACAATGCGGTTGCCAGGTTGCCTTGGTGTACCGGGTAAGCACGCAATTATCAGGCAAAAATAATTGCAAAGGCCACTGCCAAGAAATCCACCGATGACTGGGGACATCTGCTGCCCTGGAACCTCGCCCCATAATTTTTCGGGAGCGGCTGTATTTGACGAGTACGAGAAGACGCTGAAACATACCGCCTTTCCCCCAATGGCTCAACAAACATGAACACACTACAGGTTCCTTTACGGACATACTCAGTATCTTCCCGTTTGCTATGATGTTCCTTCATAGGAACCGCCTCCCGCTTCTTCCCCCGCAGTTGAACTGGTTGTTCGTCCATACAGATCACCGGTTTTTGTTCGTTATAGGGTCGATGATACACTTCAAGGACATCTTCCATCGCCGCCACAAAGGCCGCGTTCTGTTTCAGCGGGATACACCAGCATTTCTTCAGATGTGGTTTATACGGGTTTTTTGTAATATCTTTCCAACGGTGGGAGCCTATATATGTGCAACAATGCCCAGTTCCACCGCCGTGCTCCCCAGAAGCCGCAAGGTCCACCGGCTGTAGCCTTCAGGAGGTTCCCCGCAACACCGGGCTATGATTTTTGCCTGTACCTCACCGGTTACTATCGGTGGAACCGGCGGCGTGTACCGTACCTTCCGGTTCAGTACCCGGTCAATCCCTTCCCGTTCATATTTGTAGGAGTTCCACCCATTCCCCTTCGCCGTCTCTATCAGCGTGTATTCTTCACAGGAACTTTTCGCCCTCGCAGGAGAGCTCGTCACCGAGGCCATGCAAGACTCGCTTCCAGTGACCAGCCAAGTCTTTCTGGGTGGAGTGCGCCGGATTGTTCCGCCCTGCGGTTCCACTAGGTCATTTTGAAAGGTTGTACCTGTTTCCTCCTTATCACGAGCTTTCGTGACGCAATGTAATTGGCAGCCATAAAAACCTTGAACGGGGGTATAAAATCAAAAAACTCCCCGTACAGAAACCGGGCGGCCCACCCCGCCGCAGATTGTAAAAAACTGATTAGCTCCGTATTGTAGTTCATTATCTCCCGGATGAACTGTTTCCACACCGGGCAGTCGGCCTTCTCATCGCGCCTTCTTACCGCCTCCGCCTGCATGGCGTATTTTTCAATCTCAAGGCGGTCCCGGTAATCGTCGGTTTGCAGCAGTTCATCATATATCCCCCGGATCATCTGCAAACCTTTATCGTGGACCAAATACCCGTCGTCCATTTTCCACTGCCGCCCCGTCCAGACCACCCACTTCTTCCAGGCGGCCACATAGCGAATATCCTTACCGTGTTCCCGCATAAGGCGGAAGGCGTTACTGGTGTCGGTAAACTGGAGCAGCCCTTTCTTGAGTTTTTCAAGCCTTAGATAGATTGATTCATCTCCTATTGAAAACGGTGTTTTCACCGGTTCAGCCATCGTATCCCCCCTTCGCCAGTGTTACGGCGTATATCTTAAACCGGTATGCCAGCAAGTCAAAAGCGATTTCCTTTGTCGGCTCCGGCAATTCGTCAAGGCAGCGGCGGTACATTGAGTAGAGTAAAGTCAAAGAACCTGGCTTGTGTAAATACTCCCTGTTTTTGAAGAAGGCAGCCGCCCGGTATTCGTCATCGGGCATATCGAGTTTCTTTATCCTGTACCACATCAATAAATCATCGGACTTTTCAATTTCATGGCGGCGAATTCTTCAAGGATCTGCTGTTGTTTGCGGATATGCTCTTTGTACCGTTCCTCCGGCGTTCTCCGTTTAGCCATTATCCAAAGCCCTCATTCCAGACAAAAACCTTCGCCGCTTCCCCGGCAGCGGTACGGCCATCGGCAAAGGTGATAAACGCCCAAAACACCCACCACGCGGCCATATCCAGTTCCCCCTCAATACACTCATGTTTGCCGTCCTTAGCTGCCTTGTCCAGAGGGATAAGGCAGTCTTTGGCCTTGATCGTCTTATCCGCCTGATAAGACAGCAAAAGCCTCAAAACGGGGAGATTGCCGGCCCAGATGCGGTAATGGAGAGAAGTATACCCGTTAGAGAAAACTGTGGCGTTGCCCCGGGCAAAGCGCTGAGCGAGGCCGAAGCGTCGAAGGGTTCCGTGGTTAAAACTCTTATGCCGTACCTTCCCCCTTCTTTTTGTGCAGTTCGTTGAGCGCTTCAAGACCGAATATGTCCCTTGTTTTGAGTTCCCCGGCGATTGAATTGGGGACCAGCATCATCGAGTTCCCCGCCTTGAGGCCCTCGTTCAGTATCGAGAGGATCTTGAGTTTCATCGCCGGCTCGTTCTTTGAGTAGATAAGTACCGCTTCCTCAAGTTTTTTCGCGATCTCAATTTCCGCCTCGGCCAGCAGGGTGCGGGCCTTCTTCTCCCGCTCCGCCTGGGCCACACGCGAAAGGGAATCCTGCAAAGCCTCCGGAATCTGAATATCGGTGATCTCCACATACTGCACCGTTATTCCCCACTCGGTGGTTTTTTTGTCAACCTCTTCCTGGATCTGTTTTTCAATGATGTCCCCCCGTTCAAGGAACATGGAAAGCTCGTGGCTTGAAACGGCGTTGCGCAGCGCGGTTTTAGAAGAAAGAACGACCGCGTTCTCGTAATCCTCAACCTCAAGGATCGCCTTTTGCGGGTCCCAGACCAGCCAGAAGCAGAGCGCGTCCACGGTAACGGTCACCGAATCGAGCGTGAGGGTTTCCTGCGCGGAGAAGTCCGTTACGCGAATACGGATGTCCACCCTTCGGGCAACCCGGTCAGCGAGGGGCACAAGAAAGAAAAGCCCCGGCCCCCATACCTTGCGGAATTTGCCGAAACGGAGTACTACCGCCCGTTCCCACTCGTCGGCTTTACGGATGGAACAAACAAACAGGAGCGCCGCCACACAAACCGCGGCGCCGATTGCCGTTCCCGCCGGGCTTAAAGGCCGGCCCGCCAGGGGTTCCAGACCCAGAATCAGCGCAGAGGCGGCAAGCGCGATAAGCCGCAGCAGGAACAGCGTACAATCCGGCCTTGTCCGCCGGGGCGCGTTTTTCACTAAAGGGGACCTCCCCGTATTCAGAATACTCAATTGCGTTTCTCCTCATCGTATGCCTCAAGCATGTTGGCCAATTCCTGTTTTTCCACTCCAAGGTTCCGCATTTCCTGTATAAATCTGCCCAGCACTTCGTGGATTTTCCGGCTCAGGCTGTCGTCTTCCGGCGCGGGCTTTTTGTCCGAAATATACGTCCCGCTCCCCACCTGTGTAGCCAGAATACCCCGAATCTCCAGTTCTCCGTAAGCCTTGGCGATAGTATTGGGGTTGATTTTCAACTCCACCGCCAGGGCGCGGATGGTAGGCAGCCGGTCGCCGGGCCGCATCCGCCCGGACAGAATCGCGTATTCTATTTGCTGGATGATCTGCCGGTAAATCGGCACCCCGTTTTCCGGCTCCAGTAAAAAGCTGATCCCCGGCTTGGCGATTGTACTATTCATCTAGTACAATTATAAACAGGCTAGTACAATTCGTCAAGGGGCAAATGAGCCTGGGGCAAGCTCCGCGGTATCTTAAGCGCTGCATTAGTTCGATCGGAGGCTCGTTCGATAGGAAGTTTATAATACCGTCTGGTTTAATACCAAATTTTTGTAAACGTTGCGTCATTTGAGCCGGAGCAGAGCTCCGGGGTATTAAACCAGACTTTCGAATAATGAAGAATTTAATTCCTCATAGGCCATTCTTGCCGCTTCCTGCTCGGCGCTTTTTTTGTTCCGCCCCATGCCGGGGCCGTAGGCCTTATTATTTACAGCGACCTCCATCCAGTACAGGCGCTCGTGTTCGGGGCCTGAGCGTTTTACCATGCGGTATTCGGGGTAGGCGCGAAAATAACGCTGACAGAATTCCTGCAGGAGGGACTTGTAATCCTGGTGGTAATCGGTGTCCGCCACGCGGTCCACTTCGGGGGCAAGGTAACGGCTTACAAAGGTGTAGGCGGCCTTGAAGCCGGAATCAAGGTACAGGGCGCCGATGAGGGCTTCCAGAGCGTCGGCAAGAATCGCCTTTTTAGTCCTGCCTCCCGAAAGGTCTTCGCCCTTGCCCAAAAGCAGCACGGTGTCTATCTGCAAAACCCTGGCTACCGAGGAAAGCACGTCCTCGGAAACCACCACGGATTTTATTTTTGCAAGCGCCCCTTCGCTTTTGTCGGCGTATTTTTCGTATAACAGGGTGGCGCATACCGCACCCAGGATCGAGTCTCCCAGAAATTCAAGCCGCTCGTTGTTGAGCCTGGCGCCTGACTCATTTGACATGGAGCGGTGAATGAAAGAAAGGTTCAAAAGCTCTAGGCTTCTGAACCTGAAACCGGCGGTCTTCTGAAACGCCGCCAATTGTTTCTTTCTTTCCGGATCGAGAGCCTGCAGCCCTACCCTACTTTTGCTGGGATTTGATGTATTCGTAGGCGTCTTTGACCGTCTCGAATTCATTGGCCTTCTCATCGGGGATGGAAATACCCATCTCTTCCTCAATGGCGTAGACCAATTCATAGGTATCAAGACTGTCGGCGCCGAGGTCCTGGCGGAAAGACGCGTCCATAGTGATCTTTCCTTCATCCACTTCCAGTTTATTAGCGATGAGTTTTTGCATCTTTGCAAACAATTCTTCGTTCATTTTTCCCTCTCTATGGTTAAACTTTTGAATCAGGCACAATTACCTGCTTTCCCCGGTAAAACCCGCATTTGGGACAGACCCGGTGCAGCAGGACTTTGTTACCACAACTGCCACACTCAATCATGGTGGGAGCGGTAAGTTTCATGTTAATAGACTGTCGCCGGCGGGTCCTCGCCTTCGATGTCTTAAATCTGGGTACAGCCATGTTAAAACCTCTCTTATCGTAAATTAACAAAAAACCCGATTCGTGTCAAGATAAAGAAGAGCAAAAGAAATTAACCGCAAAGACGCAAAGGCTGAACGCAGAGGACGCAAAGATTTCTGATTACTCTGAACTCTCCGCGTCCTTTGCGCCGGGCTTTAGCCCCGGCAGACCTCAATACCGGGAAGTTTTTTGCCTTCGAGCAGTTCCAGGGAAGCGCCGCCTCCGGTGGAAACATGGCTCATTTTGGAGGCAAGGCCGAATTTGTTCACCGCAGCCACGGAGTCGCCGCCGCCTACCACGGTAATGGCCCCTTTGCCGGTAGCTTCCGCCACGAGCTTGGCCACTTCTTCGGTTCCTTTGGCAAAGGCTTCAAACTCGAAGACCCCCACGGGGCCGTTCCAGACGATGGTCTTGGCTTTGGCAAGAACGTCTCTGTAAAGGGCCACAGTTTTAGGTCCCACATCCAGGCCCATGAGATTGTCGGGAAGGTCCCGGCTGTCCACCGCTACGGGTTTGGCGGCGGCGTCAAAGGTTTCGGCCCCCACCTGATCCACGGGGAGAACAATTTCGGCGCCGGTTTTTTTCGCCGCTTCAAGGATCTTTTTGGCGGTGTCGATCTGGTCGTCCTCAACGAGGGATTTTCCTACTTTATGGCCCTGGGCATTAAGGAAGGTATAGGCCATGCCTCCGCCGATGACCAGAGCGGAGGCGTTTCTGAGGAGGCTTTCCAGCACGGCGATTTTTGAACTTACTTTCGCGCCGCCGATAATCGCCACCAAGGGCTTCTGGGGGCTGGTGACAATAGGCTCCAGGTAGTTGACCTCTTTTTCCATGAGGAAGCCCGCCACCGACACGGGGACGAATTTCGCGATGGACGCGGTAGAGGCGTGATCCCGGTGGGCGGTACCGAAAGCGTCGTTTACAAAAATGTCGCCGTAAGAGGCAAGCTCTTTGGCAAGCTTGTCCCGCTCGTCCGCTTCCTTGGAAGTTTCCTCTTTATGGAAACGGGTGTTTTCCAGCATGATCACCGTGCCGTCGGCCTGCCCGTCAATGAAAGATTTTTTGCCATAACAGCCGTCTTCTCCGGCAAAAACCACTTTTTCACCCAGCTTTTTCTCGAGGTAGGCGGCCACCGGCGCCATCCGGTGCTTGCCCTTGATGTAATCCGCCTCGTCAAAAGCCTTGCCGTCTTTTTCGGCCTTTTCTTTGGCCTTTTTGGCGTCCTTGGACGGATCGCCCAGGTGGCTCATCAGGGTCAGGGTCTTCACCCCCTCCCCAAGAATGTATTTGATGGTGGGGATCGCCGCGGTGATCCGGGTATCGTCCTGCACTACCCCGTCTTTCATAGGAACATTAAAATCAACCCGCATAATCACCCGCTTGCCCTTAAGGTCTACGGATTTTACAGTCTTTATCATAATCAGCCTCCTATGGTTTTCGTGTTAAAAAATAACCACAGACCACACAAGAACCAGCTTGCGCGGGGGACACACGGACAAAAAACAACCGCAGACGTTGCAGAACACTCTGTGACATCCTTTCCGTTTAGTCGGTCCGTGGTTAAAATTCTTCCAGCGGCCAATAGCCCTTACTTCTTCGCCATGAAAGTTAACAGGTCCACCACTTTGTTGGAATAGCCCCACTCGTTGTCATACCAGGAAACGATCTTGAAGAAGCGTTTTTCGCCCTTGAGGTTGTTCTGCTTGGTGGCAAGGCTGTCGTAGATCGAGGTGTTGGGATTGTGGATGATGTCGGTGGAAACAATTTCCTCATCGCAGTAGGCGAGGATTCCCTTGAGGTAGGTCTCGCTGGCCTTTTTCAGGGCGGCGTCGATTTCCTCAATAGAGGTGTCTTTTTCGGAACGGAAGGTCAGGTCTACGACGGAGCCTGTGGGAGTGGGAATCCGGAAGCTCATGCCGGTGAGTTTGCCTTTGGTCGTGGGAAGCACTTCCCCGACCGCCTTGGCCGCTCCGGTAGTGGAGGGAATGATATTGATAGCCGCAGCCCTGCCGCCCCGCCAATCCTTCTGGGAAACCCCGTCCACGGTCTTCTGGGTCGCCGTGTAGGAATGGATAGTAGTCATAAGGCCGGTTTCAATGCCGAAACCTTCTTTAAGAATCACGTGCACCAGCGGGGCCAGACAGTTGGTGGTACAGCTCGCGTTGGAAACCACATGATGCTTCGCGGGATCGTAGTCCTGGTTGTTCACGCCTATGACAAAGGTCTTGACGGGCTTGCTTTCGTCGGCGGATTTGGCCGGCGCGGAGATGATCACCTTTTTGGCCCCGGCGGCGATGTGGCCGTAGGACTTTTCATTGGCATAAATCCCGGTGGACTCGATCACATACTCAACCCCCAGTTCCTTCCAGGGAAGGGTATCGGGCGTCTGGCCCTTGCCGGAAATACATTTGATTTCGTGGCCGTTGACCACGAGGACATCCTCGCCCTTGACGCTGATGTCGGCCTTCATTTTGCCCTGGGTGGAGTCATATTTCAACTGGTAGGCGAAATACTTCGCGTCGGTGGAGAGGTCCACCACGGCCACCACGTCAATCTTGTCCTTGCCAAGCAGTCCCTGGTCTACCAGGGCCTGAAACACCAGGCGGCCAATGCGGCCAAAACCATTAATCGCAACTTTCATAAGAAACCTCCTATTCGATAATTAGTGCCCTTCCGCAAAGCAATCGCTTTACAGATAAAAGCCGGTTGATACTAATAGTGTAGAGAAAACGGATGATTTAGTCAATGAGGAGGACTCATTTCCAGGAATTCCGAATTCAACCCCAGACCATCACGGACAGAACCGATATAATAGTATGCGGAAAGCTAAAAGCGGAGATAATCAGGTTATTCGTCAATTCGTCCGTCTGTCCGTGTAGTGCCCACGCAAGCGTAGGCTTGTGGTTATTTTGAAACCGGAATCGCCGGACGTATTTTATCCCTTCCCAGTTTCCCTTTCAGGGCGTTTTTTAGTTTTCCCAAATCACTGCCGGTGAGGAGTGGAATAAGTTTCTGGATTTGATCTACCGGAAGGTCCCACCATTTATACTCCTGAAGCAGTTCTACAAGTTCAGAGTCAAAGCGTTTTCGTACCGGCCGCGCCGGATTGCCCGCCATAATCGTATAGGGGGCCACGTCACTGCCCACAACCGCGTTTGCCCCGATAATCGCGCCGTTGCCGATATGCACGCCGGGTAATATCACGGCGTTTTGACCAATCCAGACATCGCTGCCAACCACCGTGTCGCCTTTCAGCGGAAGTTGCGAAAGGGGCGGCGGGTACTGTTTCCAGCCTTCCAATATATGAAAAGGAAATGTGCTCGCGGCGTTAATCTGATGGTTTGCGCCGTTCATGATAAATTCCACACCGGCGGCAATTTGACAGAACTTTCCGATAATGAGCTTGTCATCGTAAAAACCGTAATGATGGGTAACATGGCGCTCAAAATCCACGTCACTGAAATACGTAAAATCCCCGACAATGATATTTTTGTTCCGTATGGTCGGTTTTATATAGGTCACGAAAAATGCCGGAACGGGAAATACCACATCGGGGTTCGGCGTTTGAAACTGAAGATTGAACGTTTCCGATTCATTTTTGTCGAGGCTAAAATAAACCGGATCGCATACAAGCCTGCCGCTCACGCCGTCCAGCGCGCCCGCGTAAAGCGGCAAAGCCATGAAGGCCGGGAAGTTTTGACCATCGGCGGCGGCGACGCCGTATTTCGCGGCGTCTTCAAATCCAAAGCGGGGGTAGTATTCCTCATGCCCGAAAATCAGCACCGCCCGAAAGCCCAGGGCGCGGGCCGTCTCCAGTGTGCGGTGTATCAGCGCCGAGCCGACGCCGCGCCCCTGATAAGCGGGCAGAACGCTCACGGGACCGAATGTCAGGGTTTCCCATTCTCTGCCGGAATCTTTTCCCGCGCCGCCGTCTTTGACGATCCTGCTTTTGGTGTACATGATGTTTCCAACGACATTCCCGGCGATCTCCGCGACAAAATCCAGTTCCGGCACGAAAGCGGATGTACCGCGCAGTTTGTGTACCAGCAACGCCTCGTCGCCGCCCGCGTGCGGGGCGGTTTTGAAAGCCTCATAGGTTATTTTTTCAACAGCACGGCAATCGGCGCCTTCTTCCCGCCGCAACTTGATTTTATTATGCGGCATCCCAATATTTTTTTACATAAGCCGCGCTTGCGCGAAGCAATTCAGGCGTACCGGCGATTTCAAGAGTGGAGTTGTGAATAAGCGGGCTGTCACGAAGTACCGCTATTACCCCTTTTATATCAACAAGGCCGGTTCCCAATTCAATAGTAGAAAAACCGCAGCCGAATTCTTTCCCCCGCCTGGCGACGAAATCTTCCCCTAAATCTTTCCAGTGGATATGGTAGATTTTCTCTTTGAAGACCTTCGCCAGTTCAACAGGATCCGATCCTCCAAGCCAACTGTTTCCCGTATCCAGATTAACCCCGATTGAATCAATATTACCCAACTGATCCATAATGCCTTTCAAACCTTCAACCGTATCGGTATACGGTCCGTGCGGTTCGAGGCATATTTTTACCCCATAATCGGATGCCATACGGCAAGGCTCATAGAGTTTTTCCGCAATGGTAAAAACAGACTGCTCAAAAGTGAGTTTTTGCGCCCATTCTGTATGCGCGTCAAACTCCGTAGTAATAACATCACGGACACCAATCGCCGCGGCAAATTTAACGGCTTTCATTATTTCGTCTGTGGCAAAACGGGCCGGACTTGAGGGATCAAGCAGGGCAGCGTGGGCGCAAATAGTGGAAATCTTTATGCCGTATTTTTCAAAGAGGCGCCTGGTATCAAAGGGATTCCCGTCGAGGCTTACGGTAGCCGCAAGATCCGCGCTTCCAAACATACTTCCACCCGCGTGGGTGTCCGTTATGTCCGCCGCATCAAAGCCCGCCGCTTTCGCGAGTTTGAGGTTATCCTCAACAGTACAATAAGGTTGTAACGCTAAAAATACTCCAACATTCATATCCGGTCTCCTAAATTAGTTTTAAGGGGAACTGCCCCTTATTAAGGGTATCATCATAAATTCCAAGCGTCAACAAAAATTTTTCATTTGTATCACTGAAGAAATGCCCATAGTTAAAGATGAAATACAATTCCCAAAGGCGGGCGAAGGACACCCGGTTTACCTAAGGAAGTGTATATAAATAAAGTTTACAAATTAGTGGATATAGTATAATTCCATTCACCATGAAAATCAGCATTTGTAATATTGATTTCACTGAAAGCTTCATCACTGATTTTTATGC
>JAITIC010000071.1 GCA_031279635.1 Treponema sp. | reverse complement strand
CTGGCCTCGTATCCGGCGGGCCGGTTTTTCCCGGCCATCGCGGATTGTTATTCAGCGGACTTTTCGTTTGATTCGGTAGTATCGCTGCTGCTTAACAGGCATTTACCCTGGAAGGACGGCGAAGCGATAAATCAGCTTATCGAATTTGGCATTAAAAACAACTGCATCTGTTCCTGGAACGAGGACCGGCCTGTTGACGTGTGGCTGGACGCATTCGCTTCGTCCGCCGGGAACCGGGAGAAACGGGCGGAAGATTTTTACCGCGCTTTTAAAAAGGATGTGATTGCCCTGAACCGCGCGGCGTCTTTCGCGGAACTCAGGCGGTGTTACTTTGTCTTTCGGGGGCATTTTCTTGACATGGAAAACTGCCTTCCGGAAACGGATTTGGTACTTTCCCGGTGTATCTCGGAACTGGCGGCTTTAATCGAAATCGAAAGATCGTTTCCGGAAGTCAGGGCGCCGGATCCCTGCCGCTTCTTCGTCGATCATCTGAAGGAAACCGCCTACCTCCCCCAGGAAAAAACAAGCGGCGTTTCCATACTTCCCTACCGAACCGCCGCGCCGGCGCCGTTTGACTGTCATATCATTCTCGGGTCAAGTCAGGATAATCTTACGGCGGTTTTCTCCCGGCTGAATTTCCTGCCGCGTAAAAAACGGGAAATGCTTGGCATCAGGGACGACGATGCTTCCCGGGCTTTTATCGGCCTCCACTGTTTTAATTCCCTTAAACCCGCCGTATTTTTCTGCGCCCAGGACACTTTTTCGGGTTACGCGATACCCCACAGCTGCCTCGGCGTCTCAGGCAAGCCCCGTATACGCTACGCCGATACCGCCTCAGGCGCCTTCGCGGAGGATGTTTACCGGGACGAGCGGCTGTTTTACGCGATGTTTCAGGCTGGTGTCGCAGTGTCCCAGGCTGATGCTGCGGACGCCGGGGCAGCCGCCGGCAGGGCCACGCTGTTTCCGCCCCGGCTGCATTCGTTCCAGGCCGGGGGGTTTGCCGCCTGGTCGCGGAGGCGGCGCGCAATGGCCGGGAAACCCCCGGTGAATATCGCCGGCAGCCGGCTCCTTTCCCTGATTGGCGAACGTTATGGCGGCGGCGCGGATCATCCCGGCCGGATACGAATTTCCGCTTCGGCCATGAAGTCCTATTACGAGTGCGCCCTCCGGTGGCTTTTTGAGGATGTGCTTGCCCTTGAAAATGTCCGGATGGAAGCATCGGTAATGGCGGAGAATGTTCTCGGCTCGGTGTACCATGCCGTGCTGGATTGTTTTTTCAAGGCGGTGCGGGAACAGTCGAACGGCGTTCTCGCCGGTACGGTAAACGGGGAGCTTCCGCCTGAGTATTACAAACTCCTTTCGGACAGTGTTTCCGCGGTTTTCGATAAACTGCCCAGGCTCCCCGGCGAGCATCTTGATATGAGCGCGCTTACCGTCCGTTTTCTCAAGGCGCAGCAGCGGACGGTGTTACGGCAGCTTGAAATTTTTGCCGCGGCATTGTTGCGTTATTTCGGCGGTTTCAGGGTGCTGGGGAGTGAATTGACCTATACCGCTGATGAACAGGAATACTACCTGCTTGGAAAGATAGACTGCCTTTTGGAAGATGTCAGGGACGATTCCGAGAGGAACAGCGAACTGGTTGTCGCCGACTTCAAGTTGAATTCCACGCCCGGCAAAAAACCGTGTACCGGCCAGGGAGAAAACGGCCTGGAAAATTTCCAGCTTCCCATGTACATCACCCTGGCGGAAAAAAACAGCGGCGGCTTTGTGGGAACCGCCCTCTTTTTCAGCATCATGCGGGCGGAACCCAATGTAATATTCGGTTCAATTCGGGACGGGGTGAGCGGAAAAGAAAAAACCGGAATTGGACGCACGGGCGAGGAAGACGATCCTTTCGAAACCGTTATGTCCGAATTCCGGGCAAAGGCGGCGCAATACGCCGGGGAAGCGGTAAGCGGTAATTTTACTACCATCAGCGCGGGCGAAAGAAAATGCTATCAATGTGTTTATCACCGGGTGTGCAGGACGGTCTACGCGGTTGACCGGGAAAGAGAACTGCCCGGCGGCACGGCGGGACGGGGAACGGAATTTTGCGGGGAGGGGGCCGGTGGATGAGTGACAACACGAAACAGATAACGCTTAACGATGAACAGAAAGCCGCCGCCGGATATGAAAAAAATGTTGTCGTAGCCGCGGGGGCCGGTTCGGGGAAGACTTCGGTTCTGGCGAGCCGCTATGCGCACCTTGTAACCGAAAAAGGCCTTACGGTCGAACAGATACTTACCCTTACCTTTACCCGGAAGGCGGCCGCGGAGATGTACCAGAGGATCTACGGCACGCTGTCTTATCTGGCCGAACATGAACGCGGAGACAAACAAAAAAAAGCGCGGAAAGCGGTGGAGGATTTTTTTCACGCCCGGATTCAAACCCTGGATTCCTACAGCTCCGGCTTGGTCAGGCAAGGATCCGTCCGTTACGGCATCTCCCCGGAATTCACCATTGACGAGGAACGCTGCCGCTCACTGGCGCGGGAAGAAGCGTTGCCTTTTCTTATCGCGCGCTGCCGGCACCCGGCGATAGAACAACTGTACCGCCGGAAACGCCCCCGGAACAGCCAGGGCGCCGATTCAGCGCCCGCCGATATTGCGGAAAGATTCTTTGCCTCCACGGTATTAAAGTACAGCGGTATTGACGAGCCGCCCGATTTTGCCGGACACACAAAACGGCAATTTGACATCGTCACGGCGGAGTGGGGGGAAATTACAAAATTCATTCTTGACCGGCTGGAGAAATTGAGGGACATTGCCGGGGGCGCTGATAAAGCCGATAATTTTGTTAAACAGCTTGAACCCATAATCAGGCAGCTTGATTCCGGCGCGGTAAATTTTCCCGATACGGCGGAACTTAAAAGTTTTTTTGACATGCTTGCCACCCTTGCGGACGGCGAATGTGTACCGGAGGCGGAGAGGCATCCTGTAAAGCAAAGGCTCTTGCAATGCCTTATTTTTATGAACGGCTTTTACGAAAAACTGAATTTGCGGTACGGCAAACGTGACAGCCAGGCGAAAAGAATCGTCAACGAACTGCGGGGCAGCTTCGCCATTTTTTCATCGCTCGCGGTTTTCTGTATGCAGGCGGGGATCATCCTTTCCCTGATGACGTTGCTCAACGATTTCCAGAAGATCTTCCTCGAAAAGAAACGGGCGGAGGGGATACTTACCTACAACGACGCGGCCCGCCTTGCCCGGACCATGCTCAGGGATCATCCCGATATACGGCAAAGCGAAAAAGAAACTTTTAAAGCCGTTATGATCGACGAGTTTCAGGACAACAACGAACTGCAAAAGGAACTGCTTTTTCTGCTGGCGGAAAATGAGGCGCGACAGGAAAAAAGCGTTCCAACGGCGGAAGAACTTCCCGATAACAAACTCTTTTTTGTCGGTGATGAAAAACAGTCCATCTACCGTTTCCGGGGCGCCGATGTATCGGTGTTCCGCAGGCTACAGGAAGAACTGGCGGGCGGCGTCCTCCGCCTTAAAACCAATTACCGCTCCTCCCCGGCCCTTATCGGGGCCTTTAACGCCATTTTCGGCGGTTCTGAATTCGATCCGGCGGGTGTTAAACCCCTCGGCCTTTTTCCCTCGGTTTTTGTGCGCGAAACGGATCAGGCGGAGGCCGTTCCCCCGTATGAGGCCCTGTACGCGCCGCTTGCCTCGGGGACCGGCAGCACGGGAAGCCTGACCCTGTGCCTGCTCAATAAAGACGGAAGCGCGGCGGAAAATTTTGACGGGGAAGACGGGGAAACGCAGGAAGCGGAGGAGATGGATTCCGTGGAAAACGAAGCCCTTTTTACCGCGGAACGGATACGGCGGCTTCTTGAGGAAAAGGACGATGACGGCAGGGCGCGGTATCA
>JAITIC010000010.1 GCA_031279635.1 Treponema sp. | reverse complement strand
AGACACATTATGGACAGACTACCTTAAAACAGGCATTTTGCGCACCGTTTTGGTACAAAACGGGAGCAAATGCAAGGTCTGTCCGCAAAGTAACCGACTTTGTGGACAGACACTAATTAGGGTAACGTTGGCAATGAAAGGAGCCGGTTTTAATGGAGCGAATTTCTTCTTCCGCGGCCCAGGTTATCATCGCGGTTATTCCCATTGTGGGAATTGTGATGAGTGCGGCGGTGGCTTTTTTCTATCTACTCTGGAATCACCGCCGCAGGACCCTGCTTATCAAGACCGGACATTATAACCGGCCCGAGTTTGATCTGCTTTCGTTCAGCCTGCTTGCCGGCTTGCTGCTGGGCAGTGTCGGTATCGCGTTAACCGTATTGCTGATAATAGTGGAGGGGGCATCCTATGGGGTGTTGGGGGGGATAATCCCCCTGTCCATGGGAATCGGCCTTCTGATCTATTACGGAATAAGACGCGGCGACAGGGCTAAATGAGTTATGATGCCCCGGAGGGGGACGCTGACGATCAGTTGATCGTAGGCCAGGTTGTCTCAGGGCAGAAGGATTTATTCAGGTTGCTGGTGCGGCGGCACGAGCGGGCGGTGTACGGAATGGGCATGGGCTTTTTCCATAACGCCGATGACGCCTCTGATTTTACCCAGGAGGTTTTCATCAAAGCCTACCGGAACCTTCCCCGTTTTGAGGGACGTTCCCGCTTTTCAACATGGCTGTACCGGATCGCCTACAATACGGCGGTCAACGGGGTAACGAGGAACAGGGAATACCACAGTCTGGCCGAAAAGGAACTGGCCGGCGCGCTGACCAGCGAGGAGGATTCCCCGGAACGGATCCTGCTCCGCAAGGCGGCCAGGGAGGCGGTACTGGAAGCCCTGGAGGAGCTTCCCGATCGCTACAGGATATGCGTGGATATGTTTTTTTTCTACCAGCGTTCCTATCAGGAGATTGAGGAGATTACCGGAATTCCGGTGAACACGATCAAGTCTCATGTGTTTAGGGCGAAGAAGTTGCTGCGGGAAAAACTTGAGGGGATAAATTGGAATTAAACGGGGGTTATTATGAGTTGTAATAAAATACTGGATGAAATATATGAATACTCAGGCGGTGAGCCTATGCCCCTGTTGCTGCGGCTGCGCGTGGGGCTGCACCTCCTGGTCTGTCTCAACTGCGCCCAGGAAGTTGAACGCTTCGAAGTGACCAGGGATATTTTGTATAACGATTTTATGCCTCTTTCGCCGGGCTTTGAAGATTCCGTGATGGCCCAAATTGCCGCTGAGGAAGAGGATGCGCTCACCGCCTTTGACGCGGAAGAAACGCCGCTTAACGCCCTCACGATTCCCGGCGGCCTCTCCACCAGGGGCTGGGTAATCGCGGGCCTCATCACGCTGGTCTCGCTGGTTACGGCGTTCTTCGGCCTGGACTTCGAGCGGGTCGCCCTTGAGGCGGGCATGTCTTTCCTGCTTCCGGTGGGTATCACCATCGGTATTGTGCTGACCGCTTACGGCGCGCTCTTTATCGGCAGCCACCTCAAGGAATTCAGCGAGCGCTTTGGGCTATAGCGGTATTTGGCAAGCCCTGTCCGTGCGCCTTTAGCCTTTGATATCTATGAGCGAAGCCGTGCCGCCGTTGGAAAAAGCGGAGCGCCGGGCGTTTTCGGCGTAGGGGTTGTTGCGCAGGATGTTTATCTCGGAGCGGAGTGCTGCCATACGCCTTGAGAGGAGTTCTCTGTTTCTGGAGGAGCGGATTACCGCCTCGTTTTTCATGTCTTCCAGGACGATTTTGAGACCGGGCACATCCGCGGCGCTTTCGGCGCGTGAGGGCGCCCCGGCCGGGCCTGGGACAAGCGCCTGGTACATAGCTTCCAGGGGATCGATTACTTTCTGAATGGAAAAAATATCCGCCACGATCTTCTCTTCCAGTTCAACATGGTTGAGCATATCGTCGACGCTGCCTGATTCAATGATGTCCTGCTGTTTGTCCAGCACTTCGAGATAGCGGCGGAAGCGGTCCCGCTGTTCCTGCAGCAGGGTTCTGAAACGCCGCAAAATCGCCACCCGCCGGGCAAGTTCCTCGGGGCTTGTGTTTGCAGTTACCGCCGCCATTCCCTAACCCGCAATATTTACCCCCACAACTTCGCGGTTGGCGGGTTCGGCGCTCCGGAGCGCTATTTCCTGCCAGGCGGAGCGCAGATCGTCGATCATATTTCGCACCGTGCCGATCCGCTCCATATCCTGTTTGATATTCGCCTCCAGCAGTTCACGGTTGAACCATGTGTACAGGGCAAAGAGGTTCCGGGCAATTTCCCCACCCTGCTCAAAATCCAGCGAAACCATCAGCTCGGTGACAATCTCCCCGGTTTTCATAACCGCCTTGCCGATTTGTTCTATCCTGCCGGGGTCTTTTTTCCCCGCGTTGTTCTGGGCCAGCAGCTTCAGCGCCCGGTCAAGCTGTTTTACCGCCTCGTCGTAGAGCATAATGATAAGCTGACTCTGTCCGGCCGTTTTTACCTTGGTCTCTTTATAAGTGGATAGCGCATTTTTATATGCCAAAATGGTTCCTCCGTCCCGCTCGTGAATAGCGCTTCCCTTTTTATCGGCAGGAAAAAGCGGTACTTGAGGGGATTCTGACAGTTTGTTGCACTTCGCGCATTATAATCCCCAAAACTGAAGTTTTGGGGAGGCCCCATTCATTCATTTGCAATTTTTTTTCTTTCAAAATGCTGTTTTTTGTTTTTGGGTGTATCCCGGTCATTCGGCTTACCATAGATTTTACTGAAACAAGTGGTCAGTTTGACCACGTAACAAATATTAAGGAGTTATAATCATGAAAAATACTCAGGTTTTTACCGGCGGTTTATTGTTTTTCGTCTTTATCCTTGCCGGCTGTGTCGGGCCTACCGGTTACTATGGCAGCCTAGCCGGCCTGCCCATTACCACATCCGTGTCCCTGGCCGTGGCAAGTCCCGTGCCAAGCCCGGGGACGGGCGCCTACACCAAGGCACTGTCCGTTACCCTTACCTGCGCCACCGGCGGGACGGACATTTACTATACCATAGACGGCTCGGACCCCATCGCCGGCAGTTCCCGTATCCGGTACTCAAGCGCCGTCAGCATAACAAACACCACAATCCTCAAGGCCATAGCGGTAAAAGAGGGCGTGGGCGAAAGCGCGATTATAATCGCCATCTATGATATCAACACTCCTTAACCAGGGCCTTCCAAGATGGACTTGCTCTTCCCTATTCATCAAACGGTAGAGCCTGTCCCAACTGTGCGCTAACATTCCCGGCGCAGCCGGGGGCACGGTTTATGACAAGCTATCCCAAAAGCTGAATCCGCGCCAAAATGTAGTCCAGCCGGTCCTGGTTAAGCACAGCCCGGCGGTGCCTGGTACTGCCCAGCCTTTCAATCCGGTAAGCGCCCCGGCTGACAAAACGGCGGCCGTGGCCTTCGGTAAACCAGTAAACCAGGGCGATATCTTCGCCGCTCAGTTCTATGGCGTGAAGCCCCTTTTTGCCGATGGCGCAGCCCGCGTTGAAAAGGCAGGGTACCGGCAAATCGTCGCCGTAAAGGCTCTGACGCAGCACGTTCCGCCGCTCCTTGCGCCTGAGCTTGCCCAGTTCGCCGCGCAGGGCCGCCACTTCAGTTTCAATCCGTTCCCGTTCCTCCTCCTCGGCGGTGGGGTAATCCCGGCAGAGGCGCTCTATCTCGAACTTGATGTAATCAAAGCGGCCCAGGGATTCAAAAAGCGGCCGGTGGGTGTGGCCGATAATGGAGAGGCAGTGGTTTTCCAGGGAAAAATGGTAGGCCTTCCGTTCCACGTAATAACGCCGGTGGGGGCTGCGGGCGGAGGAAACGTTCATAATGCCGAAAGGCTTAAGAAAATAACGGACGCCCGCGCCGATGAGCTTGTTGTATTTGCGGTAAATGTTTGACCCCTGGTGGCCGTGGTATACATAAGCGGGTATTACGCCGGTATCGATACGGATCGCGTTGTACAGAGGATAGGGATAATTCTTTTTGAAAAGCAGTTCCTCGTCGTGGTTGCCGATGATCTTGTACAGGCGGTTATCCGCGGCAAAGCAGTCAAACACCCGAAAGAGCCGGGACCAGCGCTCCTGAATACGCTCCAGCGAATGGCGCTGCAATTCCTCAATATCCCCGTTGAGAACCAGATACCAGCCGCCCTTAAAGTAATACTCTTCCAGCAGGCTGATTAAAAGCCCGCCGTTACGCGCAAGATCATCCCTTTTGCCGATCCCCATGTGGAAATCGCTGATTATCAGGACTTTGCCGCCGGGGATATTGCCGTTTTTGGAAATGTCCAGCACCGCGTCCGGGTTAAAGTGCCGGCTCGTTATGTCGCTAAAAAAACTCGTTTCCGCCATCTATAACTACGCTCCCTGAACCTGCTGCAGGTGGGCGGCGCAAACAGCGGCGCCCAGGGCGTCGGCAGCGTGATCCGGTTTGGGTATATCGGACAGGCCCAGGATGATGCGGACCATTTCCTGAACCTGTCTTTTGTCCGCGCCGGAAACTCCCGCCACGCCTTTTTTGATTTCGTTGGGCCGCAATTCATGAATGGGCATTCCCCGTCCGGCCAGGGCTGCGGAAATCACCCCGCGGGCTTCGGCCACGGGAATTGCGCTTGAGACATTCCTGCCGAAGTAAAGATTTTCAATCGCCGCCTCGTCCGGCTCTAAACTGTCCAAAATTGAGCGGATGGCTTTCGCGATAAAAAAAAGGCGCTCCGCACGGGGGCGGTCCGCCTTGGTTTCTATGCTGCCGTGATCGACATAACGGACCTTCCCCCCCGCGCAGTCGACCACTCCCCAGCCGGTGGAAGCCAGCCCCGGATCTATGCCGATGATACGGCGGCCCGCGGAACGCGCCTTCGCGGAGTTTTCCCCCGCGGGGGCCTCACTCCGTCTCAAAGCCTTCGGGTATGTTGATATTGGAGTAGACGTTCTGCACGTCGTCGTTTTCCTCAAGTTTGTCGATCAGCCGCAGGGCCTTGGCCGTGCCGTCGTTATCCAGGGAAACTTCTACGTCGGCCACCATGCTGATTTCGGCGCTCGTGGTTTCAAAGTTCTTCGCGTTGAGCGCGTTAATCACCGCCTCAAAATCCTCGGGGGCGCTGGTAACTTCGATAATGCCCTCGGAGAGCGACACGTCCTCCGCGCCGCCTTCCAGGGCCGCCTCCAGCACCGCGTCTTCGGTGTATTTTTCGCCGTCCAGGGTGATAACGCCCTGCCGCTTAAAGAGGCGCGACACCGAGCCGGAAGTGGCAAGCTGCCCGCCCGCCCGTGTCAGGATGTTGCGGATATCCGCGGCGGCCCGGTTTTTGTTATCGGTCAGCACCTCAATGAAAATCGCCACGCCGCCCGGGGCGTAGGCCTCGTAGACCAGCTCTTCGTAATTGACGCCCTCAAGCTCGCCCGTTCCCTTCTTGATGGCCCGCTCAATGTTGTCCCTGGGCATGTTGGCGCCCCTGGCTTTGAGAATGGCCGTGCGCAGGCGGGGATTCCCATCGGCATTTCCCCCGCCCATTCGCGCCGCGATGGAAATCTCTTTGATAAGTTTGGTGAACACCTGGCCCCGCTTCGCGTCGGCGGCGCCCTTTGCGTGTTTGATTGTCGCCCATTTACTGTGGCCCGACATAGCGACTCCTTATAGTTTCAAAACAAGACAAACAAAAAACTCCTAAAAACCAATGTTTTTAGCAAGCTCCGAGAATGATAATGTCCAATGCGGCAAAAATGATTAAAATTTTCCCTTCTCAACAGCCTTTTCGATTGTATCCTTGATCAGCTTATCGTACCATTCATAATCAAAGGGAGATTTGGTCCTGACTATAGGTTTGATCTGCAATTCAAGGCTGTCCTTACAGACTTCGCAAATATCCCGATGAGCCATGTGGAAATAATTCCTGCTCATAACCGGCTGCAGGATATTCTGTTTACAAACGTCACAGGTAAGGGTCTTCATCGTCAACTCCTTCAGTTAATTTCTGCAATAATTATATCAAAAGTCAAGAAGATTGTCGAGTACTTTCGCGTTTTTTCTTTGTCCGGCACCTTTAGCAGCAGCGGCCGCCGGCCCTACAGCGCCAGCGCTTCTACCACGTCGCCGTGCGCGCCGACCAGCTCCTGCATGAGCGGGTTGACGACAAGGTCCATATCTTCAAGGGGGATTGCGCCCAGCAGGACTGACTGCAGGCCAGGGATGACCACGGCGCCGCAGGCGCAGAGCCGGTTTTTCCAGCGGACCGTTACCGCTTCGGTCAGGCCGCACTCTTTTTTTCCGCCGTCGGCAAGAGTGATCCTCCGCGTACCTACAATTTCCAGTCCGAGCCGCCGCTGCAGCTCTTCATTGATGATAAGTGTACTTGCGCCGGTGTCCACCACGGCATCCACCGTTAGCTGCCGGACTTCATCGCGTACGCCGGCCTTACACAGCCCCTCGTCCTTAACATTCGATAAGGTGATTTCGGTCATTACTTTGCCCATTGTGCGCTCCACTTTGATAGTATACGCTTTCCCCATGGAAAGACAACACACTATAATGGCGCGCAGACGCGTGACGCTTTAGTCCGCGGGGCAAAATACGAAAAAAATTAATCACGACACAGACCGCACGGACAATAGCGTACGCCGTCACAGGAATTCCGAATTTAACCGCCATTCCCGGACCACCACTCCCGGACTTGACACAAGCACTTCAGCGCGAAAAGATACTAAAAATGAACGAAACGTTTTCCGTGGACGGGCGGGTTTTTGGCCCCCGCGGACTGATGGTAATCGCCGAACTGGGGACATCCCACAACGGCGGCCTGGACAAGGCAAAAGAGATGGCTGCCGCCGCCGCGGAAGCCGGGGCGGACTGTATTAAAACGCAGATGGTGTTTGCCGCTGAAATCCTCCACCCCAATACCGGCGACGTGCCGCTGCCGGGGGGGAGTATCCGGCTGTATGACCGGTTCAAAGCCCTTGAAGCGCCGCCGGAATTCTACCGGGACCTTAAGGAATACGTGGAAAGCCTGGGAATGCTGTTCCTCTGTACGCCCTTTGGCCTAAAAAGCGCGGGTATTTTGCGCGAGCTGGGACCGAAAATGGTCAAAATAGCCTCGCCTGAACTCAATTTTACCGCTTTACTGCGGGAAATCGCCGGCTGGGGGCTGCCGGTTCTGCTCTCTTCCGGGGTTTCCACCCTGGCCGACATTGACGAGGCGCTTGCGATAACGAAAACCCGCGAAGGCGACGGTCAAAATGACGGGAAAATCTGCCTGCTCCACTGCGTAACCAGCTACCCCGCGCCCGAAACGGAGTTCAATCTGAGGGTTTTGCGGAGTCTGCGGGCGGTTTTCGGCGTTTCCGTGGGACTGAGCGACCACAGTCTTGACCCGGAACTTGTTCCGGCGCTGGCGGTAAGTCAGGGAGCGGCGCTTGTTGAAAAACACTTCTGCCTTTCCGAAAGCGGCGGGGGCCTGGACGATCCCATCGCCCTGCCTCCCCCCCTCTTTGCCCGCATGGTCAGGGCAATCCGCGAGGCGGCGGCGGCGGGGCCGGAAGAGACCCTGGCAAAGTATATCCGCGAACGGGGAGAAGCGCGGGTAGCGGCCGTTTTGGGAACGGGCGTCAAGGAACCGGCCCCTTCAGAGCGGGCAAACTACCGTCGGACCAACCGCTCCATTCACGCCGCGCGGGACATTCAGCGGGGAGAAACCATCGGCCCCGGCGATTTCGCTGTCCTCAGAACGGAAAAGATACTCCGCCCCGGCCTTGAGCCGCGCTGGGAACCCTTCATCGCCGGCAGAACAGCCCGCGATTTCATCCCCGCCGGGGAGGGGATCCGCTTTGAGGATATATAAGCCGCGGCTTAACCTGTTCCCCTTTTCCCAATCACTTCCCACTGGGTGACCAGCATACCCGCAAGCATCAGGACAAAACCCAGCAGGGTCCAGGGGCCTATTTTTTCGGAGAGGAGAAGCGCTCCGCCAAGGGCGGCGAAGCAGCCTTCGAGACAGAGGATGATGGTGGCGTGGGCAGGCGGGGCGTCGCGCTGGGCCACTACCTGCAGGGTATAGGCGATGCCGACGGACGCGAGGCCGCCGTAGAGAATGGGGATGGCAGCCTCAGCGGGAAAGCGGATTGCGCCGGCGGCCAGTCCGGCGCTTAGCGCGGGGAAGGGCAGCCACGAGAAGAGGCCGGTTTCAAGGAGTGCGGGGTTGATGCTGCCGGCCGCCCCTACGACAAAAGGCTCGATGAGGAAAGCGCCGATGAGCGAAAGGATGCCGCACACGGCGAACTGGCCCATGGACAGCAGGATCGGATCGATGCCCCGGACGAGGCGGTCAATAAGCAGCACGTGGAAAGCCCAGAAAACCGCGCTCGCGATGGTGATGACGTCGCCGGGGTTGACGGCATTCAGGCGGCCGGCGGCACTGAGGAAGTACAGGCCGGCGAGGGTGCAGACCGAGCCGAGCCATGTAGCGGGGCCGGTTTTCCTGCCCAGGAAGACCCCGAAAATCGGGGTGAGTACCACGTAGAGGCCGGTGATAAAGCCGGCGTTGCCCGCGGTGGTAAACATAATCCCGAATTGCTGCAAAATGACCGCGACAAAGAGACAGCCGCCCGCGGCCAGCGAGTACAGGCAGCAGCGCAGCGCCGGAGCCGCAGTGTCCGCGGCAGCTTTTCTCCTGATCAGCAGCAGGGGAAGGAGCGAGAGGCTGCCCAAAATAAAGCGAATCCCGTTGAAGGCGAACGGCCCCACGTATTCCATGCCGGAACGTTGGGCAACAAAGCCAAAACCCCAGATGCCCGCGGTAAGCAGCAGGAGGATGTCCGCCCGCAATGCGCGTTTGTTCATGTATGGTATTATAACCCTAAAACCCTGTCGTGAGAGGCTTTCCCAAAACTGAAGTTTTGGGAAAGCAACCTTAGAAATTCGCAGTTTTGCAAGGCTGAAAGCCTGAAAACTGCACGAGCCTTTGGCTCAAGCCTGTTCCAAAACCGCGCCTCCGGCTATGCCGGGAACGTTAGCGCACAGTTGGGACAGGATCGTGATTAACGTTCTTCCCGAATAAGCGCTTCCCTGAAGCCCGCCGCGCCGAGTTTTTCCGCGACGGCCTGTATCTCGCTTCCGCGGATTCCTGCGAGTACCACACGGAAGTATTCACCGTTCCGCTCGTATGCGGGGTTAAGGCCGGAGTTTTTCAGCTTTTCGAAGGATTCCACCGCGTTTTTGGCCATTTTGTACGAGCCGACCTGCAGCCGGTACGTTTTACCGGGTGAAGGGGTGATGGACGGGGTCAGCGCCGCGCTGCTGTACACCGGCGCGGGAGGAGGCGCGGCCGGCGCCGTAGACGCGGCGGAGGGTATCGGCGCAACGACAGGGTCCATGCGGGCGGGGTCCACCGGCACGTAGACCGGCGTCTGCTGCGGGGGAGGCGCGGCCGTTACCGGCGGCGCTTGTTCAACAGGCGGGGTGGACGGCGGCGTATAGGCCGGGGCGGAAGGGTACGCTTCCGGCTGTAGCGGCACGATGCCGGAATCCGGCGCGGCCGCCTGCGCGGACTGGCCGGACGGCAGTGTCCAGTACGGGTCGACGGTCTTTTCCGGGGAAGCCAGCACAATCCGCTCAAGGCTTTCAATCAGAACCGGCGCGGTGCCGGTCGTGATCATGTCAAGCTGTTCCGCTGCCGCCCTGGAAACGTCGATAATCCGGGCGGACACGAAAGGCCCCCGGTCATTCACCCTTACCGTTACTTTTTTATTGTTATGTAAATTCGTAACGGTCAGCATGGTCCCAAAGGGCAGGCTGGGATGGGCAGCGGTCAGAAACGAAGAATTGAAAATCTCGCCCGAAGCGGTCGGACGACCGTCAAATTCAGGCCCGTACCATGAGGCGATGCCTTCCTGCCGGAAAATCTCCGTTATGGGAACCTGAGCTTCCGCGTACCGGGGGATACAAAAAGCAGCCGCACAAAACGCGAACAAAATCACGCTGATTTGTTTCATACTGTGAATATCGGCATTTTTGGCATTGAGGATTAATTAGTGTCTGTCCATAAAATCGGTTACTTTATGGACAGACCTTGCATTTGCTCCCGTTTTGTACCAAAACGGTGCGCAAAATGCCTATTTTAAGGTAGTCTGTCCATAATGTGTCTACATTATGGACAGACTCTAATTAGTGTCTGTCCACAAAGTCGGTTACTTTGCGGACAGACATTGCATTTTCTCGCCTAACGGCTGCGAAAATGCGTTTTTTAAGGAAGTCTGTCCATAATGTGTCTACATTATG
>JAITIC010000220.1 GCA_031279635.1 Treponema sp. | reverse complement strand
TCTTTCATTCCAGGTATTGAGTTTAGATAAAGCGTTTCTTCAATAGAACGCCATACATCTTCAGAAACCAATACGGCTGACGAATTCTTACCGGCAATAATTATCGGTTCAAATGTATTTTGTACTTCATCCAAAATTGTATCTAAATTTTCTTTTACCTGTGAGACACTAAATGCAGGCATTTTATCCCACTAAAGATATTATTATGAACAATATAAATAAAGAAAGCAGTTTTGTCAATATTGCGCATTGGCATATTCAGCCTACGTGGAAATCACCGGGTACGGTGGTTTCACCAACCCCGGCGCCTTTGTGTAGACGGTGAGCGAAGAAGCCCGGCAATACGCCCAGGGAGGCGTTCCCTTGTCAGGGTATTGCACATTCCCCGCTTCCATTATCCCGGCGTTCAGCCATTTCCCGATTATCCGCTGTATCACTCCATCGCTCACCCGCTGGCCCAATATCTCCCGGAGTTTCTCATGTGGTATGGTGTAGAAATACTTGCTGATGTCCATGTCAATAATGTACCCGCCTTGTATGCCCATACTCTCTTTCCATATTTGGTTGAGACATTGGTGGGCTGATTTTCCCGGCCTGAACCCATACGAGAAGTCATAAAACTCCCCCTCGTATATCGGTTCCAGTGCCAGTTGCACCGCCCGCTGGAGTATTTTGTCTTCATACTCTCACCCTTCCCTGTTCCCTGCTCCCATCGCTCACTGCTCACTCTTCCCTGCTCATTCTATCTACAACGCGGGATATTGCATTCTACAAATGACTGTGTTATACTTGGTATGTATAAAACTAATGTGTTTTATAAAATTCTATTTGCTGAAGAGAATGAGAGCGCAGCGAAATAGCCAAGGGGTTGTTTTGCCGTGCTTTTTTTGTGAGGAGGTTTTCATGTCGATCGATACATCACTCAAAAATCTTGACGGTCTTTTCCCCGATACGTTTACCGGAGAAATGAAAGCCCAGGCCAAGACTCTGTTTTTGAAAGAGCTGGCCGCCGTATTCCACAGGTTTTACGGCGGGAAAATGCAGACCGTTCCCAAGTGCGGTATTTACGGCCTCAATTGGTTCAACATCTGGTATACGCCGGGGGTTTCCCGGATTTCTACCACCATTCGGGACGATAACGACAGTTCTTTTTCCCTTTCCAACCGGGGCAACCTGGTAGCGGTTGTGTCAGACTCAACGCGGGTTTTGGGCGATGGTGACTGTACTCCTCCGGGCGGCCTCGGTGTCATGGAAGGAAAATCCATGCTCATGAAATACCTGGGCGGCGTAGACGCCGTGGCCCTTTGCGTGGATTCCCGCGGGGAGAACGGCAAAAATGATCCGGAAAAAATCATCAATTTTGTAAAAATGCTCACCCCCTCCTTCGGCGCGGTGAATCTGGAAGATATAAGCCAGCCCAACTGTTTTCGCGTGCTTGATGAACTGCGGGAAGCCTGCGATATTCCGGTCTGGCATGACGACGCCCAGGGTACCGCCTGTATAACGCTGGCGGGACTGATCAACGCCCTGAAGCTGGCGGGGAAGAAGATCGGCGACGCAAAAATCGTACTGTTGGGAGCGGGCGCCGCCAACACCACCATTGCCCGGCTTATTCTTGCGGACGGGGGAGATCCGGCAAAAATGATCGTTTTTGATTCCAAAGGCTCGCTCCACTCCGGCAGGGAAGATATAAAAAACGACGGGCGAAATTACCGGAAATGGGAAATTTGTGAAAAAACCAATCCCGGCAGGGCGGCTTCCATTGCCGAAGCGGTGAAAGGCGCCGATGTGCTTATCGCCCTTTCTACCCCCGGACCGGATACGGTTAAGCGCGAATGGGTTCGTTCCATGGCGGATAAATCCATTGTATTTGCCTGCGCCAATCCGGTACCGGAGATATGGCCATACGCGGCAAAAGAGGAAGGCGCTTTTATTGTCGCTACGGGCCGGGGCGACTTCCCCAACCAGGTGAATAATTCGGTGTGCTTTCCGGGTATCCTCAAGGGCGCGCTTTTGGTACGCGCGCGGAAGATCACCGACGGCATGGCTATACGCTGCGCGTATTCCATCGCGGAATTTTCCGAAAAGCGCGGCATCAGCCCCGACAATATTATTGCCACCATGGAAGAAACCGATGTATTTGCCCGTGAAGCGGCGGATGTGGCGGTACAGGCGGTGAAAGAAGGCGTGGCCCGGACGCCTCTTTCCTGGGACGAGGTGTATGAAAAGGCAAAGGCGGACATAAGCGCGTCCAGGCGTCTTGTGGACGACATGAAGAAACTGGGGCATATCACCGAACCTCCCGCCGAATTGCTGGAAGCCGCTTTGAAAAAAGCCATTGATATGGCGGGCAAATAAATTTTCACGTGCGGAGGGATTCCATAATTTTGCGTGTAACCGTAACGGCGCATGACTTATTTCTTTGAAACCTACGGATGCCAGATGAACAGCGCGGAGTCCGCGGCCCTGACGCTGGCCTGCCGGGAGCGGGGCTGGACCGCCGCCGCCGACGGGGAGAGCGCCGACCTCGTGCTCCTCAACACCTGTTCCGTGCGCCTTACCGCGGAAAACCGGGCGCTGGGCCGCATTGCCCTGTACGCCGCCCTCAAGAAAAAGCGGCTTGCAAGGGGCCGCCCCTTGACGCTGGTGCTTGCCGGCTGCATGGCCCAACGCCTGGGCAAAGATCTGCGGACGCGCTTTCCGGCGATTGATTACGTGATGGGAACCGCGGCCCGCTCACTGTTCCCCCTCATCCTGGAAGCGGCTGAAAAAGCCCTCGGCGTGGAAACTTTTCCCGAACTGGCCGAACAGGCGGCTTTTTCCTTTTCCCCGGCTCACCTGGAAGAGCGTCAATTCCGCAGTTTTGTTCCTATCATGCACGGCTGCGACAATTTCTGCTCGTACTGCATTGTGCCCTATGTGCGGGGCAGGGAGGTCTCGCGGGACCCGCGCCTGATAGCCGGGGAAATCCGCCTGGCGGGCGAGCGGGGGGTAAGGGAAATTACGCTCCTGGGGCAGAATGTGAACAGCTACCGCTGGAACGGGGACGGCCCCCAAAGCGGGCTGGATTTCGCGGGGCTTTTGCGTCTGGCGGCGGAAGAAGCCGACCGAAGCGGGGTGCGCTGGGTGCGCTTCCTTTCCGCCAACCCCAGGGATTTTTCCGCCGAAACCATCCGCGTTATGGCGGAAAACCCGATCTTTTGCCGTCACCTTCACCTTTGCGTCCAGCATGGCTCCAACAGGGTTCTCTCCGCCATGAACCGGGGCTACACCAGGGAGCGCTACCTCAATCTAATCAGGGAAATCCGCTCCGCCATGCCGGGCATCACCCTTTCCACGGATATTCTCGTGGGTTTTCCCGGGGAAACCGGCGAAGACCTGGAACTGACCCTGGAACTGATGGAAGAGGTGCGCTTTCTCTACGCATACATGTACCACTACAACCCGCGCGAGGGAACGGCCGCGTTCAACCTGCCCGGCAGGATAAGCGAGGAGGTGAAGCGGGAGCGGCTTTCCCGTGTTATCGCCCTGCAAAAAAAACACACCGCCGCGCTCCTTAAAAGCAGAATAGGTTCACGGGAAAGGGTTTTAGTAGAGGGAATTTCCCGAAAAAATGCCGATGAATTAATAACACGTACTGAAAGGGATGAGATGGCGGCGGTCCCCGGCCCCGTCTCAATGATTGGCCGTTTCGCGGAGCTGACCCTTTCTGGCCTGCGGGGAAACACTTTTCGAGCAAAGGAGCTGCGTCCATGCCCTGGCGTTTAATCGGACTCATCATTATCTTCGGAATATTCCTCGTGTTCATTGCCTTTAATCTGGGAAATAAATGCGACATCAATTTCGGTTTCCGGACTTTCAGCGAAGTGCCGGTATTTCTTACCGCCTTTTCATCGTTTGTTTTGGGGATGCTCTGTGCGGTGCCCTTTATCATCAGTTTCAGGGTAAAGCGGAAAGTCAAAGCGGAAAAAGAGGAAGCCGCGCAAAAGGCCAAAAAGAAAGGGGGGGGTGAGGAAACCGCCGCTTCAGGAGGCGGCTTCTCCGAAGGCGGCCCCTATGGCGTCAACTAACGGTTGGGAAAAGCGGTATTATAAGGAATAATAGTATGCCGATTCGTTTTTCCGCCTTGTTGTTGATAGCGGCGTTAAGTCTCATCGGGGGAACGGTCCTCCATGCCCAGAGCGGTCCCGCTGCGGGGACTCCCGCGGGGACCGAACTGCAAAACATCGAAAAGACCCTGACCCGTTCCGGCATTTCCGCAGCCGAGCGGCAGGACGCGCTCATTCGCCTTGCCCGGCTGCGGCAGCTTTCCGGGGATATTGAGGGCGCCGCCAAAAGCTGGCTTGAGGCCGCAGCCGCGGAACAGGGCGAAAACGGCGATAACGCGCTGGCCGCGGGCGCTTCCTGTCTTGCCGCTATGGGCGAATGGGAAAAAGCCGCCGCCGCGCTCCGGCCCCTGCTCGCTTCAAGCCGCCGGGGGCCGGCTTTCCTTGAGGCCCGTTATATAGACGCATCCCTCAAGGCTTGGGCTTCCGGCGACACTTCTTCGTTAAGCGCCCTCACGGATGATCCTGAATACGCCGAATTGCGCCCCCGGATTTATTACACCCTCTGGAAGACCGGGGCCGAAGGATGGGAAGCCCGCCTGCTCGCCGAATTTCCCCGGGCGCCTGAGAGCCGGATCGCCGCCGCCGAAAGCGATGGCGCTTCCGCCGTTACGGCGAAACCCAGCCCCCTCTGGCTGCTCCTCCCCGGGCGGGAGAGTTTTTCCTTCAGCGCCGCTCCGGCCGCGGCGTCATCCGCCGCCGCTCCCGCTGCGCCTTCCCCCGCCACGGCATCTCCCGCCCCGGAGCCCGCCGCGAAGGCCCTGCAAACCGGCCTCTTTAGCAATGAAGCCAACGCCCGCGCCCAATCGGAGCGGCTCAAAAACGCCGGTTTTTCCCCCGCATTGGCCCGCAGGACAGTCAACGGCAGTGAATATTGGACCGTCACCGTCCCCGCCGGACAAAACACCATGAAAACCATACAGGAACTTAAAAACGCCGGCTTTGAGTCTTTTCCGCTGTTTTAATGAACCCGCCTTACTGGGGCAGTATTATGGCGTGTACCTTTATGCCTTTTTCGGCAACTACCTCGTCTACCATTTCCCTGGTGATCTTTCCACGGGGACGGGGGTGGGGGGGCGCGTCCCCGATGAGGATCATGATCTTCGATTCCGCCTCCCAGGGGAATTTGACCGCCCCCTCGTAAAGGGCCTCGTAGACCGCCTCGGGAATGTCCCTGCCGCCCCGGACAGTAATGGCGTTGAGGTTACGCTGGAAAACGTTGAAATCGCTGATAAAGGGAACCGCCCGGTTAAGGTACTCATCGTTGTAATCCTTGTAAAGTACCATCCCAATTCTTAACGACGCGAAGTCGGCGATGATCTCCTGCAGCATGGGGATCAACTGGAGGCGCACCGCGGCAATGTCGTCCTTCATGCTGCCGGTGGTGTCCAGGCAGATAACGATATCAACATTTTTGCCCTTCTCTTTGGCAAGCACATCCCGAATCCGGTCCACGAGGTCGGATGGGCCGCTTGAGTATATCAATTCGCCCGTGGCGATTTCGGTAAAGGCCTCTACCGTGTCTTTCATAAAGTTGCCCTCAGGCGGGCCGGGAAGCGGCTCCTGGGGCCGTACCCGCAGCACAAACGGGTTGTCCTTAAAGGCCCCCCGGTAGTCGGCGTAGGGAAGGGTAAAGGCGCGGATATTGAGGTATGTCCCGTCCGTCACATAGACCTCCCCGTGGCGGCCCCCTTCATAGCCGTAATTGAGTATGTAGGGAATGTAGATGTGAAAGGCCTCCCCCAGTTCCGGGTGCGGTTCCGGGGTGGAATCGATAAGCGAGTATATCTGCCCCCGCGGCAGGGGAAGGCCGTCAAGGACGCGGACCTCGTCGCCGTTGACCGCGTTCCATTCGGCGGCGCGGTAGGCGTAATTTTCCACGCGCAGGCTGGGGTCTCTCGTGGACTCGGTGAGCAGTACCGAGCCGAGACCCGGTTTCTTCCTGATAAAAAGGTGAAACCCACCGTCTACCCGCTGCTCTATTCTGAGATCCCCGCCCTCAATGCCCAAATCCTGGGCGGAAAGGGAAGCCGCCGCGATAAACAGCGCGCAGAGGCCGATAGTCACGATACTTTTATACATATCTTAAATTATCGGATCAAATACGTTATATTGAAGCCTGTCCCAAAACTAATTGACTGTGCGCTCACGTTCCCGGCATAGCCGGGGGCACGGTTTTGGGACAGGCCCGCATCTTCGCGGCCGCCGCTTATTTGGCTATAACAAGACAGTAGCGCTTCTTCCCGGCGCGGAGCACGAGTTCCCCTTCGGCGTTGAGGCGGTCTGTCTTGATAAGGCCGGCGGGGTCGCTTACCGCGGCAAGAGCGCCGTCCGCCATTGACACAAAGGCCCCTCCCTGCTGCACGAGGCGGCGGCCGTCGCTCCTGGTGGAGGCCAGGGCGGCGTCGCAGAAAAGGTCCACAATGTTATAACCGGCCTCGAATCTCGCCCGGGCAAGTTCGCAGCAGGGCATGGCGGACTTGTCGCCTTCCCCGCCGCGCCCAAAGGCGGCTTTTGCGCCTGAAAGGGCCTTGTCCGCCTCATCCTTGCCGTGGATCAGGGCGGTCACTTCCCAGGCAAGGCGCTCCTTGGCCTCGTTGGGGTTTCTGCCCGGGGCGGTCAGGGCATCACATTCTTCAACAGACAGAAACGTAAACATCAGGAGGAAGCGGTGGATGTCCGCGTCCTGTATGTTACGCCAATACTGGAAAAAGTCGTAGGGGCTGGTGATTGCCGGGTCCAGGAACAGCGCGCCCTTTTCGGTTTTGCCCATTTTTTTGCCGTCGGAAGTGGTTACAAGCGGGAAGGTCATGCCGAACGCTTCGACGCCCTCAACACGGCGGATCAGTTCGACGCCGGCGACGATATTCCCCCACTGGTCGTCACCGCCGATCTGCAGGCGGCAGCCGTAACGGCGGTACAGTTCCAGAAAGTCGTAGCTCTGGAGGAGCTGGTAATTGAATTCGATAAAGGAAAGGCCGGTTTCCAGGCGCATTTTATAGGCCTCGAAACTCAGCATGCGGTTTACCGAAAAATGGCTGCCGATTTCCCGCAGAAAATCAATGTAATTGAGGTCGGCGAGCCAGTCTTTGTTGTTGGCGGTGCGGGCTGTGTCGTTGTCAAAACCGATAAAGCGGTCAAGCTGGGCGGCAATGGACGCGGCGTTGGCGTCCAGCGTCGTATAATCCAGTATTTTGCGCATTTCGGTTTTGCCCGAAGGGTCGCCGATGCGGGCCGTACCGCCGCCGATAAGGGCTATGCCTTTTTGGCCCGCGCTACGGAGATGCCGGTAGGCAAAAAATGGAACCATGTGGCCGATATGCAGGCTGGCGCCGGTAGGATCGCAGCCGATATAAAACGTAACCGGTTTCTCGCCCATCAAATTGGAAAGGCGCTCAACATCGGTACACTGCTGAAAAAAGCCCCTGGTCTTTAAAGTTTCAATTGCCGGATGCATGTTTCCTCCGCATTCATTGTAATGGATTTGCCCCTTGAAAACCAAGAGGGCTAAGCCGGCGGCCGGTAATTCCGATTTCAAAACAACCACAGGCCTACGCTTGCGTGGGCGCTTGTTCGGCAGAAGTAAATGACGTTGCCCTGGCATCACCTGTTTCCCCCTTGTAAAAAACAAAGGTACGATATATAATTCTCCTTTAGGGATAAATCCGGGTATCAAGTACGCCCGCAATGAGCCTCCGCGGGCAAGCCCCGCGGTATCTTTAGCGTTGGGTGTGCCGGATCGGAGGCTCGTTCGAGAGGAAATTTATTATACCCTCCCCCGCGCAAGCGGGTTCTTGGGTTTAATACTAATTTCCTGTAAGCGTTGCTTTATTTGAGCCGGAGCAAGTTTGGCAAGCGCGGCTTGCCTGGCAAGCATAGCTTGCCTTGGGGTATTAAACCAGACTTTCGGATAAAGAAGCGAATATTGAGCCTGTCCCAAAACTAATTGACTGTGCGCTAACGTTTCCGGCATAGCCGGGGGGGCACGGTTTTGGGACAGGCTTGAGCCACAGGCTCTTGCAGTTTTTCAGGCTTTCAGCCTTGCAAAACTGCGAATTTCAAGGTTGCTTTCCCAAAACTGAAGTTTTGGGAAAGCCTCTATTGTAAGGACTTATCCCCTCGTCAACTCCGGGCGCTTTTGGACGTATTCTTTCGTTTGTATTCATTTGGTGGTGTAGAATGTTCTGGTCTGTTGTGTTATATCTTTTGAGTTTTCTGCCCCTGGGCTTGGGAATATACATGCTATACACAGGCTGGAGGTCCGGCAGGATACCCTGGATGCTGCCGTTGGCAGCTATCGATGCGGCGATCTGGATTCCGGGCATTACCATGGCGGCAGAAAGCCGTTCCTCCCTTATCGCAGGTATGGATGTTTCATGGTGTTCTTCATACTGATATATAGTTTCTTTTACAACGAGTATTACCGGCCCGCCATAACTTCAACGGTCAATCTGGCAAATTACTTCTTTTCTATGGCAAAGATCGAATCGGGCAAAATGGAGATAGTCTCTGTCCATTATTATTTTAGACCGATCATCAACGGCGTGATCAATATCCTCCGTATCCGGGCCCGGGAAAAAGAAAAAGCCCTACAGTCTCCGCGGGACATTTCCGCTTCCCGGAGGCCCCCCGTTGTTACCCTTACCGCCAACGTCATTTCCGGCATGAAGGAAATGTTTCCGCTGCCGGGATTTGACGATTACCCGGCCAAGCCGATTGAGCTGATTAAGCTCCATGAAATCCTGGAAAAACGGATACCCCGGGAAAGGCAAATAAGAGAGAAACGGAGACCCGAACTTAATACGAAGGGTCATGCCGGTATATTTGACGGGAAAACCGTCCGGGCTATGGATCTTGCGGCGGGAATGAAACGGTACGCGGACGATTCGGCGGATCTGGTAAACTGGCTGCGTGGACAGCTTAATAATATCGAATACGATGCAATTCGGGAACGTCTTGAAAAGGAAATATACGGCTAAGCTTGTTTCTAAAACGGGCCTGGTTAGCCAAGACAATCCTGACAGGAGAACAGAGTATGACAGGACAGGAAGCAAAAAAAATCATTTTGGCGGTTGATGATATGCCTTTGAACCTTACCGCCATTAGAACCATTCTGCATAATGATTTTGATATACGGCTCGCCAAGTCAGCCGGGATGGCTTTGGTCATGTTGAACGCCATCAAAGTAGATCTTATACTGGCGGACATCGAAATGCCGGAAATGTCGGGTTTTGAATTGGTGGAACGGCTGCGGAACAATTCCGAACATCCCGAGCAAAAAGACATCCCCGTCATCTTTGTTACTTCCCATGAAATGCCGGACATTGTGGAGCAGGCGCTTTCCAGCGGCGCCGGTTATGTGGTAAAGCCCGTTATCCCCCGGGTTTTGCTGGAAAAGGTCAACTCGGTGTTTGAGGCCGCGGAGAAGAATTCCACATCAGGGTAAACGGATATTTTTAGTAATGATAAAAATAATGAAGAGATTTTCAGGATTGGCCTATGCGCTTTCAGCCGCCGGACTGTTATTCTTTTTCTGCGGCTGCGCCGCTGTGTCCTCCGGACAGGCTTCCCGGCAGAGTTTCTATATTGATCTTAACAATTATCCCCTTTACGCGAAAAACGGTTTTGATCCCGCCGATATTGCCGCGGTTCCGGACAGCGCCGGCGGTTCCTGGACGGTAAAACAGCCCGGGGAACGGAAAGGAATGACAACGGTCGAATCCCTGGGGCTGCCGGATATGCCGCGGCGCGCTTTTCTTTCCCCCTTTAAGGAAAAAGACAGGGAATACACCATACTGATACCTTTTACCGTGGACCAGGAACAGTTTGAAAAAATACACGGAGAAAAGCCTTTCCGTCCGGGAATATATCTGGCCGCCCTTGGGGATAACTGGGAAATATTTTTAAACGGCCGCCTTGTGTTATCGGAAATCCATCTGGACGGGGACGGGCAGATCCGATCCGGCAGGGGCCGGAGGAATATTTCGTTTCCCCTGGACAGTTCCCTGTTTGTCTCCGGGACCAATATACTGGCCTTCCGCATTGTAGGGGCGCCGCACTTTGATATAACGGGCCTGTGGTATGA
>JAITIC010000163.1 GCA_031279635.1 Treponema sp. | reverse complement strand
CTCCCCATGGTTACCAGGGCCGGGATGGACCCGGTGCATTTCGGGGTGCTTATGGCCACCATTGTTACCCTGGGGGTGATGACCCCGCCCATTGGTTCGGCCCTCTACACGGTCTGCGGAATCATAAACTGTCCGCCTGAGGAATACACCAGGGCGAGCCTCCCCTTCTTGGGGGCCGTGCTGCTGGAAATGGCGATCCTTGTCTTCCTCCCCGATCTGGTGCTGTGGATACCGAACATGATATTCGGGGTTGCGCACTAATATACATGTAGTGTCATCCTCGCACCGGCTGCTTCGACAGGATAGTATGTAGTTTTCTCCATAAAAATCCGGTATACTGAGGCTTTCCCAAAACTTCAGTTTTGGGAAAGCAACCTCGAAATTCGCGGTTTTGCAAGGCTGAAAGCCTGAAAAACCGCAAGAGCCTTTGGCTCTGCCGACAGGGATTATAGGGTAAGTTATGTTCGAGTATAAAACCAGCGGAACCTGTTCGACGAAAATACGGTTTGATTTACGGGACGGCCGTGTCCGTTCCCTCTCTTTTGAAGACGGCTGCGACGGCAACCTGAAGGCTCTTGGTATTTTGGTGGAGGGGATGGACGCTGACGAGCTTGTCAAAAAACTCAAGGGGCTGAGATGTGGACGAAGAAAAACTTCCTGCGCGGATCAACTTGCCAAAGCTATTGAACAATTCAAATGAGACTGCTTTTCCACTGTTGCTGCGCCCCCTGCGCAACGGCATGCCTTGAAGTTCTTGCATCCGGGGGAATCGTCCCGCGGCTTTTCTGGTACAATCCCAACATCCACCCCTTCACCGAGTACAAAAGCCGCCGCGACACGCTGTTTCAGTACGCTGCGTCGCAAAACCTGGAAACGGAAACGCCCGGTGAAAACGGCGGATACGGGCTGCGTGTTTTTCTGCACGGCCTTGGCGGGGCGACAGCAAAGCCCGCCCGCTGCGAATTTTGCTACCGGCTGCGCCTGGAAAAAACCGCCGCCCATGCCGCGCAAAGCGGCTTCGACGGCTTTAGCAGCAGCCTCCTTGTCAGTCCCTATCAGGACCACGAGGCTATCCGCCGTATCGCCGGCGAAGCGGCCGCCCGGCACGGCGTTGCTTTTCTGTACCGGGATTTCAGGCCCCGCTTCAGGGAAGGTCAGGCGCGCTCGCGTTCTCTGGGGCTTTACATGCAAAAGTACTGCGGCTGTATTTTCAGTGAAGAAGAACGTTATGCGAAACAGTCTGAAAAACAGGAGCCGTCCCCATGACCATAAATCCCCTGTTTCAGAGGCTCGTGCTTATCACCGGCGCGGAAGCGCTGGAAAAATTGACGCAGACAAGGGCGCTGGTGTTTGGCCTGGGCGGCGTGGGAAGCTGGTGCGCCGAGGCTCTGGTCCGCTCCGGCATCGGCAGAATCGGCATTGTGGATTCGGACACGGTCTGCGTTACTAACATAAACCGCCAGGCGCAGGCCACAAGCCGCACGGTAGGGCTTTTCAAAGCCGAGGTTCTAAAGCAGCGGCTTTTGGAAATAAACCCCCGCTGTGAAGTCACTGCCTGGAGCGCGGTTTTCAGCAGGGAAAACGCCGGCGGGTTTGACATCCCCGGCGCGGACTATGTAATCGATGCCATCGACAGTCTGGGCAACAAACTCGATTTAATCGAAATCACCTGCGCCGCGGGGATTCCCCTTTTTTCCTCAATGGGTATGGCCCAAAAGATCGACCCCACCCGGCTCAAAACCGCCGGCATCTGGGAAACCTCAGGCTGTCCCCTTGCACGGCTCGTGCGCCAGGGCCTGCGGAAGCGGGGCTTTTCGGGGAACTTTACCGTGGTCTACAGCGGTGAGCGGCTTCCCCGCCGTGAGGAAATCGCCCTCTCCTGCGGCTCGCGCCTCTGCCTCTGCGCCTCAGGCCGCGCCGCCTCCGGCGATTGCGGGGCCGAAGGCACAAGCGGCGGCACGGACTGGTGCGGCAGCAAGAAAGTAATCAACGGCAGCGCCGTCACCGTTACTGCCGCTGCGGGCATGGTACTGGCAAGCCTCGTGTTACGCGACATTATGGAACGGCCATGAGCGGCCGTTTCCTCCGCCGGGCCGGGCCGGGCGCAATCGTACAGAAACTCTGCGTCAAAACAATACTGGAACGAAAACTCATCACCGAAGGGGACCGCGTACTCATCGCCGTATCGGGCGGTAAAGATTCCACAGTCCTCGCCTGGGCGCTCTCTTCCATCCGCCCGGCGCTTAAAATCCCCTATGAACTAGCCGCCCTC
Source organism: Treponema sp. (assembly GCA_031279635.1). Lineage (GTDB taxonomy): Bacteria > Spirochaetota > Spirochaetia > Treponematales > Breznakiellaceae > WQXQ01. The sequence goes on along the minus strand of JAITIC010000163.1, from coordinate 640 downwards.
CACATCTCCACCGACTTCTGCTCCTGCTGCAAAAAACCGGCGCTTTCCGCCCGGCTCGCCGGATGGGGCATCCCCTTTACCGACCTCTTTGTGCCGGTCATCGGCAGGCTCAAGGAAGGGAAAAAAATGAACTGCTACTGGTGCTCCACCCAGCGGCGTACCGAACTTTTGAAATACGCCATTGACAATGGCTTCAACAAAATCGCCCTTGGACATCACCTCGATGACATCCTCGAAACCTTTTTTATGAACCTCACCGCCAAGGGGGAACTTTCCGCCATGCCGGTCATCCTGAAATATCGCAAATATCCGGTCACGCTCATCCGCCCCCTGGCCCGCCTTGAAGAACGGCAGATCATCGCCTGCGCCGGAGAGCGGGGCATCCTCAAGGCGGCCTGCACCTGCCCTTATGGGATCAACTCCGCCCGCCGCGAAGTCCGCAGCCGTATCGCCGGCTTCACCGGCAACTCCGGCGCGGTAAAGCGCCGCATCTTCAAGGCGCTTGGCTCGGATAAGATCGATTTATTCGAAAGTCTGGTTTAATACCCCGCGGCTTGCCGCGGCTCAGATAAAGCACCGCTTACAGGAAATTGGTATTAAACCCAAGAACCCGCTTGCGCGGGGGAGGGTATAATCGGGT
>JAITIC010000086.1 GCA_031279635.1 Treponema sp. | reverse complement strand
CCGCACGGGAGTGACCCAATAGGGGAGTTTGAGGGCATGTACGCCGACAAAAACAGCGCAGCCCTCAAACTCCATGCCGCTTGCGGCACACAAAGGAGTAAATCATGGCTATCGATTTTACCGTCAAAGACGTGATCCACCGGATCGCCGCCAAGTTCGTCCACGCCTACCTCCCGGACGCCAAAAAACCCTACAACCTCAGGGCCGTCCTCCAGCCGGAGCTGGACGTCCACGGCATCGCCTCAAAAGCAGACGTCTATAACATCGAGACCGACCCCAGGGTTATCGAAGAGGGCCTTACCGCCGCCTGCGAGCTTATCTATTACCTCACCGCCGACGGCTACAAAATCAAAACGCCCCTGTTCAACCTCCGCGTCCGCCTTCCCGGCGAGTACGAGGGCGCGGAAACCCGCCTGAACGAAGGCCTGTACCCGGAGATACGGCTGCAGACGAGCGCCGCCTTCCGGCAGTACATCCGCGAGCGGGTGCAGGTGGCTTTTGACGGCATAGCCGGCGACGAGGGCCTTATCGCCGAAGCGCTGGACGAAAAGACCGGGCAGATAGACGAAGCGGCGACTATCGGGAACATCCTGACCATTCACGGCTACGGCCTGAAAATCGAGAGCGACGAGGCGCACCAACTGCAGACGGGGGTATTTTTCCAGCCGGCGTCGGGCGTACCTCCCAAGGCGGAAATTATCGCGGTGAACGAGCCGAAGACGCTGAAAGTGGTGGTTCCGGCGACTCTCACCGCCGGGAAGGAATATAACCTGCGTATTTTCACCATGGGTTCGGTAGGCGGAGGGGGGCATATCCTCAAAGTGGTGCGGGACCTGAAATCGGACTTCAAACTTACCGCGCAAGCGTAGCGATACCCCCCCAGCGTTAGGGGGGCGTTCCTGTCAACCTGTTTCAGGACTTGACATGGGGATCGCCGCGCCACCGCGCTTTGCGCTTCGAAATGCGCTCTATAACACGCTCACCGGATCGACGTCCACTTCAAGACGCACTCTGCTGTCGCGGCCCTTGTCGTAACGGGAAAGGAGCGTCCCGGCGGCGGCGTGGAGCGCGCCCATTTGGGGGCCGCGCAGGATGAGGTGGCGGCGGTGGCTGCCCGCGATGATGTTGAGGGGGCATTCGGCGGGGCCGAGCATGTCCGCCCCCGGCGGGAGGGGGAGCGCGAGGGAGGCGAGGCGGTTAATGGCCTCGTCGGCGCGGCGTGAATCTTTGGAGCGGACGGTAAAGCGGATGAGGCGGGTGTAGGGGGGGAAATTGAGCTGCCGCCGCTGGGCCAGTTCGGACGCGAAGAAGCCTTCGACATCCAGGGCGCAGGAGCGGGTGATTACCGGGTCGCCCATGCGGAGGGTCTGCACGATTACTTTGCCGTCGGGGAAGTAGCGCCCGGCGCGGCCGGCTACCTGCACAATCAGGGAGAACGTGCGCTCCGCGGCGCGGAAATCCGGCAGCTGCAGGCCGGTGTCGGCGAGGATCACCCCCACGAGGCGCACGCCGGGGAAGTTAAGGCCCTTGGCGACCATCTGCGTTCCGAGGAGTATGTCCACCTCGCCGGACCTGAACATGTCGAGCGTTTTGGCAAGGCCGCCTTTTTTGCCCGCGGTGTCGGCGTCGGCCCGCACGACCCGCAGTTCGGGAAAAGTCCGCCGCACCTCTTCCTCGATCATCTCCGTGCCGAAACCCCGGTAACCGGCCTGCAGGGAGCCGCACCGGGGGCAGGCTTCGGGGGGCGGCTCCGAATAGCCGCAGTAGTGGCACAGGGCGCGGCCCCGGCTTTTGTGCCAGGTGAGGGATACCGAGCAGTGGCGGCAGGTCTGTTCGTAGCCGCAGGAAGGGCAGTGGTAAAAATAGGCGAAGCCGCGGCGGTTCAGAAAGAGGATGCTCTGCCTGCCCGCGCGGGCAGCGGCGGCGATTTCTTCCTTGAGTTCTCTGGTGAGGCAGCCGTCGGTTTGGGCGAGATTTACCGCTTTTATCTGCGGCATCGCGCCGCCTGAAAGACGGCGGGAAAGGTCCAGCCGCCTGATTGCCCCGTCGGCCATAAGTTTCCAGGCTTCCGCGGACGGCGTGGCCGAACCCATCACGAGCAGCGCCCCCTCGACGGCGCACCTTCTGACGGCGGTCTGCCGGGCGTGGTAGCGGGGGGTGCTGCCCGATTTGTAGGAGCCGTCGTGTTCCTCGTCGATAATGACCAGGCCCAGGTTCCGCACCGGCGCGAATATCGCGCTGCGCGGCCCTACCACGATCCGCACTTCCCCCCGGCGGATGCGCACCCACTCGGCGAGGCGCGCGCCCGGCGTCATGCCCGAATGGAGCGTTGCCGCCGCGCCGCCGAAACGTCTGCCGATTACGTCGGCGGTCTGGTGGGTAAGGGAGATTTCCGGCACGAGGTAGATCACCGACTTGTCCGCCTTGAGCGTGCTTTCCGCCGCCCGCAGAAATACCTCGGTTTTGCCCGAGCCGGTGACGCCGTACAGGTAGAACATCGGGGGCGGGCCGGCGGATTGTACCGCGCCGGAGGCGGCTTTTTCCGCGCGGCGCGGCGGAGCGGGAACGCCGGCGCATATCGCGTCCAGGGCCGCCCGCTGTTCCCCGGAAAGATCCAGGGGGACGGCGGCAAGGTCTTCGCTGTCCGCCGGCAGCGCGGGGTAGGAAGTCATGCGCCTGCCTGAGGGGATCATCGCCGCCAGCGCCTGGCCTGTTCCGCAGAGGTAGTAGGCCGCCATCCAGCGGGCGATGCCGATGTCGCGGTTGTCGAACACCGGCTCTTTGTCCACCACGCGGCGTATGGTTTTAACGGCGGATTCGGCCACGCCCGCGGGCGGGCTTTCCCGTTCCGCGACAATGTAGCCCAGGGTGTCCCGCCCTCCCCGGCCAAAGGGAACCATGACCCGCTTGCCGACGGCGGCTTCGGTTTTTTTGCCGGCCTGTTTACCCGCCCTGTAGGTAAACATCTGATCCGCGGGGATGTCGAAAATCAGGTCAAAATAAGCGGCGGACAATCAGCTTTCCCCGCCCGCGCCCGCCGCGTCTTCCGTTATCGCCGCCCGCAGCATTTTGAGGTCTTCCCAGGCGGGCCGCTTGAGATCCTCGTTCCGTAAAAGGGCGCTTGGGTGGTACGTAGCAAGCAGGGGGACGGCCATGCCCGCGGCGCGCAATTCGGCGAATTGTCCCCGCAGTTTGCCGATGGGGGCCCCTGTTTCAAGCAGAGTCTGGGCGGCGATTCTTCCCGCGCAGAGAATGAACTTCGGCCGCAGGATCCGTATCTGGCGTTTCAGAAAAGGCATGCAGGCGGCCCGTTCCTCCGGCAGGGGGTCGCGGTTTTCCGGGGGGCGGCATTTTACCACATTGGCGATGAAGCAGTTCGTGTCGCGGGAAAGACCGATGGAGCGCAGCATCTTGTCGAGGAGCTGCCCCGCCCTTCCCACAAAGGGCCGGCCCGCGGCGTCTTCGTCGGCCCCCGGTCCCTCGCCGATTGTCATAACCAGAGGACGCTCTACCCCTTCGCCGGGAACGGCGTTGTTTCTGGTTTCGCACAGCGGGCAGGCGGTACAGGAACGGACCTCGGCGGCGATTTGGCCGAGGCTGTCTTCGGCGGGGGCGGCCGTTACGGGGGCGGCCGTTGTCGGGGATTCCTCCGCCACTAGCGGGGCCTCCGCCGCGGGCCCCACCCCCGGCGGAATATCGTCGCTGAACTGATAGGTCCGCTCCCCGCTCCGGTAATTATCCCGCAACGAGTCAACGGCGATATCCAAAAAGCGGGCCACTGTGGTTTTCTCTTCCGCGGTCAAATTATTCCCCGTCTTCCCCGACTCTATGTATCTCTCTGATAAATTCATCCAGATTTTCAAAGTGCCGGTACACCGAGGCAAAGCGGATATACGCCACTTTGTCGATGCCTCCCAGGCGCTCCAACACCAGATCGCCTATGACGGAACTGTCAATTTCCCTTAAGCCCTTGCTGATAATGGCGGAGGCGTCCTCAATCTCGTTGACCAGGCTTTCAATCTGCATCCGCGACACGGGCCGTTTTTCCAAAGCCCGCTCTATCCCCCGCTCAAGTTTGTCCCGGTCAAAGGGATCACGGCGGCCGTCGCGCTTGACCACCATAAACTGCTTGTCCTCAAGCCGCTCGTAGCTCGTAAACCGGTAGCCGCAGCTTACACATTCCCTGCGGCGGCGGATCGCCTCCCCGTTGGCGAGCGTGCGGGACTCAATCACTTTGTCTTCAACGGCGCCGCAATGGGGACATCGCATTTTCATCTCCTACACAATATATAACGTCTCTTGAGGTATAGCGCACTACTTATGGTGTGGCAAGTACCCGTGCCGCCTCATCAAAAATGTTACCGAAAAGAATCCCTCTATCTCGCCGCCCCGATACCTTCCGCCACCCAGGAAATAATCACCGCGAGCCGTTTGCTGACAGCCGAAGGTACATCAATTTTTGACGCCGCAAAGTCCGAGACATCGACGCCGGCCAGACCGTATATTAAAACGCCTTCGGCAATCGGCTCAAAATAGAGCTGGGCGGTAAATTTTTCCTCTTTAATAACCGGAACAAAAAGATAGGTTATATTCTTATAGTTTGATAAACAGTACCTTATGCCGTAATTATCCGCGGTCATTTCTCCCCGGTAATAGGTATTCCCAAAATTGACATCCCTGAGTCTGATAAAAACCGTTTCCGCCCGGGGAACGGCGGAAGCCGGGCGCGGGTCGGAAACCGGCGTGTTTTTTTTCGCGCTTTCCAGACGGGTAGCGTCCTCAAAAAGCGGTATCTGTTTCCCGCGGGTTTCGGAAAAGTACAGCCTGCCCTTGAGTCCCCGGACATTCCCCAGCGCGTTGTATACGTCAAGAAGGGTGACTGTATTGGGCGTTCGGGGGATTACCAAAAGGGATTCTATGAAAAAGTCCGGTTTCTTATCCAGAACGGCGCCGCTGATCCGGGGATCAAGCCCCGTGGCGGCATATCTCCCGCCGGTAAGAACGAGACCCGAAGCGGTAGTCGAAGAGCCAAAATAGCCGGCATTCGAAAATACCGTTTCCAGCATCGGCGCCGGCAGGCCCGGAAATATGGCGTCAAAAGAACGAATTTCGGCAAAAAGCGGCAGCGACACACAAAAGAGAAAAACAAAAATCAATTTTTTCAGCATTTAATACGCTCCTTTGCCTCTTATAACAACGCCGAAGGTCTTGAATAACACCCAAAGATCAAGCCAGACAGACCAGCTTTGCAGATAATAGGTATCGTAGGAAACCCTGTCATTGTAACCCTTGTCGGATCTGCCCGATACCTGCCAGAGTCCGGTAAGGCCGGGCAATACCGAAAAAACGCGGCTGTAATTTTCACCGTATTTTTCAATCTCGGCGTCCACAATGGGGCGGGGACCGATCAGACTCATTTCCCCTTTCAGTACATTGATAAGCTGGGGAAATTCATCAAAACTGGTACGCCGGAGAAAGCGGCCGATTTTCGTTATCCTGGGATCGTTTCTCAGCTTGCGGTTCTCCTCCCATTCCCTGCGGATTTCAGGATCCGATTCGAGGAGTTTTTCCAACTGTTCGGCGGAATCGGCAACCATGGAACGGAATTTATACGCGATAAAATGGCTGCCGTTTTTCCCCAGCCGTTTATGCCCGTACAGTACCGGTCCGGGAGAACTCAGCTTAATCAGCGCGGCAATGAGCAGGAGCAGGGGCAGTACCAGCAGCCCGCCAAGAATGACAATGAAGATATCTATGAAACGTTTAATCCCCAGGTTCCAGGGCATTTTGAGTTTATGGCTGGTTACAAAGCCCAGCACGCCGTTAAAATCCCGAACCGACATCCAGATATTGGTGACGCTGAAAAACTCGGGAATGATCACGTTATACCGGAACGCCGAGACCGAATTATCCAAAAGAAATTTCATCTTCCCGCTGTCCAGTTGGGGTATCGCCACAATCGCCATTTTTATATTGTAGCGCTTTACAATTTCAGGACCCGCGCCCGTATTGTGAATTACAGGGACGCCCCGGTATTCCTCTATACCTCCCTGTTCGTCATCAAGAATCAGCGTCGGGATATAGCCGGTTCTGATGCTGCCCAAAAGACAATCAACTACCAGCCTGCCGGTAGCGCCGCTGCCGTAAACAACCGCCGGAATACCCCCCAGCCGGGTCTTGTGGAGCAGCCAGTGGGTCAGGCTCCGCATGGTAAGCAAAATCGCGGTAGAAAAAACAAAGCTGACAATAAAGGCGAGTGAAATGGAATCCCAGTCCCGGTCTTCGATAAACCTGGAAAAAATAATGCCGCCGTAGGCCATAAAAGAGCCGATACTAAAGCGTCGCAGTTCCTCCGCGGGGGCAAGAGAAATTCCCGGATAGAGATTCAAAATCTGAAAAATCAGAATAAAAACCAGCAGATACGGCCAGTAGGTAACAAAGGACTTGAAATTGATGATCGAAAAATCATACAGGTTAACCCAAAAAAAACCCCAGCCGAAGGACAGCATAACCCCCAGAAGGTCAGACAGGATAAAGGCTGTGGATGTAAGAGCCGAGCTGGTCCGCCGGTACCTGGTACGGTACCACACATCAAATTCCGAAAGGGTCATATCTATAGGATGACGAAAAATCAGGCTTTTGACAAGATTCCGGGGTATGAGCATATGTCCCTGATTCCAAAACAGAATTCCATTTCCTTCCCCTTTTGCCCTTTGTTTGGTATACTGGGACGGCTTTCGAATTTTGCACACAAAGGAGAATGTGGAATGAACATCGGAATTGTGCTTTTAGTGCTTTTTTTGGCCCTGATGACCGGCGTGGGTATATGGGGAATGAAAAAAACCAAAACGCTGGGGGATTTTTTTCTGGGAGGCAGGACCCTGGGGCCGTGGATATCGGCGGTGGCTTACGGGACATCGTATTTTTCGGCGGTTGTTTTTATCGGCTTTGCCGGTACCCAGGGCTGGCAGTTCGGCCTTAACGCCCTGTGGATCGCAGTGGGAAACGCCGTGATCGGCGCGGGGGCGGCCTGGCTCGTGCTTGCCCGCAGAACGCGGCGGATGACGCAGAACCTCGACGCAATGACCATGCCTGAATTTTTGCAGGAACGCTACGGCGCGAAGCACTTAAAGCCCGTAGCGGCCTCGGTTGTTTTCTTTTTTCTACTGCCCTATTCGGCCAGTGTTTTCAAGGGCCTGGGGCATTTGTTTGAAGCGGTGTTCGGCATTCCTTACGACATGGCGCTGCTTATCATGATCGTCTTTACCGGGGTGTACCTGATTCTTGGAGGATATTTCGCCATTGCCGTTACCGACTTTATCCAGGGGATCATCATGTTCGCCGGCGCGGCGGTGCTGGTGCTGGTGATGACCGCCCCTGAAGGCGGGGTCTTCGGCATCGCCGGCAAGATTGCCGAAAACTACCGGGCGCACATTCCGCCGGAAAGGCAGCCTTCGGCGCTTACCGTATTCTCGGTAGTGTTTATGACCAGCTTCGGTACCTGGGGCCTTCCCCAGATGACGCAGAAATTCTACGCGATCAAGAACCAGCAGGTGATCCCCAAAGCGGCGATTGTCACTACGGTCTTCGCCCTGATGATCGGCTTTTGCGCCTACTTTACCGGCGCGGCTTCCCATGTGTTTTTCGATACCGCATCGGTACCGAAAAACGCCGCCGGGGCGATTCAATACGATCTGATTGTGCCGACGCTGCTCACCGCGCGGCTTCCCCAATTGCTGCTGGCCCTGATTCTGCTCCTGGTGCTCTCCGCCTCCATGTCCACGCTTTCGTCGCTGGTGCTGGTGTCCTCTTCTTCGGTGGCAATAGACCTCTACCCCTCCCGCATTGACGCCAAAACCGGCAAGGACCGCTCGGTGGCGATGATGCGTTTTCTCTCGGCGGTCTTCATCGTGATTTCCTATTTTATTTCGCGTTTCCAGATCAGCATTATCGTGTACCTCATGTCCCTTTCATGGGGAGTTGTTTCGGGGGCTTTCGCCGCGCCTTACATCCTGGGCCTGTACAGCAGGCGCGTCACCAAGCCGGCGGCTTACGCGGGGCTGCTTTCAGGCGTGGCGACGATGATCGTTCTGTTTTTCGTCCTTGGGGCAAACCGCTCTCCGCTGGCCGCAAGCATCGCCATTGTGCTTCCCTTTATCGTGGTGACTGCCGTTTCCCTGTTCACCGCGCCGCCCGGCAAGGAACTGCTGCAAAAGGCCTTTGAGGGAGTGTAAAGCATAATGGATTTTCAGTACTGGCATCCCGATATCGAAAAAATGCCCAGGGACGGACTTGAATCCCTGCAGCTTGAAAAACTCAAAGCCGAAGTCGGCTATGCCCTTAAGACGCCGTTTTATAAATCCCGCCTTGAAACCGTTGGGATACAAAGCGCAGACGACATCAAAACCCTGGATGATCTCAAGCGGATTCCCTTTACCACCAAGCACGATCTCCGCGAAGGGTTTCCCTGGGGCTTTCTCGCCATTCCCAGAGAAGAGGTGGTCAGGCTCCACGCATCAAGCGGCACTACCGGTATGCCCACCACCATCTATTTCAGCCGGGATGACATCAAGCGCTGGTCGGGCTTTGTGGCGCGCTGTATTTACGGTACCGGCTGTAACAGAGGCGACGTGTTCCAAAACATGATCACCTACGGTCTTTTTACCGGCGGGCTTGGTTTTCATTCAGGCGGCGAGGAAGTGGGGATGCTGGTGATCCCTTCGGGGGCCGGAAACACCGCCCGGCAGTTCAGGCTTATGCAGGACTTTGGCACTACCGTGGTCCACGCCACGCCGAGTTTTTTGCTGCACGTCGAGGGCCGCATGAGGGAAGCCGGCGTTAAGCGGGAAAATATCGCCCTCAAGCGGGCCTTTGCCGGCGCGGAGCCGTATTCCGAGGACACCCGCCGCCGTATTGAGGAGCTGCTGCATATTGACGTGTACAACTCCTACGGCCTTTCGGAAATGAACGGCCCCGGCGTGGCTTTTGAGTGTCAGTGCAAAAACGGACTGCACATCTGGGAGGACGGCTATATCGCCGAGATCATCGATCCCGACACCCTGGAACCGGTACCGGACGGGGAAATCGGCGAGCTGGTCCTCACCGTGCTTTGCCGCGAGGCAACGCCGATCCTCCGTTACCGCACCAGGGACCTCACCGGCTTTTACACCGGGCCTTGTCCCTGCGGCAGAACCCACCGGCGCCTCCGCCGGATCACCGGCCGCAGCGATGACATGCTGATCATCAACGGGGTGAACATATTCCCCAGCCAGATCGAGGAAGTGATCATGGGCATAAAAGAAGTCGGCAACAACTACCTCATCGTGGTTGAGAAATACGGCGCGCTTGATCGCCTGACGGTCAAGACCGAGATTGGGCCAGACATCTTCATGGACGACTCCCGTCCCCTTAACGCCCTCAAAGAGCGGATCAGGGCAACGCTGCAGGCTTCAATTTCGATCAACCCCAAAGTGGAACTCCATGAGGGAGGGAGCCTGCCGGTCTCGGAGGGCAAAGCGGTCAGGGTGCAGGACACGCGGCCTAAGGACATGTAAACCAAACCGCTATCAGCTGTTGCGGCAGCCAATTAGTTTTGGGACAGGCTCTCCTGTAAATATTTTTTCCGGTATTCACGGGGCGAAAGCCCCAGATGTTTTCTGAATGAGCGGGTGAAATAGTTGCTGTCGTTAAAGCCCAGATCCAGGGCAATTTCGGTAATTGGTTTGTCGGTGTGAACCAGCGCCTCGGCGGCATCGGACAGCCGCAGCCGGCTGATGTACTGAAACGGGGAACAGTCCAGATGCCGCTTAAAGGTACGCAGTATCTTGCTTTCAGACATGGCGGATATCGCGATTAGATCGTTCATGTTCACGGGCGACCGGTAATTGTCTTTCACATAACGGATCAGACCCGCCGCACCCGAAGCGAAGCCGGCCGGCGAATCATTTTTCGCCCTGCAGCTGCGGATCAGCAGCGCGACGAGTTCGTACATAAGGCCGCTGACCATAGCCCGGTACCCGTCGGGCCGCTCTTTCAATTCGCCTGAGGCGCTTTCAATCAGTTTCTTTGCCCTGCCGAAGGCCTCGAAATCCGGCCTGAATTGGGTGACAGACGCCTTCGCAATATCTTCTTCCGTTTCCCGGCCGAACAGCGCGTTATAGGCGGGAATGGAATGGAGGCCGAATCTGTTTTCCTCAAAGAAAGAGGGCCTGACAAGAACGTTCATCAGCACAAGGTTCCGTATGTTCTTGAAACCGTGGGCCTGACCGGGTTTGACGCTTATGCAATCGCCGCTCTGAACCTCATTATCGCCGTTCACCGTCAGGTGTACAGCCCTTCCCGAATAGATAATGGCAATTTCATGGAAGTCATGCACATGCATAGGAAAGGGGGACTGCGGGTTTTGGAATTCAAAGCACACCGGTATATTGGGGTCGGGCCAGTATTTTTTTGAAACAAGCTGGTACATACGTTCTCCCCTTTGTGTCCTACCTCGCGCGATCCACTCCGATCCGCTTGCAGCCGCCGCTGATCACGCAGCGGGAGCAGAAAGGACTCACCGGGCGGCAGAGTCTCTGGCCGTAGAGGACCAGGAGGGCGTTAAGGCCTTTCCAGTATTTTTGGGGAAGTATCTCCCGGAGGGTCATCTCGGTCTCTTCGGGGGTTTTGGTCGAGACCCAGCCGCGGCGGTTTGATATGCGGTGCACGTGGACGTCCACGCAGATACCGGGCAGGTCAAAGGCCTCGATAAGCACCAGGTTGGCGGTTTTCCGGCCTACCCCCGGCAGGGCAAGCAGGGCGTCCATGTCGGCGGGGACACTGCCCTCGTAGCGCTCAAGGAGGATGGCGGCGATTTTTTTAAGGCTCGCCGCCTTGGTCTTGTAAAAGCCCGCGGGGTAGGCAAGTCGGGCAATCGTTTCCTCGCTGAGGGCGGCAAGCTCCGCCGGTCCGGGCGCTTGCGCAAGCAGCCGTTTGGAGGCTTCCAGCGTCACCTCGTCCTTGGTACGGAGGCTCAAGATCGTGGAGACCAGTACCGGCCAGGGGTCCCGCCGGTAGCGCTCCGCCACCAGGGTCACCGAAGGATCGTTGAATCCTTCCCGCCATTTTTCAAGCGCGGTTATTATCATGCCCCATTTAATTGCGGATTTCTGCTTCATGTTTCGCTTCTTTTCGCATAACAGGCGAATCCCCGCGCTCAAGCAGGCACACGGCCAGGGCTTGTACGGCCCTGCCCTCGCCCACCGGCCCCAGGCCCTCGGCGGTTTTCCCCTTCACAAAAACCATTTCCGCCGGCACTTCCAGGGCTTCCGAGAGCGACGCGCGGATGGCATCCCGAAAGGGGAGCAGCTTAGGGCTTTCGCAGCATACCACACAGTCAAGGTTGACAAGACGCCAGCCTGCCCGCTTCACCATGCCGAAGGCGGAACGCAGAAGGGCCATGGAGTCCGCGTCCTTCAAGGCCGGCTCCGAAGGGGGAAAGATGCCGCCGATGTCCCCCAGAGCCGCGGCCCCCAGGAGCGCGTCGATTACCGCGTGGGCCAGCGCGTCCCCGTCGGAATGTCCTGCTTCCCCCTTTTCGGCGGGAAGCTGGACCCCTCCCAACAGAAAACGCCGTCCTGAAACCAGGCGGTGTAGATCCTGCCCCATGCCTATTTTTATCACAACAGATCCTCCGGGAACGTGATTTTCCGGTTTTCCGGGGAACCGGGGATTGCCGCCACCGGGCCGACGAAGGCGCCCCAGACTTCGGCGTCATCGGTATATTCGGCGCCGTCCCGCTCACATTTGGCGGCCCGCTCGTGGGCGGCGAGGATTTCCGGAAAGGCAAAGGCCTGGGGGGTCTGGGCGGCTCCGGTAAGGGCGCGCCTGAGATGCCGTTTTATGAAAACCGGATCGGCGGCCCCGACAGGAGAATCCGTTTCCTTGGGGGTTTCGGTCAGGGGAAGCAGGGGAATGACCGCGCGGTATTTTTGCACCGCCTCAATGACGCGCTCAATAAGGGAGGCTTTTATCCAGGGCCGTGCGCCGTCGTGGATGAGCACATAACGGGGCGGGCAGGCGGCAAGCAGGGAAAGGGCGCGATGGACCGACACGCGGCGGGTATTGCCGCCTGAAACAAAGAGTATCCTCCGGCCGCCGCCCGCAAGCAGTTCCGGCGGCAGCGCCCGGCGGGCGGCGGCCTCTCCGATCCCGGCGCCGGCAGGTACGGCGATAACCACAGTCTCAACAAAGGGGACAAAGGCCGAAACCGCCGCGCCCAGCACGGTCAGGCCGCTGTCATCAGGCAGGGGACGGTACTCTTTTTTTAATCCCTTCATTCTGTGGGAGGAGCCGGCGGCGCAGATAATCGCCGCGATAGCGGTCTTTTCCGCGCCCGCTGTGGGGGCTTCCATTATCGCCTTATACCGCTATTCGGCTTCGGGATCGACTTCGAGGCGGGCAAAGATCATGTTTTCCACTTCTTCCCTGGATTTGCGGAGCGAAATGGCAACCTCGTCTTCCAGCAGCTTCAGCGCGGAATCGTAGAGTTTCCGTTCCAGAATAGGCAGTTCCTTCACCTTGCTCCGGTGGTACAGGGAGCGGACAATGCTGGCAATGTCCTTGACACTGCCCTTTTTCAATAAATCAAGATTCATCTGGTAGCGCATTTTCCAGTCCGAAGGGATAGGCTCGTAATCCTCGCCGATAAGTTCCATGGCTTTCAGCGCCTCGTCCCGTGACACGGTGGGGCGAATTCCCAGTTCCGCCGCCTTGTCCACCGGGACCATTATGGTCATGTCCGTCACCTCAAGATAAATCACATAGTAGGGTATTTTGGAATCCCTGAACTTTTTCTGCACAATGGACTGGATCATCCCCACACCCTGGCTGGGGTATACCACCTTCTGGTTAATCTGAAAACTTTTGGCTTTTCTCATTACTATTCATTATACCATAAAAACCAAAAATCGTCCAGAAGCTTTTGTCATAGCCTTTGGCTCAAGCTTGCCCCAAAATCGTCATTTCATGAAGAACAGTTTACCACGATGAATTATCACTCATGTTACGCAGAGGCCAAATTCAGTCCGAATATAGCCCTAAATTTGGCCTAAATTTACCTGTTTTCAGCCTCTTTTTCGGCATTTTTACACCGAAATACCTGTTTTGACATAAAAAGCCTGTTCCAAAACCACGCCCCCGGCTATGCCGGGAACGTGAGCGCACAGTCAATTAGTTTTGGGACAGGCTCAACCTGCAACATTGCTGTCTTTAAAGGCTTAATCCGTTTCAAAATATGTTGGATCTTGTGTTTTACCAGAGTTGTCTCAATATGCTCCTGAAAGCGGAGGAAGTATCCTTCGGAAAGACCAAAAAGCGTGGTCAGGCGCAAATCCGTATCGGCGCTGATACCGCGTTTGCCATTTACAATATCAGTTATCCGGTTGGGGGGAACATCTATAGCCCGCGCCAATGCGTTCTGGGACAGGTTATAGGGTTGCATAAATTCCTCTTGCAGATACTTACCAATGTGGTTAAGTTGAATATACTCATCTATAAAAAAGCTCCTTGTCTATTCTGTATTATATACTACCTACTGCACTTTACTATGTCAAAAGGGAAACCTCCGCTGCGCTCGCCGCCCGGTTAATCGCAGATTTCAGGTAGGTTTTTGCGATATTTTCCACCGGTTGATTAGCAGCGGCCAAAATTTTTTTGACCAGTCTTCCTGTAACGGCTTCAAGCTCTCCCTCCTTCGCGTTTGGTCCGGTAAAAGTTCAAAGCCTCAATATCCGGCGTCACAGCGAGGTTCGAGATGGAATGAAGAATCCGCGCGGGTGCAATTTCTTTTTCGGGGCAAAAGGGGAAAGTATGATATACTTGAGGTATCCCACGGGAGGGGATACCTATGGACACAAAAGAACGGGAAAAACTCATAACGGACGCGGTGGC
>JAITIC010000079.1 GCA_031279635.1 Treponema sp. | reverse complement strand
ACCGCGGCGCCATTGCGGGTGTAGTTTTTGGCGGCCGTGAAAAAACATATGCCCTAAAGAAGGGGTTTTATGTGATAGAGCCGTCGGGGGATACGTTTAATATTATTGAGCCAAAGGGCGGCTATCACCCGCGTGAATGGTAATGGCGTCCTTGGCGCCTGTGCTCCCCGGCCAGGCTGCCAGGGGCGGACGCCTGTTGTGCGTTCGCTCATGACCCGCCATCTGCAGGAGGACTTCTTTTACAGCCCCTTGTGCTTAAAATTCTTCAAAATTTCAGTATTTTTGCGGTACTTGAAAGTAAATGCAATAGCCCTGGTCATAGGGGGCCGTGTTGCGCCACGTAAAAAACGAACCATAGCCTGCGGGGGCTTGTCTCCGTGCTGTTATTGTGCTAATATTATGTGACAGAGAGACTAGCTCATCTGGATAGAGCGTCAGCCTCCGGAGCTGAAGGTGGTGGGTTCGAGTCCCGCGTCTCTCATTATTTAATTTTCCGGCTTTCATATACAGCCGAAATGGTGGTGTCCTCTCAACGCCGCTTCCGGGCAGAAATAAGAGGAGCGCCACTTCCCCTTATTCGTTTTTGCAGTTAAAATTCTTGAACCAGGAGTGAATATGCCTTTACTGCCATTTTCCAATTTCGCCGGCGCGGGGAACCAGCCGGTAGAAACGGCCCAGGCCAAGCTCGCCGTCCTCATCGACGCCGACAACACCCAGCCCGCCATCATTGAGGGCCTCCTCAACGAAGTAGCCAAATACGGCGTCGCCAGTATCAAGCGGATTTACGGCGACTGGACCAGCAACAACCTCCGCTCATGGAAAGACCGGCTGCTGGAATACGCCATTCAGCCCATTCAGCAGTTTTCCTACACGACGGGAAAAAACGCCACCGACTCGGCGATGATCATCGACGCCATGGACCTGCTCTACAGCGAAAAACTCGACGGCTTCTGTATCGTTTCAAGCGATTCTGATTTTACCCGTCTCGCCGCCAGGTTACGCGAGAGCGGCCGTACCGTCTACGGTTTTGGGGAAAAGAAAACCCCCCGTGCCTTTGTCTCGGTCTGTGACAAATTTATCTACACCGAAATTTTGAAGGACATTCAGGAAGACGCCGAGGATGAGGATGCCCGTCCGGCGGCTAAACCCAAAAAGGATTTCAAGGTAGACCGGAAACTCCTCAAGCTGCTCCGTGACGCGGTAGACGATCTGGCCGAAGAGTCCGGCTGGGCTTACCTCGGCGGCGTGGGACAGAAGATCAACAACCGTTCCGCCGATTTTGATCCCCGCAACTACGGTTTCAAAAAGTTAGGCGACATGTTCAGGGCCATTCCCCAGATTGAAACCGAGGAGCGGCCCCAGGCCAACGGTACCGGCAGGCAGGTGTACATCAGATGGAAACGAAAGCGTTAAATGAAAGTCAGACGGATTTTTGTTGAAAAGCGTCCTGGCTTCGATATGGAGGTTCGGCGGCTTCGTTCTGATTTTGCCGGTTTTCTTGGGGGGCAGTATCCGGAACTGGCCCGGCTTAAGGGCCTGCGGGTTTTGAACCGCTATGACGTGAGCGGCCTTGACGATTCCCGGTTTGAACAGGCGGTATCCCGGATTTTTTCCGAGCCTCAATGTGATGATGTTTTTTACGGCGATACGGTTCCGGCTGAAAAGGGTGATTTTTCTTTTGCCGTTGAATACCTCCCCGGCCAGTACAATCAGCGCTCGGACTCGGCGGAGCAGTGCGTGGAACTGGTCTTCGGCGTCAGGCCGCTTATCCGTTCCGCTTTGGTGTATATTCTCATGTCCGGGGACATTCCAATTTCGGCTAACGCACTTGAATCGGTAAAACGCTACCTTATCAATCCCGTTGATTCCAGGGAAGCCTCAATGGAGCTGCCGCAGACCCTTGAGGAAATTGAAAAAGAGCCTGATGAAACGCCCGTTCTCCGGCAGTTTATTGCGGCTAACGACAGCGGCCTTGAAAAAACAGCCCACGAATACGGCCTTGCCATGTCTATTGAGGATATGCGCTTTTGCCGGGAATGGTTTTCTTCCATCGGGCGGGATCCGGAGCTTGCGGAACTGCGGGTGCTGGACACCTACTGGTCGGATCACTGCCGTCACACCACATTCAACACGATTCTGGAAAAGATAGAAACAGACGGTAATGCTGTTACGCAAAACCTGAAACAGGCGCTTGCCTTATACGAAGCCGCCCGCGATGAAGTTTACGGTCCCGGCGCGGACCGTCCCCGATCATTGATGGATATGGCGCTCATCGGCGCGAAACTCCTGAAGAAGCGCGGGCTTGCCAATGATGTGGATGAGTCAAAGGAGATCAACGCCTGCACTATCAAGGTGAAGGCCGAGTTCGGCGACGGTTCTTCGGAGCCCTGGCTGCTGCTTTTCAAAAACGAGACTCACAACCACCCCACCGAAATTGAGCCTTTCGGCGGGGCGGCTACCTGCCTGGGCGGAGCCATTCGGGATCCCCTTTCGGGCAGGGCTTATGTGCATCAGGCCATGCGGGTTTCGGGCAGTGGGGATCCTCGTGCCCCGTTAGGCGAAACCATGCCGGGGAAAATGCCCCAGATAAAGCTCGTGCGGGAAGCCGCCGCCGGTTACGCGTCATACGGAAATCAAATCGGCCTTGCCACCGGACAGGTGTCTGAGTTTTACCATTCCGGATTTCTGGCAAAGCGCATGGAGCTGGGGGCGGTGATCGCCGCAGTTCCCGCCGAATGGGTGCGCCGCGAAGAACCCGCCGCGGGAGACTTGGTGATCCTCGTGGGAGGCAAAACCGGCAGGGACGGCATAGGCGGCGCAACCGGTTCCTCCAAGGTACACACCGGTGAATCGGTGGAGACCGCCGGGGCGGAAGTTCAGAAGGGCAACGCCGTAGAAGAACGGAAATTGCAGCGCCTGTTCCGTAATCCGCGGGCAGCCGGGCTCATCAAACGCTGCAACGACTTCGGCGCGGGCGGCGTGTCGGTGGCTGTGGGAGAACTCGCCGCCGGCCTCGACATCGATCTGGACAAAGTGCCCAAAAAATACACGAGCCTCAACGGTATTGAGCTTGCAATTTCAGAATCCCAGGAACGAATGGCTGTGGTGACCGCGCCCGGTGACGCCGCCGCTTTTATCAGGGCCGCCGCCGCCGAGAACCTCGAAGCGGTGGTCATAGCAACGGTAACGGCGGATGATACGGCCCCGGAAGAAAAAGCCTCCCTGCGGATGAAGTGGCGGGGCAAGACCATTGTCGATCTGTCCCGAAAATTCCTCAATTCAAACGGCGCGCCCCGCTCGGCCCGGGCGTTTCTTTCCACGTCGTCTCCGCAAGATAGTTACGCGCAAAACGATGATTCGCAAAACCGGCCCCCCGGCGTTCTTTTGGACAGGCTTGAAAAGGAACTCGCGTCTCTTCGTTCAGGAAGCCGCCGGGGACTACAGGAACGTTTCGACGGCTCCATCGGAGCGGCCTCGGTGCTTTTCCCCTGGGGCGGCGCGGAACAGGGAACTCCCGAATGCGGAATGGCCGCGTTGCTGCCCTCGTTGGAAAAACAGAGCCGCACCGCAAGCCTTATGAGCTTCGGTTACGATCCCTGTCTTATGGAACAAAATCCTTACGAAGGCGCAAAAGGCGCCGTCAGGGAGGCCCTGGCGAAATTCGCCTGTCTTGGCGGCGATCCCTGGAAAGCGTACTTGAGCCTTCAGGAATATTTTGAGCGGCCGGAATCCCCCGCGTCCTGGGGCAGGCCCGCGGCGGCCCTGTTAGGTGCGCTGGAAGCCCAGATTGCCCTCGGCGTTCCGGCTATCGGCGGCAAGGACTCCATGTCGGGTAACTACCGGGACAAAGCCCGTGGCATTGACATCACCGTGCCTCCTACTCTCGTCGCTTTTGCCGCGGGAACCGCCCCGGCAGCTTCGGTCCGCTCAGGGGCGCTCTCAGGCGAAACCGGAAATGTTATTATCCTCCTCACTCAGATTGCCGCCGTGCGGGGGCAGACAGAGTGGGATGTTTTCAAGGCCAATATGAACGCCTTGCTCGCCCTCCGTGCGGCAGGCTGTGTCCGTTCAGCCTATCCGGTGGGGGCAGGTGGAGCCGCCGTAAGTCTCGCGTTGATGGCCTTCGGCAATAACACCGGAATTGAGACAAAACCGGGCGCTTTTTTTCCTGAGACAGGAGCGGCGTATCAAGGTTCAGTATTGCTGGAAATTGACAAAGCCGCGTACCGGGATAATCCCGCAATCGGTGAAATTCTCAAGCAGGCTGCTTGCCGGAAACTTGCGGCGGTCACTATTGCCGGGCCGGTATTTCGCGTAACTGAAGAAATCAACGGGGAAATGCAAAAGGCGGAAATACCCCTGGCCGCGCTTCGCCGGGCCTACGAATGTCCTCTTGCGCGGGTGTATCCTCAAATCTCCACCGGCGGCGCTGTCGCCGATCTATCGCTTGAAAACGGTCTTTCCCTTCCCAATGTTAACGGCAAAACCACCGCGAGGACAGGCAAAAACATATCGGTAAAAAAAGCCGTCCCCCTGGCGGCGCTGCCTGTCTTCCCCGGAACCAACTGTGAATGGGATATGGAGCGGGCGTTTCGGGAAGCCGGCGCGCAAACCAGGCTGGTCGTTTTCAGAAATCTCAATAAAAATGATATAGCCGAATCTATTAAGGAACTGGCGGCGGCAATCGGGGAGGCCCAAATCCTCGCCCTGTCCGGAGGTTTCAGCGCCGGCGACGAGCCGGACGGTTCCGGCAAATTTATCGCCAACGTGCTCCGCGCCCCGGCAATTGTCGACGCCATCGGGGAACTGCTTGAAAAACGCGGCGGCCTCGTCCTGGGCATTTGCAACGGATTTCAGGCCCTGATCAAACTGGGACTCGTTCCCTACGGCGTTTACCGAGCCGAGGACAGCGCCATGCCCACGCTCACCTTTAACCGCATAGGCCGCCATGTTTCCCGTATGGTCCGCACCAGAGTCATGTCGAATAATTCGCCCTGGCTCGCGCTGGAAGAACCCGGCGCCGTTCACGTTATTCCGGTCAGCCACGGGGAAGGCCGCCTCGTTATCCGCCATGAGGAAGGACAGGCCCTGTTCAAGAACTGCCAGGTTCCCTTCTGCTATGCCAACGCCGACGGCCGGCCCGCCGCGAGTGAACCGGACAATCCCAACGGCTCGGATTTCGCCATAGAAGGACTCACCAGTCCTGACGGCAGAATCCTCGGCAAAATGGGCCATTCGGAACGGCGCGGCGAATACGTACATATCAACATACCCGGCAACAAACGCCAGCGCATTTTCGAGGCCGGCGTCCGGTATTTTGAGTAGGGAAAGAAGGCCGGTGAAACATGCATGTTTCGCATTACAGTGGTCTGGGGCCTAATTAGAGTCTGTCCATAATGTAGACACATTATGGTATGGACAGACTTCCTTAAAAAACGCATTTTCGCAGCCGTTAGGCGAGAAAATACAATGTCTGTCCGCAAAGTAACCGACTTTGTGGACAGACACTAATTACATAGCTGTTGAACTGCCGCCCGGTTTCGGGGAAGCCGATTTCCCTTACTGCAGCTTTTTCCGCAGTTTCCGTCTCCGGTTGCGTTCCGCCGTTTTTTCGGCGTCATCCGCGGTGGGTTTTCCGGCCGTTCCGCCGGCGGCGTTATCGTAGACCCGAATCGTTTCCCTTCCGGGCAGGCGCGAGGCGGCAATGATCCACACAATACCGAATATAATCATCCCGAATGAAAGAATCTGCCCGGTCGAGAAACTCAAAGGCGGGTGGGTATAGGCCGGTGAAAGGCCGCTTTTGACGAATTCGATCCGATAACCCAGGTCCGCATCGGGTTCGCGGAAATATTCGATAAAGAAACGGAAGAGGCCGTAACCGCCAAAGTACAGGCCCACGAGAAACCCCTTGAAGGGTTTGCGGTTGCGGAAAAACCAGATAATCGCCCAGAGGATCACCCCCTCGAAAAGCGCCTCGTATAATTGGGAAGGATGGCGGGGCAGATTCACCCAGTCGCCGTTAATCGCCGTGCCGGTCAGGGCCGCCGCCTCCCGCACCCAGTCCTCGCCCGCGGGAAGGAGCTCGGCGTTGGGGAAGATCATTCCCAAGGGGCCGGTGCTTACCCTGCCGTACAATTCGGCGTTGATAAAATTCCCCAGCCGCCCGAAGGTATAGCCCAGGGGGATGCTGCCGCAATACATGTCGGCGATTTCCCGAAAACTGAAACGCTTCACGCGGCAATAGATAATCACCGCCAGCAGGCCGCCTATCGCGCCGCCGTGGTAACTCATCCCCATAAGGCCGGTGAACCGCCCTTCCCTGAACGGCCAGAACACGAGCCAGGGCTGCCGCCGGTAAATGTCGCTTGTTTCGTACACGGCGGCGGCGAAAATCCGCGCGCCCAGGAGCAGCCCCAATATACCCCAGAAAAACAGCCCCGAAAGCTCGTCTTCGCTCATGGGGAAACGCCGTTCCCGCACCTGCCTGCGGTACAGCAAAAAGGCGACGCCGAAAGCGACAATGTACATGAGGCCGTACCAGCGGACCGGCAGGCCGGGGATTATTTCCGGCTTAAGCCAGGAAGGAAATGGTATCGACAATAACATTCGCGGTTACCTTCATTTAATCCCCTACTTCCCTATCTCCGTCAAATCGCCGGGGTTTAAGATCGCCGCCGAACCGTCGGTGCGCTGGGTGAGCAGACTGCCCTGCTGTATGGTCACCGAGGCGTTGGGGTGCACGCTTATCGCGGACTTTGCCAGCAATGTCAGGTTCGCGTCAAAGCGGCCGAGGTTGAGGCTGCCGTTGCCGGCGGTGATGGCGTAAATGTCGCTGCCGTTCACCCAGAGGAGGCTTGTGGGGTGAATGTCCTCATCTCCCTGTTTCGCCATTTCCAGGCTGCCGGGGTTTATCTCAATAAGCCTGACCGCGCCGCCGCTCCGGGTTTCGCCGGCGATGGCGAGTATCTTGCCGTTGAGGAACGTGAGCGTCCGTATTGATACGGTATTCAGCGGGGAACGCTTGAGTTCCTCGCCGGTGGCCGGGTCAAGCCGGACGAGCCTCCCCACCGTGGCGGCAGGCGATTCAAGCATCGCGCCAATCACGCCGCTGCGCTCCCCCGCGTCTATCAGCGCCTGCTGATCCTCGGCGATGCTTTCCCGCTCCTGTTGTGCTTCTTCGGTCTTCTGTTCGGCGAAATCTTCCTGCTTCTGGGCTTCCTCGCGCCGCTCTTCAAGGGCCTGTTCGCGGCGATCGATTTCCGCGGCCTTTTGTTCGACTTGCTGTTCGCGCCGGTCTAGTTCTTCCTGCGCGGCCGGGTCGTCCCGGGCCGCTTCCCGCTCCTGGGCGATCTGCTGCCGCTCTTCTTCCACTTGGGCGCGCTCTTCGGTGGTACGCTGCTCTTCTTCCTTGATGGCCTCCCGCTCAACCTGGGCGCGCTGTTCGGCCTCGGCCGCTTCCCGTTCCTTGAATTCTACCATCTCCTGCCGTTGTTCCACGCCGCGGTCGTCTTCCTTGCGCAGCTCTTCTATCACCCGGCTGTCGCTGACGGCGCTGGTGTCAATTGAGCTGATCCCGCCGATACCCAAGGGGATGAGCATCAGGGTGCGGCCGGGCCACTCGTCGTAGCGGATGGAAAGGCCGGCCTTTTCTTCGCTCAGGTTTTCGATGACCGGTGTTTTGTAGCGGCTGGTAAAGTAATCCCAAGCTCCGCGGTAGACGGCGTTATAGATGGTCGTGTATTCGGCAAGAAGCGAGGCGTCGGCGGCGTTGTAGCCGTAGGCTTCCTGCAAATAGCCCTGGATGATGGTCCTCAAGTTACGGATGTGATCGACGCCTACGTCAACGCCCAGCCCGAAAATGTCGGCGTCCAGCTTGTCGCCTTCCGGGGCGGAAACGGAGTGAATGACAAAGTAGCGGCCCGTACCGCCGGTCCGCGCCGCGCCGCCGCTGACCGCCCGGCCAAGGCCCGCGCCGATTTGACGGATCTGCTCTCTGGTTTCAATTCGCGCGTGGGGACCCTCGTAGTTGATAAAGGTTACGTCGGTAAGGTTCCGCTCCAACTCCCCCTGGTCAACCTGGGCAAAGAGCGTTTCCGTCGCGTCCGCAATACAAAGGACGACAAACAAGACCCTTAAAAACCGCAATCCGTTTTTCGGCATATTCATATCCTCACTCCTGTGTCATTGTTGATTATAGTATAGCGCGGGACGGTATCAAAAGAAAGGCCCTTCGGCGAGCGTGAAGCGAAGAGGGAGCAATTAACAATGTGGAGTTTGGGGACATACAACGCCGCGTTGTCCCCGCCGCTTAGCATCCATCCGTTACCAGACACGTACCGGCAGGCAGCATTACCCCAAATGGAAGGGGTAGACCAAAGGATATGTTTCTTTTCCTCACCTCCTTTTCATATCTTGGTCAGCTATTCAAGCGGCCTCGTGTCGCACAATTGTTAATTGTCCCCTTATTCCCCCTCTGAGTGTTATATGATATAATAATAAAAGAAATTACTTATAAGGAGGAATATTATGTCCATAACGGACGAGAAGGTACGGGAGGCAAACAGGGAACGGCAGAGGATCTACCGCGAGCGGCACAAGGAAGAAGTTAACGAAAAAAGAAGGGAACGGTACCGCGGCCGTACCGCGGCAGGCAAATGCCCCCGTTGCGGCGGCAAGGCGAAAAAGGGCCGCGTGCTATGTGAAAAGTGCTGTGAATACCAGGGAGAGTTGAGCCGAAAATACGCCGCGGAACGGAAGAAAGCCGCGCCGGAGAAAGCGGCGGCAGCGAAGCCGAAGAAAACGACGCGGGAAGCTGCCGCGTCAGCGAACCCCAAAAAAGCGGCGGTCACGAAGGCTAAAGCAAAAACAAGCGCCGCTAAGCCGAAAACAAAAGCCAATGCCAAAAAATAAACGCCGTTTGAGCGGTGTGCAATCAGCGCGCGCAATGCGGACGGGAAAGGATCCCGTCTGAACAGGCGCAAAGGAGCAGGTTATGCGCTTAAATGACCGGGAGTTGAAAAACCGCGCCCAGTGGGAGGCGGCCGGTATAGAGCTTCCCCGTTTTGACCGGGAAGCGATGGTAAAGACGACATTGGCGGCGCCCGAATGGGTACACTTTGGGGCGGGAAATATTTTCAGGGTGTTCCCCGCCGCCCTGCAGCAAAGCCTCCTGGACGCGGGAATTGAAAAAACCGGTATTGTAATGGTTGCGGGCCGTGACGGCGGCATTATAGAAAAAGTATTCCGTCCCTGCGACAATCTGACTCTGGGGGTCACGCTCAAAGCGTCGGGGGAAATACAAAAAAAAGTCATTGCCAGTGTCGCCGCCTCCTGCTGGATGGGTAACGCGGAGGATTTTGAAACGCTAAAGCGCGTATTCCGCTCCCCTTCGCTGAAAATGGTGAGTTTTACGATCACTGAAAAAGGCTACAACATCAAAGACGCTGCGGGGGAATTCTTTCCCGATGTGGCGGCGGATTTTGCCGCCGGCCCCGTACCGGCGCCGCAAAGCTACATGGGCAAAATCGCCGCTCTTCTTTACGAGCGCTTCCTCGCGGGCAAAGCCGGCAAAGCGCTGCCCCTGGCCCTGGTCAGCATGGACAACTGTTCGCATAACGGGGACCGGCTTTTCACCTCGGTTGATGCATTCGCCGCCGCCTGGACCGAAAAGGCTCTGGTCGACAAAAGTTTCCCCGGCTATATCCGTGACCGGAACTCCGTGAGTTTCCCCTGGTCCATGATCGACAAAATCACCCCCGGTCCCGACGCGGGGGTCAAGGCCATGCTGGAAAAAACCGGCTTTGACGATACCGCCCTGTACAGCAAAACCACCCCCACTGCCCCCTTTGTCAACGCCGAGGAACCCCAATACCTAGTCATTGAGGACGCCTTTCCCGCGGGCCGTCCGGCGCTGGAAAAAGCCGGCGTGATCTTTACCGGCAGGGACACGGTAGACAAGGTAGAAAAAATGAAAGTCTGTACCTGCCTTAATCCCTTGCACACCGCCCTGGCGATTTTCGGCTGTCTCTTGGGTTATACCCGCATCAGCGAAGAAATGAAAAATCCCGATCTGGTAAAACTCGTTGAAGGTATCGGTTATGTTGAGGGTCTTCCGGTAGTGGTTGATCCGGGAATCATCTCGCCTAAAAAATTCATTGACGAGGTTATCAAAGTCCGCTTCCCCAACCCCTTTATGCCCGACACCCCCCAGCGGATCGCCAGCGACAGTTCCCAGAAAATCCCCATCCGCTTTGGTGAAACCGTCAAGGCCTACCTTGCGAGCGGCGCACTCAAAGTAGAGGATTTGCGGCTTATTCCCCTGGTGCTTGCCGCCTGGGTCCGCTATCTTTTGGGCATTGACGACGAGGGCAAGCCTTTCACCGTAAGCCCGGATCCCCTGTACTCAAGCCTCGCCCCGGCTCTCGCGGGGATCACGCTGGGGCAGAAAGGCCCCTTTCACTCCGTCCTTGAGCCGATTCTTTCCAACAGCAAAATCTTCGCGGTAAATCTCTACGAAGCGGGTTTGGGTGAAAAAGTGGAAGCCTGTTTTGAGGAACTGCTTGCCGGTCCCGGCGCGGTGGCGGCAGCCCTCAGAAAATACGTGCAATGAGCCTTGCGGACAGGGTCGTATTATCAGCTCACCTTACGCGGAAGAATAAGAGAAACCACTGATCTTGCGGAAAATACGGAAAAATACGGACTTTTTGATCGGAATTCCTGACTTTTGTCCGTGTTCGCCTGTGTCGTCCGTGGTAAATTTTTCTCCTTGCGTAACATGAGTTGTCAGAATTTATCCACGAACAGTTGAACGGGAGGTTTGACGAACAAATATGACGCTTCAGGCAAAATTTCGGTTTTGGGCTATTGACCTTTTTCCCGTAAAGATGTATTCTATAATGACAGAGTGAGATTTTCAGGAATCTAAACGACGGGGACAACTTAGCATGAAAATTGCTGAGATATTGTTGACATGAACAACGCAATAATTCGAAAAACCGAGACGGGTTTTCCTGTTGCCGCGGTGGTTTTGGCCGGCGGGGTGGTGGATTTTTCTGACCTTAAAACTGAAATTTTGCGAAAAGCGATACATTTTCTCATTGCCCTCAGCCCCTCCATGGCGGCGCTGAGTCGGCCTTTTACCGTGATGCTTCTCATGACCGGCACATTGAGTTATACCTGCATGGAAATGCTGCGGCTTTCCGGCGTCAGGGTGCCCGTGATTTCTTCGCTTACCTGTATGGCCTCCCGCAAGCGGGATATAGGCCGTTTTGTGATGGGGCCGGTGACCCTGGGCCTGGGCGCTTTACTTGCCCTGCTGTTTTACCCTTCCCCGGCGTCCTCAATCGCCATCTACGCGCTGGCTTTTGGCGACGGGTTCGCGAGCCTGGTGGGCAAGTACTTCGGCAGGCTGCGCCCGGACTTTCTCCACGGCAAAAGCGTTGAGGGTTCCCTGTCCTGTTTTATGGTGGTTTTGGCCGTCTCATATCAGGTTTTGCCGGACATCCGCATCGCCCTGATTGCGGCCCTCACCGCTACGGCGGCGGAAGCCCTACCCCTGGAAGATTACGACAACCTTGTGATGCCCACGATAGTGGGCTTCATGGTTCAGTTTGCCTCACTTACCGGCTGATTCGTCCCATTCCGATATAGTATGTCTCAAATGATTCGCTGCGGCAGGCTTGGGGCTTGAAGCTCTTCGCGGTATCAAAAAGCGTTTTTATCCGTTTGAGCAGTTCCGCAGTATCCCCGCCCTGAAACACCTTGATCACCAGACGGCCGCCTTTTACAAGGGCCTTTTCGGCGTAATCAAGGACCGCCTCTGCGAGTTCAAGGGAGCGGGCGGCGTCTACCGAACGATTTCCGCTGGTGGACGGTGCGGCGTCGCTGATTATCAGGGAATAAGGTCCCCGTGAAAGGATAATCTCCTGAATTGCCGGCTCGGTAATGTCGCCCTGAACAAAGAAAAAGTTATCCCCGTCAAAGAGGCCCCGGTCGTATTGGCGGGAAAGGGGGGAAATATCCGCCGAAACAAGGAAGCTGTTAGCCGCCATTTTTCGCAGCGCGTAGAGGCTCCAGCTTCCCGGCGCGGCCCCTAAATCCAGAACCCGGCCTCCCGGCGGCGCACCGCCTCCTCCGGTTTTGAGCAGGGCGAATTTTTCGTCCATCTCTTTTAGTTTGTAAACCGAGCGGGCGGGGTAGCCCTCCTTCCGCGCCTTGAGCTGCCAGTAATCCGGTTTCTTGTAATCCGCCATTTGTACCTATATAATGATCTATTATGGATCAGCAGTATACCCGGCGGCTTGAAAATATTGAAGCGGAGCTTGAGCGCTGGCTGCCGGAAAATCCCGGCGCGGCCCTGGCGGAGGAGATATTTCCCGGCTTGGGGAAAAAGCTGAACACCGGGTCACTGCAAGCCCTGACCGCGCCCGGCCGGGACCTGCTTTCCCGGGGAGGGAAACGCTGGCGGCCCCTGCTGATGACCCTGGTCTGCGAAAGCCTCGGCGGAGGGGATGCCGCCCTGCCCCTTGCCCCGCTGGTCGAATTCTGCCATAACGCCAGCCTCATCCATGACGATATTGAAGACGATTCCGACGAGCGCCGGGGCGGGCCCGCGGTACACCTTGTTCACGGTCTTGACACGGCGATCAACGGCGGCTGTTTTCTTTACTTCCTTCCTCTGAGCTGCATCGATCCCTGGGCGGTAGGGCTTGAGGCAAAAGGGCTTTCCTCCCCGCTGGAATATAAAAACCGGGTGTACTCGCTCTGGGCCGGGTATATGCGGAAACTGCATCTGGGGCAGGCAATGGATATTAATTGGCACCGGAAATTTTCACTTGTCCCCGGCGTGGAAGAATATTATACCATGTGCGGATTGAAGACCGGCTGCCTTGCCCGCTTTGCCGCCGTGTTGGGCGTTTGCGCCGCGGAAGCGGCATTGGCCGCTGACGGAAAAACCGGCGGCCGCGAAGTATACGCGGCCGCTGCGGAGCTGTTAGGTGAAGCGGCGGAAAAACTCGGCGTCGGTTTTCAGATACTCGATGATGTTAAAAATCTGACCACCGGTATCCCCGGGAAAAAGCGGGGCGATGATGTGGTGGAGGGGAAAAAAAGCCTGCCGGTGCTTCTGTACCTGCACCGTTACCCTGAAAAGCGGGAACTGGTCGGCCGCTGTTTTGCCGCGGCCCGTTCCGGCGGTGCGGCGGCGCCTGAGGTGGAAGAGCTGATCCGCGTTTTTGAGGCCGCAGGGGTTCTTGCCGAAGCGGAGGAAAAGGGCAGGAGCCTTATCGCGGAAGCGCGGCAGGGTTTTTCAGGTTCGCCGCCCGGTGCGGATTTTCCTCTGTACGGGGAAGGGCGCTCATTGCTGGCGGGACTTACCGGACTTATCAGTTGACGGAGGGCGGAATGAAGGAAATGCTGAGCGCCGAAATATGGTCCATCGTACAGACCAACCAGGGTAACGCCCTGCTGCTGCGGCCCAGGGATTTGGGAATTGCCGTGCCGATTTTCATCGGTCAGCTTGAAATGCAATCCATACTAATCGGCAGGGAGGGAGTAAACCTGCCCCGGCCGCTGACCCACGATCTGTTCCTTAATATGCTCCGCAGCCTGGGTCTGAGCCTTGAGCGGGTGGAGGTCCATGAACTAAAGGACAACACTTTTCACGCCCGGCTTATCATAAGCGGCGGCCGCTTCAGCGAAGAAGAACCACTGATCATGGACAGCCGCCCGTCCGATGCGTTTGCCCTGGCGGTCCGCCGAAGATGCCCCATTCTTGTCGCTTCCCCGGTGGTCGAACAGGCCGGAATTCCCCTGGACTTTTTTCTGGACGGCCCGGAAGAAGCCGAAGAGAATCCCCCCGCCGGCCCGGAGCCCTCCTCGGAAGTTCTTTCCCCCGAGACGGGGAAAAACCGGAAACTGCTGGAACAGCTCAACCAGGCGGTCGCCGCGGAGGAATACGAACTGGCCGCGGAAATCCGGGATATGCTGAATCGGTTGGACAAAGATATAGAAGAATAACGGAAATACTCAGGCATTATGCTCTATTCCTGTGCTTTATAGAGTAACATTGAAACGTAGCCCCGTATAATTCCTTCCGTCTTTTGAACCAAATATATTTAGGGCTTGTCCCTAAATAGAGTCTGTCCATAATGTAGACACATTATGGACAGACTACCTTAAAACAGGCATTTTGCGCACCGTTTTGGTACAAAACGGGAGCAAATGCAAGGTCTGTCCATAAAGCAACCGACTTTGTGGACAGACACTAATTAATCAGGCGAAAAGGCGGTGGACAAAAATCCCCGCTGTTGCTATACTTCCTCACGGAAACCCTGAAAAGCGTTTCTGTTCCGGCGCCGTACCCAAGCGGTAAGGGAGTGGTCTGCAAAACCATTATGCATCAGTTCGATTCTGATCGGCGCCTGGTTAATGGATAATACTGACTCGTACTATATAGCCATTGCGGTATCCCTTGTGGTGTTGCTCTGCTTTTCCGCGTTTTTTTCCGCCAGCGAAATGGCCTTTTCTTCCCTCAACCGGATCAAACTGAAAAACATGGCGGCAAAAAACAGGCGGGCCGCCCTTGCCCTCAAACTGCTGGACATCTATGACATGCTCCTCTCCTCGGTGCTCATCGGGAACAATATCGTCAACATCACTTCCTCCGCGCTGGCGACGGTACTTTTTGTGGGCCTCTTCGGCGCAAAGGGGGTGACCGTGGCCACCGTCGTTATGACCCTGGCGGTGCTGCTGTTCGGCGAGATTTCCCCCAAAACCCTTGCAAAGGAATCGCCGGAAATAACCGCGCTCAGGACGGCGCCGCTGCTGCGCTTTTTTGTCGTCGTTTTTACCCCGCTTAACCACCTGGCCGGGATATGGAGGAAACTCATCGTGAAGCTCTTCCCCGTCAAGGAGGACCGCTCGGTTACCGAGGACGAGCTGTTGACTTTTGTGGAAGCGGTCAGGCAGGAAGGGGGCATTAACCGGCAGGAAGAGGAGATGATCCGGCAGGTGATCGAATTTGACGATTTGACAGCCGGCGAAATTTTTACCCCGCGGATAGACGTGTCGGCGGTTTCGGAAAATGAAACGCCTGGGGAAATTGACCGGAAGTTCGCCGAGACCGGTTTTTCCCGCCTGCCGGTTTACCGGGATACTATTGATGCCATTATCGGGGTCATACTGCTCAAGGATTTTCACCATGAGGTGATGAAAGGCAAAAAGACTCCGGCGGAAATTGTGAAACCCGTGGTCTTTGTTACCAAGACCATTAAAATTGCAAAACTCCTGCGAACCTTGCAGCAAAAGCAGGCCCATCTCGCGGTACTGGTGGACGAGTTCGGCGGCACTCTGGGGATTGTTACCATTGAAGATATTGTTGAGGAACTGGTCGGTGAAATCTGGGACGAGCACGACGAAATAGTGGAACCGGTTAAAAAGAATCCGGACGGAAGTTTTACCGTGACAGGCAGCGAGAATCTTCAGGATATGTTTGAATGTATCGGGAACGGCGTTAAAAGCGGCGATATTCCCAATACCACTGTGGGAAACTGGGTTATGGAAAACCTCGGCGGCATACCCCGTACCGGCGAGCAGTTTGTATGGCGCAATTTGCGGATCCGCGTGACCAGGGTATTGCGGCACCGCGTTATGGAAATAACGGTTAATATGATTACCAAATGAGCCTCCGCGGAGCAAGCTCCGCGGTATCTTAAGCGCTGCTTTAGCTCGATCGGAGGCTCGTTCGACAGGAAGTTTATAATACCGTCTGGTTTAATACCAGCTTCCTGTAAGCGTTACTTTATTTGAGCCGGAGCAGATCTCCGGGTCAGTAAACCAGACTTTCG
>JAITIC010000074.1 GCA_031279635.1 Treponema sp. | reverse complement strand
ACACCTCCAAAAAATAAGTACCACAGGATTTCCGGAATACAACGCTTCCGGTTCGTATGCCGTTCTGGAACATACCGCAATACCTTCATGGTATTTACTTTAGGAGATCTGCCGTCCGCGAAATCGAAAACCGCGCCGCCTTAATGACGACCCGTGTACCTATTCAGCCTGCGGACGAAGAAACATCTCTGGCTGGCAGTTTGCTGCGCTTCGCGCATTAAATCCCCAAAATCGCCTTCAGGCGATTTTTTACCCTGCAAGCTGCTTTAGCAGCAAGCAGCCCATAAATCGGGGATTTTTTTGCGTTTTTCCTGAAAAATTGCAAAAAAATCCTCAAGCGCAACAGACCGCCAAGTCCAAAGGATACCGTAAAAAAGCGTCCATTGTCAATGACCCGCTGCCAGGGCATCGGCGTTTACTTTTCAAAGCTTCAGCTTTGGGGAAAACCTTGCAATCCGCAGAAAGACACTCTAATGACACTCTGGGCTTATGTTTTGTATAATGAGGCTGTTCCAAAACCGCACCCCCGGCTATGCCGGGAACGTGGGCGCACAGTCAATTAGTTTTGGAACAGGCTCTAATGACACGGGGACCAATGAGCCTCCGCGGAGCAAGCTCTGCGGTATCTTAAGCGCTGCATTAGTTCGATCGGAGGCTCGTTCGATAGGAAGTTTATTATACCGTCTGGTTTAATACCAAATTTTTGTAAGCGTTGCGTTATTTGAGCCGGAGCAGAGCTTCGGGGTATTAAACCAGACTTTCGAATGAAAAAGGAGTAAAACATGGCTGATTTTGACATAGCGGTAATCGGAGGCGGGCCGGCCGGTTATGCGGGGGCTATCCGGGCCGCCCAACTGGGGGCAAAAACCGTACTGGTAGAGAAAGACGAACTGGGGGGAACCTGTCTTAACCGGGGCTGTATTCCCACGAAAAACCTCCTCAAAACCGCCGAGCTGCTCCATGAAATTGCCGGATCTTCCACACGGGGAATCCTGGTTCCGCCGGGAGCGCGCCTTGATATGGCCTCGGCACTCAGGGAAAAAAACCGCGTGGTAAAAAAACTTACAGGCGCTGTGGCCTCTCTCCTTAAAGCCCGCGGAGTGGAATGCATTAAAGGGGAGGGCTTTCTAAAAAGCGGCGGCGGAGGGGGCTTTACCATTCGGGCGGGAGACCGGGAACTTGGGGCAAAGAATGTCCTCCTTGCCGGAGGTTCCCGCGCCGCAAAATTCCCTATTCCGGGGCTGGAACTTCCCGGCGTTCTGGGGAGCGCGGAGATTCTCGATCTGGAAGAAATCCCCCCGCGGCTTGCCATCATCGGGGGAGGCGTCATCGGTATAGAAATGGCCATGATCTTCAACTCCTTCGGCAGTAAAATCACGATCATCGAAGCCATGCCCCGGATACTCCCCTCGCTGGATACGGATATCTCTTCGCTCATCCATAAAATCCTCCGGGGAAGAGGTGTGGCAGTCCTTACCGGCGTGGTCCTTTCAAAAATAGAACAGAAAGGCGGCGCCCTGTCTTTGACTCCGGGAGACGGAACAGCCATAGACGCGGACAAGGTACTGGTTTCCATCGGCAGAACCGCGGATCTTTCTTCTGTTACCGGTACGGGGGATTTATCGCTCAAAACCGAAAAGGGCTTTGTGGCGGTAGACGAGTACATGGAAACTTCCGTACCCGGAATATTTGCCCCGGGGGATATTAACGGAAAAAAAATGCTGGCCCACGCGGCTTTCAAAATGGCCGAAACAGCCGCGGAAAACGCCGTGAGCCGGCTTAAGGGCGGAAAACCCAAAAAGGCGGCGCTTGATTATGTGCCCTCGGTGGTGTATTGTTTTCCTGAGGCGGCCTCGGTAGGGCTAACTCAGGAGGAGGCGGAAAAGACAGGACCGGTATCAACGGGCATTTTTCCTCTGGCTGCCAACGGCAGGGCTTTGGCGTCGGGCAGTCCGGAAGGGTTTGTCAAGGTACTGGCCGATCCCCGGTACGGAAAGATTCTTGGAGTCCACATGGCGGGCCAGGGAGTCTCGGAGATCATCAACGAAGCTGCGGCCTTAATGTCCATGGAAATCACCGTGCATGAACTGGCGGAGATCATCCACGGCCATCCCACGGTTTCCGAAGCGCTCATGGAAGCCGCAGCGGACGCCCTGGGCCGCTGCATTCACCTTCCGCCCCAAAAGAGATAATGAATAAATCTTTTGAATTCCTGGTAGAGCTTGCAAAGCACTATTATTTAGACTCAATGTCCCAATCGGAAATTGCCGCGCTTTATAAAGTTTCGCGGCCCACGGTGGCCAATATGCTTAAGGAATGCCGAAAAAAAGGCATCGTGGAAATCCGTATCAACGGAAGCTCCCCCTATACGTCGGAAACCGGACAGCTTTTAACGGACAAATATAGCCTTCAAACGGTTTGCGTGGTTCCCACCGAAGCCGATTATCCCCTGACGCTGTATAAAACCTGCCTGGAAGCGGCGAATTTTCTTGGCTCCATTTTAACGAATCAAATCAGAATCGGCATTTCCTGGGGCACGGCCCTGTACCATACCATCAGGCAGCTTCCCAAATCGGCCTTTATGGACTGCGAAGTGGTACAGCTTATGGGCGGTCTGGGCGCGTCCGCCCTGTTTTATGACGGTTCCGAGCTTGCCCGAATCCTCGCGGAAAAACTCAACGGACATTATTATCCGTTCCTTTCGCCCCTTTTGGTTAAAACCCCGGAACTGCGGCAGGCGCTGCTTTCAGAGCCGGGAATTATTGAGACCGTCAATAAAACCCGCACGTTGGATCTTGCCCTGGTAGGCTTAAGCTCGGATGTACCGGAGGACAACGCCACGGTGCAGGCAGGTTTTGTTTCCGCGAAAGAAGCCAGCAAGATATATGAAAGCGGCTCCTGCGGCCACCTGTGCGGTTACCATTACGACGCCCAGGGAAAATTCATGAATATTCCCATGAACGACCGGGTAGTGGCAATTGAAATAGACGATTTTCTAAAGATAAAACGGCGCATCGGTATAGCCTGCGGAAAACAAAAAGCAAAAGCCATTCACGCGGCCCTAAAGGGAGCGTTGATAACGGACCTCTTTACCGATGAACTTACCGCTTTACAGATTATAAGTTACGACAGATGAGCTGGTGTCAAAATCGGTTGTTTTGTCACCAACTCTTGCGGTTTCTCAGGCTAAAGCTTT
The DNA here is from genome assembly GCA_031279635.1 of Treponema sp. GTDB lineage: Bacteria > Spirochaetota > Spirochaetia > Treponematales > Breznakiellaceae > WQXQ01. The sequence continues at coordinate 2,208 of JAITIC010000074.1, read as the reverse complement.
ACGAAACCGCGATTTTTAAGGAGGCAATTTCAAAATTTCAATTTTGAAATTGCCTCAAATGAGGTGATGATGACAAATAAAACAGCCCTGGCGGCCCCTTCCATACTTTCAGCGGATTTCGGCAGGCTTGCCGAAGCGGTGGTTTCCATTGAAGAATCCGGCGGGGACTGGATCCACGTAGACGTGCTGGACGGCCACTTTGCCCCCAATTTGAGTTTCGGCCCCAAAACGGTCAAAGACCTGAAGCCTTTGACCGGCCTGACCATGGACTGTCACCTGATGGTGGACAACCCCCAGGATTACATTAAACCCTTTGCCGGCGCGGGGGCCGATTACTATACTTTTCACATTGAAGCGGCGCGACATTCAAACCGTATCATCCAGGATATAAAGGCGGCGGGGATGAAAGCGGGCGTCTGTCTGGTGCCCGGAACCCCGGCGCATTTTCTTGATGAGGTTTTAAGCGAACTGGATCTGGTGCTGGTGCTGCTGGTGAATCCCGGTTTCGGCGGCCAGCAGATGATCCGCTCCTGCCTTGAGAAGCTGGCAAGACTTGCCGCCATTCGGGAAGAAAGGGGATACCGCTACCTCCTTTCCGTGGACGGCGGAATCACTACGGAAAACGCCTGCCTTGCCATTGAAAAGGGCGCGGACGTGATCGTCGCCGGGAGCGCCTTTTTTGACGCCCAGGACAGGGCCGCCGCGGTAAAAAAGTTTAAGGGGAATTAGGGCCTACATATACGGGCGGACCAGTTCCAGCATCGCTTCGTGGATCGGCCTTGAGCTGGCGCCAAGGCTGGTGTGCTTTCCCTCGTAGGGCACGGGGCTTCCGTCCCATTGGCTTAAAATACCCCCCGCTTCGGTCAGGATGACGCCGCCGCCGGCATAGTCCCAGGGGTTAAGGTTGCGGCAAAAGTGAACCATTGCCCGGCCCGCGGCGATATAGCTCAAATCCACGGCGGCGGAGCCGGTGATCCTCAGGTCAACGCAGTGGGCGTATACCTTTTTTATCAGGTCCAGGGAGGGGTTTTTTTCGCGGTCAAAATAGGGGTCTGTTTCGGCCATTACAATCGCCTGACTTAAACGATCCGCCGTATTTACCCGGATAGGCCTTCCGGCGCTTCCCGTGAGAGGATTTTCCACAAACGCGCCGCCTTTGCGGACGGCGGAAAAAAGTTCCCCTGCGGCGGGCAGATAAACCACTCCAAGAAGCGGTTGCTTTTCCAGCAGCAGGCCGATGGAAACCGCGTACAGGGGCAAATCGTAGACGAGGTTATTCGTCCCGTCTATGGGATCGATAATCCAGCGGTAGGGGGAGGGGGAGAGAACTTCCTTTCTTTCCTCGGAAAGAACCTGGGAATCGGCCAGCAGTTTGGGAAGTTCCGCGCAGAGGTATGCGCTTATTTCAAGATCGATTTGGGTAACAAAGTCATTAGGCCCCTTGTTCCGTACCTTTAGGTCCGGCATCCGCTTAAAACAACGGCATGCGTCAAGGGCCGCCTGTTTTACCGCCGGCAGCAGGACGGCAAGGTCCGTCATTGAATATCAAGCAGTTCGCGTGGATGGGATATGATCATATCTGCCCCCTCCAGTTCTTCCAGGCCCTTAAAGCCCCAGTCAACTCCGCAAGCCGTCATGCCTCCCTTCTTTCCGGTGACAATATCGGGCCTGCCGTCCCCCACAAAGACCGCATCGGCGGGGGCGATATTGAGTTTTTTCAGTTCGGCCAGGACCCGTTCGGGGTCGGGTTTCATTGAAGCTCCCTCAAGCCCCCCCAGCACAAAAGCAAAGTCTATTCCCTCAAACAGGGCGGCGGCTATTTTTTTACCCAGCACTTCGGGCTTGTTGGTAAAAATCCCCAGAACCGCGCCGCCCTCACTCAGGGCTTTCAACGTTTCGGTCATCCCCTCGTAGGGGCGGGTTTTATCCAGGCAATGGGCTTCGTTGTGGACCGTATAGCCCTGCCTGAGCGCCGCCTGTTCTTCAGGCGGAAGATCGTCATAACCGGGCATTGCCTTGCCGAGAAGCACGCCGATACCCATTCCGATATAGGTCAGATATTCCTCATAGGTATGGGCGGGAAGCCCCCGCTGGGCAAGAAGGTAATTCACACTGTCGCCAATGTCATAAAGACTATTGGTCAGAGTGCCGTCCATATCAAAAATATACGCTTTTTTCACTGCTTCTTCCTTAAACTCCGTTCTGATG
>JAITIC010000070.1 GCA_031279635.1 Treponema sp. | reverse complement strand
TGTCTGTCCACAAAGTCGGTTACTTTGCGGACAGACATTGCATTTTCTCGCCTAACGGCTGCGAAAATGCGTTTTTTAAGGAAGTCTGTCCATAATGTGTCTACATTATGGACAGACTCCAGGTAAAACCCATGAAATTGTACGAATTATAGCGGACTTATAGACGAAAACTGTGTTTTCAAAGTAAAGGTCCGTGTTGGTCCGTGTGGTAAGTGGTTAATGTAAAACTCCTGCCCGGGATATAGAAACCATCCTCCGTTTTGTGTATACTACAGACATGGCAGATTCAACGGCCCCCGTATATGAAGTAACCGCCACGAAACGGCGTCCCAAAACGTTTGACGAGCTGGCGGGCCAGGAATTCGTGGTTTCCACTTTGAAAAATTCCCTGCAAAGCGGGCGAATTGCCCACGCCTACCTTTTTTCAGGACCGAGGGGCTGCGGCAAAACGAGCGCGGCCCGTATCCTCGCCCGTTCGCTGAACTGCGAAAAAGGACCGGCGCAGGGGCCGTGCGGGGTCTGCGAAAACTGCCTGTCCATCAGCCGGGGCACGAGCATGGACGTGATCGAAATCGACGGCGCTTCCAACACCTCGGTCGACGGCGTGCGGCAGATTAAGGACGAGGTGCTCTTTCCGCCCCAGGCCGGGCGCTACAAGGTCTACATCATCGACGAAGTGCACATGCTTTCCAACAGCGCTTTCAACGCCCTGCTCAAAACCATTGAGGAGCCGCCGCCCTATATCATTTTCATCTTTGCCACCACGGAACTGCACAAGGTTCCCGCCACCATAAAAAGCCGCTGTCAGCAGTTCAATTTCAGACTTATCCCCATTGAGACCATCCAGGGGATACTGAAAAAAATCTGCGGCGAGACGGGGATTGAGGCCGAGGACGAGGCCCTGTTCTGGATCGCAAGGGAATCCACCGGCAGCCTGCGGGACGCTTTTACCCTCTTTGACCAGGTGGCCTCTTTTTCCGGGGGCAGCATCCGAAGCGGCCTTATTCGGGAGAAGCTGGGGCTTGTGGGGCTTGAAAAACTCAACGCCCTTGCGGAAGCCTGCGCCGCAAACGACACGGCGCGGGCCTTCGCCCTGACCGATGAAATTCTCAGTTCCGGCGTCGCCATTGAACAGTTTGTGATTGACCTCGCCGCTTATTACCGGAGCCTCCTCTTGCTGAAAAACGGCGTTGAACGGGAATCCCTTCTGGGCTACAGCCCCCGCCTGTTTTCCGCCAAGGCGCTGGAAACGTTTGACGGCGTCCGGCTTGAACAGGCCCTGGATCTGCTCCTTGCCTGTTACCGGGATATCCGTTACTCCGTGTCCGCCCGCTTCGAGCTTGAGACCGCGATTTCAAAACTGTCATGGCTTTCCCATTGGGTCTCTCCGCCGGAACTGAAAGCCGCCATGGAAAAAGCGCAGAGCGTGTTGCGTTCATCGTCCGCTTTCGGCGGACAGGTTTCGCATAACAGGCAGGATACGCCTCACACGGCAGCGGAGGAAACGGCCCGCCCTTTAGCCGGGGGGGCAGGTCCCCCGGAGGCCTTTGAAGCAGCCCCCGCGATCCCCGCAAAGACCGGGCCGGATGAAAGCCGCCGCTTTAACGCGGACGCGGGGAAACGGAATGATAACGCCGCGGGCGGGGGACATTCCCTGTCGGAAGACTTCAGGCGGATGCTGGCCTCCAAGTCAGGCAGTAACGCGGCTTTCGGCGGCGGTGAGCCTGAAGGCGGCGTTCATATTGACGCGGATGAAGACGAAGATGACGCCCCCCCCTGGAGCGGGATTACGCATAACAGCGGCGCCGCGCCGAATGAGCCGGAAACGCCTCCCCAGGTGGAGCGCCTTCTCAGAGTGATCCCCGGGATCACCGTTCAATAGGGTTGTTCGGAAACTTCAGTTTCCGAACAACTTCCTTATAAAACCGCAAAATGCGGAGCATTTTGCAAGACTTGTTCGGGAACCCGTGGGCTTTAGCCTGCTGTTAAACAGTTTCCCGAACAAGTCAAATAATTGGAGCCGGAGATGAATATCAACCCCTTAGACATTTTAAAAAACGCGCAAAAAATACAGGAGCAGATGGGCGCTTTTCAGGAAAAACTCGGTTTCATCAGCGCCACCGGTTCCTCCGGGGGCGGCATGGTCGAGGTTGATCTCAACGGAAAAATTGAAGTCCTCGCCGTGCGCATCGCCCCTGAAGCCGTGGAAGGCGGCGACATCGAAATGCTTCAGGACCTGGTAACGGCCGCTTTTTCCAGCGGTCTTGAAAAAGTGAAGGAAGCGATAAACAGGGAGATGGGCGACATGGCCGGCGGCCTCGGCCTCTCCGGCATTTCGGGCCTGCCCGGTTTCCCCGGCGGTTTTCCGGGGGCTTCGTGAATTTCGGCCCCAACGCCCTCGACCGGCTGGTAACGCTCCTGTCAAAACTCCCCGGCATCGGCAAAAAAAGCGCCGGCCGCATGGCTTACCACATCCTTGACGGCGATCCTGGCTACGCCCGCGCTTTAGCCGGCGAACTTGCCGGCCTGCACCAGGCGATTCGCCGCTGCGGCCTGTGCGGCGCTTTCACTGAAACCGACCCCTGTCCTATCTGCTCCGATCCTGGCCGCGACCACGGAATCATCTGTGTAGTCGAGCGCGCCCAAGACCTGCGCGTCATTGAGGAATCCCGCGAATTTCACGGCGTTTTTCATGTTTTGGGCGGTCTTATCGCCCCCCTGGAGGGCATCGGCCCCAACGATCTTTCAATCGGCAAACTCATCGCCCGCCTCCGCGGGGCCGGCCCGGATCAAGGCGTCAAAGAACTGATCCTCGCCCTGAACCCCACCGTGGAGGGCGACACCACCGCGCTTTATTTACAAAAACTGCTCAAGGATTTTCCCGTAGAAATTACCCGCCTCGCCTCGGGACTCCCCGTGGGCGGCGATCTGGAATACACCGACCGTCTCACCCTTTCGCGGAGCTTGAGGGGACGGGTGAGAATGTGAGGCCGCCGGGAAAGACCGGCGGAATTTACGGCAGGGACCGGTATGCCGGCCCTGCCGGGAGACATCAACAACGCTCAGGGTTGTTTTTGTAATTGCTGTAAAATGTCGTCGGAAGTGGTCTGCGGTTCAAGATCCTCCCACGAGGTTTTGCCCTCTACCGCATCCTGGTAGGAAGGATAACTCCGTACAGAGGTACCGTCAATTCGGCGCCACAGGCCGCCAACAAATCTAATAGTCATGGCATACTCCTTTACATTAAGATGGCCTAATTATAGCATATATCTGTAAAAAAATCCAGAGAAAATTTTGGTAAACATCCGGAAATAAAAAAGCTTCGCTTCAAAAAGGAGAAAGCCTTTGATGGGGATATAATGCTTAGAGGTTATCCGCAAATAGGGAAGAGCCGATAAAGAGGATATGAAACGAGCAGCAGGAAGCGGAATCAAATCATGGGAACTGACAGATGACTTGTGGGAACGAGTCAAGGATTGCATCCCTCTACGGAAACGGAACGAAAACAAGACCTGCCGGCGAAAACCCGGCGCCGGATGGGGTAAGGTCCATATTATCACGCTGATAAAGAAGTTCTTAAAGAGCGGGGTGATGGCGGACGGACTGGTCAGCCAGAGCGAGCAGGGGACGCCGTAGGGCGGGAACCGGTCACCGTTATTGAGTAACATATACCTGACAAGGTTTGACCGTATGCTCGAAGAGCGGGGGCATACGTTTGTCCGGTATGCGGATGATTGTAACATCTACGTCAAGAGCAGCCGGGCCGCACAGCGGGTGATGGAGAGTTGCGTGAAGTTTCTTGAAGGGAAGCTGAAACTAGTAGTGAACCGGAAGAAAAGCACGACCGGGATCCCAATGAAGCTGAAGGTTTTGGGGTTCAGCCTGTATAGGCGGAAGGTGCGGAATCGGGATACGGGTACATGAAACGCCCTTAAAACGGCTTATGGACAGGCTGAGAAGACTGACGAGCCGGAAACGAGGCGGGAAGATGGAACGGATACTACCAGAGATAGGCAGGCTTTTGATAGGCTGGTTAGGATATTACAGTATTGCCGACCTGAAAGCACATGTGAAACGGATAAGCGGCTGGTTGAGGCGGCGGATACGACCGATGTACTGGAAACGCTGGAAGAGGGCACGGACGCGAGGTAAGAACCTGATTCAGTTAGGAATACCCAAAGACCGGGCGTGGCCCTGGGCAAACACCCGGAAGGGCTGCTGGCATACTGCCGACAGCCGGATACTCAAACACTCACTGAGCAGCCAGTATCGTGAATTGATTGGATTTCCCGAAGTACTAAACCGATTCGAGGTGCTGCACGAGAGGATAGGGCGGACGTTGAAGGTACGAGCCCTTATCGTTGGCCGTTGAACCGCCGTGTACGGAACGGTACGCACGGTGGTGTGGGAGGACGGCTGCTCAGTTAATGGGCAGCCTCCTACCCGATT
>JAITIC010000057.1 GCA_031279635.1 Treponema sp. | reverse complement strand
TTTCATGTTTAACCCCATTCGGCTGCCCTCCTTCAGGCACCCTTATTTTAATTTGGGTAACATTTTCAATGTGAGGCATGACCACTTTTCGGTAACATTTTCAATGAGGCAATGCGGCCGCTTGACACCCTTCCGCAATTCCGGTAATATTTTTATAGCTTAATTAGGGGTGCTGGATAGGCAACAAAAGTTGTGGAAAATCCGTGCGGTTTTCCGGTTCCGGCTGAGAGGAAGCGATCCTGCGCTTCAAACCCTTTAACCTGATCCGGCGGGAGATTCCCGGCCGGATGAACCTTATGGGTTCCCGGATAATGCCGGCGAAGGGAAACGGTTTAACGGTGATTAAACGCCTTCGCGGGTCCGTCCGGGAAGGCGTTTTTTTATCCGCCGGAAAACCCCGGCGGGAAGGAGCAAATCATGAATCAGCCGGAGGCAAGCCTTGCGATACAGGTACTGCCGCAGTCTGTTGCCGGGGACGAAACAATCCGCATCGTGGACAAGGTTATCGCCTACATTAAAAGTACCGGTCTTGCCACCTTTGTCGGTCCCTTTGAGACAAGCATTGAGGGGGATTTTGACCGGCTCATGGACATTGCCAAAGAGTGTCAGCGCATCTGCATCCGCGAAGGTTCTCCGGGGCTTTTGACCTATATGAAGATGGCTTACAACCCCGCCGGCGGTGTGTGGTCCATTGAGCAAAAAACCGCCAAACACCATGGGTAAGCGCAACTGGGAGTCCCTGGTCCTCGTGGGCGCGCTGATCCTGCTCTGGCAGGCTCTGAGCCTGAGCGGAATGGTACCGGCTTACATGCTCCCCAGCCCGGTCCGCGTGCTGGCGGCCTTTTTCGCCGACTTTCCCCTGCTCATGGGCCACCTGGGCTGTACCCTGCTTGAGGCCCTTTGCGGACTGCTCCTCGCCGTAGCCGCCTCTTTTGTGCTGGCCGTGATCATGGACGCGAACCGTTTTCTTAAACGCTCGGTAACGCCGCTGCTGCTCCTCACCCAGACCATGCCCACCATTGCCATCGCCCCCCTGCTCATACTGTGGATGGGTTACGGCTCCGCGCCGAAAGTCACCCTGGTGTTTCTCACCTGTTTCTTCCCCATGACCATCGGCCTTTTGGGCGCTTTTGCCCGTGCCGACAGCAACGCGGTGCGGCTTTTGCAGTCCATGGGCGCGGTACGGCGGCAGATTTACTGGTACATAAAACTGCCCCAGGGACTGCCGTCTTTTTTTTCCGGTCTCAGAATAGCAAGCTCTTACTCGATCATCGGCGCGGTAATCGCCGAATGGCTCGGCGGCGACGCGGGGCTGGGCGTGTATATGATCCGCGTCAGGCGCTCCTATTCGTTTGACAAAATGTTCGCGGTGATACTGCTAACCGCCGCTCTCAGCCTGTTTTTGATAAAACTGGTAGCCCTGATTGAGCGGGCGGCGATGCCCTGGGCCGCGGAAGAGCGCCCCGTCAAGGGGCGTTATCGGATAAATGTAGTGCCGGCCGGCGGAAGAGAATGTAATACTGCCGGGTAAAAGCGCGAAGGCTTTGGCCTGGGCCTGCGGGAACAGCGGTACTTCGCCTGCCCCTGTCAGATTGTATAGAGTTACACGAAAACAATTTTAAGGAGGAATTATGAAAAACAAACGAGGTTGGTTCGCGGGGCTTGCGGCCCTCATTTTAATTTTTGCCGGCTGCGCCGGTACCAAGGCCGGTACGGGGCGTATCAGGGTTGTGCTGGACTGGACCCCCAATACCAACCACACCGGCCTGTACGTTGCGCTGGAAAAAGGCTGGTTTGCCGGGGAGGGCCTTGAGGTGGAAATTATGCAGCCCCCGGAAGACGGCGCGCTGGTGCTGCTGGCTTCGGGAAACGCCGAATTCGCCGTGGATTTTCAGGAAAGCATGGGGCCGGCAATCGCGAAAGAGCGGGACGCCCTTCCCGTGCAGGCGGTGGCGGCAATTATCAGCCACAACACATCCGGCATAATGTCCCGTGCGGCGGGCAGCATCAAACGTCCGCGGGACCTCGCGGGCAAGCGCTTCGCCTCCTGGGAGACTCCCCTGGTGACGGCGGTGATAAAAGACATAGTGAACAATGACGGCGGCGATTTTAACGCGGTTACCATGATCCCCAATTTCGCCACGGACGCCTTTTCCGCGCTGGAAACCGACGTGGACGCCATCTGGATCTACTACGCATGGGACGGTATCGCCGCGGAAATCCGGGGCATTGCCATCAACTACCTTGATTTGGGAACCGTCAATGCGCGCCTTGATTTCTATACGCCGGTATTGGCGGCCAACACCGCCTGGGCCGCGGCGAACGCGGAGACCGCCAAACAATTCATGCGGGCCGTAAGCCGGGGCTATCGTTTCGCGATGGATAATCCGGCGGAGGCGGCGGAGATTCTGTTGAAGCACGCGCCGGAGCTGGACCGGGAACTCGTTATGCGAAGCCAGGAGTACCTGAAAACCCGCTATCAGGGCGACGCGAAACGATGGGGGGAAATCGACCCGGAGCGCTGGGGCGGCTTTTACCGCTGGATGTTTGAACAGGGTCTTTTGGAAAAAGATATAGGCACGGCGGGCTTTACCAACGAGTATCTGCCCTGACGCGCCGCAATGGAAGACACAATAAGCCGTATGCGCGGCGGGCCGGCCCTCTTTAGCTGCGAGCGCATTGTCAAAAATTACGAGGGCGAGCCGGTAGTGGAAAATGTCAGCCTGGAACTTCCTCCGGGGGGATTCATTTCCCTCCTGGGACCTTCCGGCGCGGGCAAAACCACCCTGTTCAATGTGCTTGCCGGCGTTGACCGTCCCGACGCGGGGAAGGTGTTTTACAAGGGTGAAGACATTACCGGAATTTCCGGCAGGGTAAGCTATATGCTCCAAAAGGACCTGCTCCTTGAATACCGGACGGTCCTCGACAACGTGATCCTCCCCCTGCTTATCCGGGGGCAAAAGAAAAAAGCCGCCCGTGAATACGCCGCCGCGTTTTTCCCGCAATTCGGACTTGCCGGCTGCGAAAAAAAATACCCCCGCGAACTCTCAGGCGGCATGCGCCAGCGCGCGGCCCTGCTCCGGACCTGCATGTCGCACAATCCGGTGATCCTTCTGGACGAGCCGTTCTCCGCCCTTGACGCCATCACCCGCCGCCGCATGCAGGACTGGTACTGCGAAATCGCCGGGAACATGAAACTCTCCACGATTTTTATCACCCACGATGTGGAGGAGGCGCTGCTCCTTTCGGATACGGTATTCGTTTTCAACGGCAAGCCGGGCAATATCACCCACCGGATTGAAGTTGTTCCCCACCGCCCACGGGGCCATGATTTTCCGGTGTCCGCGGAATTCACCGCTCAGAAACGGACTATTCTGGAAGCGATTGGACTGTAGGAAAATGACTTGTTCGGGAACCGATTCAATAATGGGCGCACCCGGATTCGAACCAGGGACATCTTGCGTGTAAAGCAAGCACTCTAACCAGCTGAGTTATGCGCCCGTCTGTCTACCCTGCCAAAAAGCGGGCGCTCTGTCAAGACTGTGGGACCAACACTGGAAACCGGGTTCCTACAAATCTCCCCACAGCCGCAGTTCCGCCCTGAAAGCGGAGCTGCCGGTCTTACGGCCATCGAAGGCGAAGGCGGAAATGGCGCTGCCATTGCCGGCGTCTTCTATCGGCGCGGACCACAGTTCAATAATTTCACCGGGAAGCGTTTCATTGAGGTAATTGATATCCAGCCGCATCCGGCCGGCCTGTTCGAGCAGCGCCGGATCCAGGGCGTCTTCTATCCACTGGATGTAGCGGACGTTATTGACATGGCCGTTGTAATCAATGTCCGTATAGGCCGCTTTCCGCCCGGCGGTTTTTTGCAGGCCGGGCCGTTCCTCAAGGCCGGCAGCGCCCGAAGGCAGGGCATCCAGCCCCTCGTTCTGAGGCAGCGTGTCCATGACGGACTGCGGACGCAGGGGGCGGCGCTTTTCCATGTCAATGACGAGCCAGCCGCTTCTGGCCCGGACCACCGGCGCGTCCGAAGCGTCCCGGATATCGTAATCCCTCAGGGCAAAGAGCCGCTCCCCGCCCCGCGGCCAGGTGCGCACGGTAAGGGTTTCGCCGTATTGAGGCCGCCGGTCAATCAGCACCGACATTCGGGAAAGAATCCAAACCTGACGCGACCGGGCCATATCTTCCCGCCCTACTCCCAGATTCTCCGCGTGACTGATGGCCGCTTCCTGAAAAAGCTGAAACACCGCGTCCAGGGTCAGCCGGTCCGAGCGGTCAATAACGCCGAAGCGAACGACAAAGGTTTCCTGCCAAATATCCAGTTTACCCATACGTTGATGGTGCGGTAAAAAAGGCAAAAAATCAACCTGTTCCACAGTAAGCTGAATGAACAATGAAGAATGAAGAACCACGAACGACACGAACAGATACGAACTTTTAGTTCGAGAGCCAGGCTTATATCCGAATGTCCCTGCCGGTTTGCGGGAAAGCAAGAAAGCTGTAAAGATGAATTCGCTGTTTTTCTTGGTTTTCTTATCCGTTCATGTGGTTCGTGGTCATTTTCCCTCTTTAATTCGAGTCTGTCCATAATGTAGACACATTATGGACAGACTACCTTAAAACAGGCATTTTGCGCACCGTTTTGGTACAAAACGGGAGCAAATGCAAGGTCTGTCCGCAAAGTAACCGACT
>JAITIC010000011.1 GCA_031279635.1 Treponema sp. | reverse complement strand
GGGCCGGGGTACGGTTACGATGTGAAGTATCTGGCCCTGAGGACGGAGGAGCGTTCCCAGGCCTCCGACGAAAACAAGGCGGCGACGGCGGTGGCGGCCCTGGCGGAGGGCTGGCGGGCCTCTACCGGGGATGTGCACCTCAGAAACGAGCTGGGGCAGATGCGGAAGCTGGCTATCGGCATGATCCGCCGCTACGGCACTCTGGACGCGGCGGTATATCCCCTGCTGGAACGTTCCTACCGGGAGGGGATCGACATGGGCGAGCGGCTGGACGCCACGGAGGCTCTGGCCGCCCTGCGCACCGAGGCTTCCGCCCGGATACTTATGGCGGCGCTTCAGGAGCTTCACGACCGGCGGCAGCGGAATGTCTTCGGGCCGGTGGAGGAGCAGCTTATCCGCCGGGTGATCCCCGCCCTGGGGGATACGGGGCAGGCTATCGCCCGGCCCCTGCTGGACATGGTCCGCAATTCGCCGGTCCACACCGGCGCCATTCAGGTGCTGGCCAGGGACGCGATACGGAAGATAAGCGGTCAGTGAGGTGCGGGCGGGGGGTGTTCGCGGCGGGGTCTGATGCCCGGAACCCGCCTGGCGGGGGTGTCTTGGGGGTTTTATCCGAAAGTCTGGTTTAATACCCCGGAGCTTGCTCCGGTTCAAATAACGCAACGCTTAAGATACCGCGGAGCTTGCCCCGCGGAGGCTCGTTTAAGATTGTTAAGCACAGACCAGGCGGACAGACACGGACAAAAGAAGAATGAAGTATGCGTTCCTATACCTCAGTTTTTTCACCCAAACAACACCGGGAATTCAGATAGCATAATGGAATAAAGCCACACGGACCACACAGAAAGGGGGAAAAAGCAAGCATATTGAAACTATGCTGATTGTGTATCAATGCCGTTCTCTTTCCTTTGTCCGTGTCTGTCCGTACTGCCCGTGGTTTTTCTTCTTACTTCACCTGATGAATCAGATCGATAATACTCCCATCGCGGTAGGTGACGATCCCCACTACGCGGTCGGTGTATTCCACCGGATCGGGCTTGCCCACGAGTTTTTCCACCATGGCCCGCAGTTCCCCGATGGGAAAGACAGGAAGCCCCGCTGTGGCGAAGGATTCCTTAAGGTCCTCCCTGGCGGGGTTTATCGCGATACCGTGCTCGGTGACGATCACATCCACGGTTTTGCCCGGCGTCACAATGGCCCCCACCCGGTCCACAATACAGGGAAGCCGTCCCCTGGTAAGGGGGCAAACCACAATGGCAACCGAAGCGCCGTAGGCCGTGTCCTGATGGCCGCCTATGGCTCCGCGGATAATGCCGTCGGAGCCGGTGAGCACGTTGACGTTGAAGCTGGTATCGACCTCCAGCGCGGAGAGCACCACCACGTCAAGCTGGTTTACCGCCGCGCCGGTCCCCCTGGGGCTGGCGTAATATTCGGCGGAGATCTGGTGATGGAAGCGGTTGTTTTTGAGCGAGTCGGCCGCCTTGAGATCAAAGCCCTGGACATCCAGGAGCTTCCTGATAAGTCCTTCCTCGTGGAGGTCCACAATGGAGCCGGTAATACCGCCAAGGGCGAAACTTGCGGTAATTCCCCTGGCGATCATCTTTTCCCGTAAAAAACGGCTCACCGCGAGGGAAGCCCCGCCGGTGCCGGTCTGGAAGGAGAAGCCGTCCACGAGCCGTCCCGACGCCTCGATCACGTCGGCGGCAAGTTCGGCTATCACCAGTTCCTTGGGATTGGTGGTAAAGCGGGTCGCGCCTTTCATAATTCCGGCCGGGTCGCCGATCTCGTCCACCTTAACGATATAATCCACATCGCTTTCGGGGATGCCGAAGGGCACGTTGGGAAAATGCACGATATTATTGGTAATGATAATGGTTTTTTTCGCGTATTGGGCATCGCATTTCGCGTAACCCATGGAACCGCACTTGACGCCGCCCTCGCTGTCACGGGAATAGCCGTTGGCGTTGCCGAAGGGATCGCAGGAAGGCGCGCCCAGAAAGGCCACGTCTATCGGCAGATCCCCGGTCTCAATGGCATAGGCCCTGCCTCCGTGGGAGCGGAAGACCACCGGGGGCTCCATAAGTCCGTGGGAGATTTCGTCGGCCAGTTCTCCCCTCAGTCCCGATGTCTCTATGCGGCGGATAAGCCCGTTTTTAATGTGCCTGATAAGCGGGGCGTGGCAGTCGGTAAGAGAGGAGGCGGCCAGCACCAGATCCTTAAAACCCATCTCCGCGAGCTTGTCCATCACCATGTTGACGATGAAGTCACCACCGCGAAAGTGATGGTGAAAGGAAATGGTCTGCCCGTCTTTAAGATGGCAGAGACGCACCGCTTCCTCAAGGCCGGAAACTATCTTGTTGTGCGAAACTTCACGCTGGGCCAGTGTGCTGTAATCTTTTTCCAGCTTGTCGATGTTAAACACGCCGTTTATCGCTTTTATATCCTGAAGTCCTTCAATGTATTTCAATTCGTCCCTCATTTTGACTCTCCGTCGAGAGCAATTCCGGCGGCCCTTGCCAGATCCAGCACACGCTCGGCCCTGGTAACTACCGGCTTGTCCACCATCTTGCCATTCATGGAAATAACCCCCGAAGCCTTCCGTTCCGCTTCTTTTATCGCCTCAAGCACCGCCAGGGCGTGCCGTATTTCTTTTTCGCTGGGGGTAAATATCTCATGCACGATTTTTATCTGCCGGGGATTGATGATGCTTTTGCCGTCAAAGCCAAGCTGCCTTATCAGCATTGTTTCTTTGCGGAGGCCCTCTTCGTTGTTCACGTCGGAGAACACCGTGTCTATCGCGTCGATGCCGGCGTTTCTCGCCGCCAGCAGCACCATGCTCCGGCCAAAAAGCAGCTCTATTCCGTCGGGGGAACGGCTGGTCCTGAGGTCCGTCACGTAGTCTTCCGCGCCGATGGCGATGCCGGTAAGGCGCTTGCTTGCCAGGGCGATCTCTCTGGCGTTAAGCACTCCGGAGGCGCTTTCAACCGCCGCCATCATCCGGGTTGATCCGACGGGGAGCTTCGCCTTTTTTTCAACCGCCTCGATCATGCGCTCGCAGTCAATCACATCCCGGGCCGTTTCGGCCTTGGGCAGGCGTATTATCGCCTTGCCGGTACGCACAATGGCTTCGATATCTTCCCTGCCCGTTTCGGTGTGGGGATCGTTTATCCGCACCACCAGTTCTTTGCCCGGATAGGCAAGGGTGGTGAGGGCCTGAAATACCAAAAAGCGGGCGCCGTCCTTTTCGTGTATCGAAACGGAGTCCTCCAAATCGAACATCAGGCTGTCGGCCTTGTAAATACCGGCGTCCTGTATCATTCCGGCGTTGTTCCCCGGAACGTACAGCATGGTTCTGCGCAGTTGTTTCATCAGCTTACCTTCCATTCATACGGAGCTTTTCCGTTGGAACGGCACACCGCGGTTTTTACCCTGGCCCGAATCGTGCAGTCCAGGGCGCCTTTGTCCACGGCCTTTATCCGCGCGTTTTTCACGTCCATGTCCCGCAGGGTTTCGGTAATGGCCCGGCGTATCTCCCTGCCGAACTGTTTGTCCACAATGCTCTCGATCTCAATTTCGATACCTTTCGAGCCGGGCTGTATCGTCACCATAACGTCACTTGACTCCATGGTACCGGCTATGCCGGTTTGTTTTATGTCCATTTCAGACTCCCCTATAAAAACCCACGCTTTCTTTTTCGTGGACAGCGGCTTCACCACCGGACTTAACAGTACCACGACGCACACGGGGATGACAATGCCTGTTACCGGCCGCTTGAGCAAATTCACCGTGGACTGAAAGAAAGTGTCCCCGGAGATCATTATATAGGCCCTCCGCAAATTGGCCTCGCAGATAAGCCCCAGCACGAGACCGAGGATCATGGCCGGGCTGTTGAGTTTGCACTTAACGAAGACAAAACCCGCCAGGCCGGCAATCGCCATAAGGATAACGTTCATCGGGGTGTTTTTTGTGGAAAAAGCGCCTGTAGTGGACATCATGAAGATCATCGGTCCCGGGAAGCAGCCAGTCCTTTAATTTCAAAAAGGCCGGCCGCGGAGCCCACGCCGTGCGGCCGGTTCCTTGATTCGCAGTGGATCGAATACCCCGCAGGGCGGCGGGGAGGTTCATTCGGCGTTATTTAAGATGCCGATGTCTTTCAGATAGGAAGTGAAGATCGCGTATTCGTCTTTCATCAGCGCCAGGGTTTCCTGCTGATTGGCATAACCGGAGTGATCCAGATAGCCGGAATTTTTCATAAATTCCTGATAAGCCGGAGAATCGTATGCTTTCTTGAGAGCCGCGGCCATTGAGTTAATCGCCGCCTGGGGAGTGGCGGTCCGGGCATAGATGCCCCGCCAGGAGCCGACAAAGGAATTGATCCCCAGTTCTTTGGTGCAGGGAACATTGGGAGTAGCGGACACCCGGTTTTCACTCATGGCAATCAGGGGAACGATATCCCCGGACTGGATCAGACCCTGGATTTCCTCGGAACCGGAAACGCCCAGAGAGAGGTGCCCTCCGGCCATGGCCGCGCTCAGTTCGGCGCCGCCGCCGTAGCTGACGGTCTTGATGTACTTGTCAACTTCGGGGATGCTGATGCCCAGGGCGGCGGCGAGGGTCTGTTTCATGGAAACGGAGTCCTGGCCGGTTGCGGTGAGCATGCCGCAGGAGAGTTCCTGGGGATGGGCCCTGGCATAGGCGATCATTTCCTGGAAGTTGCTGTACTTGCCGGTCATGAATTTCTTTGAGGAAGTCAGCAGGTTGATGGAATGTACCAGTTTGGCCACGGGGGTCAGTTCCTTCTGATAATCAAAAGGCAGGATCTTCTGCAAATCAAGCAGAATGATCGACTGGGTGGCCAGTACATAGGTGTAGCCGTCGGCGGGCTTTTTTTGGGCAAAGTTGATGCCGTTCGCGCCGCCCGCGCCTTCCACGTTGACAATTTCCACCGGCACTCCCAGAATTTCCTGGAGCAGCGGCTGCAGGGGCCTCAGCGTCCCGTCGGCGCCGCCGCCGGCGCCCCAGGGGCACACGAGGGTAACTTTCCGTTCCCATTTCCACTCGCCGCTGGATGCAGCTTGGCTCCCGCCCTGCCGTCCGCCGCCGGCAAACACCGCCCCGATGCTCACCGTGGCCAGCAGAACCGCGATAAGCGTCACGCCGGCAATTTTCTTCAGACTCATTTTTTCCTCCACATAATATAGTATGGTAAAGCGCTTTTACTAACAAGATTAAACGAGGCCGAAATGGGTGTCACGATAAAGGATGTTGCGAAAAGGACCGGACTGTCGATTACCACTATTTCGCTGGCGCTGAACAAAAAAGAAAATCGAATCCCCGAAAAAACACGGCAAATCGTCGAAAGCGCCGCCCAGGAGCTGAGTCAAAGACCACCGGCATAGCCGGTGGCTTGAGGAAGGGGCTGTAAAAGAAGTCCCCGATTCGGCGGGAGGGCGCCGGCCCGCTTCAGACCGGTTGTGCCCTGACGGCCAGACCCTAACGACAAAAAAAAGCCGGGGGAATTCCAACGGAACCCCCCGGCTGCTATACTGGGTACATGATAACACTACCCGCCAAAAACTATACCACCCTCTCCACCTTGAATCAACTCTGCCTGCCGATGGATTCAGGCGTGCTGATCCCCCCGGACGATCCGGTGCGGCTTCTGGT
>JAITIC010000245.1 GCA_031279635.1 Treponema sp. | reverse complement strand
CCCGGATCCGTTATTGCACATTTTGGCGGGACAGACCATGATGCAGCGATGACAGTTGACGCATTTGTCCTCTACAACATGAATAACCGGCCGTAGGCTCTTTATTTGTGCCCTGGGTTCCATTTTTGACCCCCTGTATGAGGATTATCGGGAAAACAGAGTATACCCTGGAATCTTTTAAAAGTATACCCTCCGGGAGACCGATGTGGTGGGGTATGAAGTGAGCAGCTACGGGAACCGGCCGGCAAGGGCCTTGCAGAAGGAAGTGGGCTGTCAAGCCGCGCCGCTTTTGAATACAATGAGCCTCCGGAAAGCCTGGAATTCCCCACAAAACCAGGCTAAGCCGAAAGCGTAATTGACCCTAACAGGAATCGAACCTGTATAGTCGGTTTAGAAGACCGGGGCTCTATCCATTGAGCTATAGGGCCTGATATTGTTTTTTAAGCGACTTTACGAAAGCTCCCGACATATTAAAGCATGAATTTGGGAGTTTTCATAGACCTTAGGGCCTGCCCCAAAACTAATTGACTGTGCGCTGACACGCACGGTTTTGAAACAGGCTCTTGCAGTTTTCAGGCTAAAGCCTTACAAAACTGCGTTTTTTAAAAGTTGCTGTTCCAAAACTGAAGTTTTGGAACAGCCTCATATTATAAGGAATTAGCGGAGGCGCATTGGGACAGTCCCAGCCTTCTAAGCCGCAGGTGGCCGTTCGAGTCGGCCGTGCCGCGTATCGTTCCTTATTGTTTGTGGTTAAATCCCTGCTCTACACCGGCAGAATATTCATCTCTGTTCCCAGCGCCTTTGCGGCCTGCCCGGCGCTTTTTGTGCCGGCGATGATGACCGGGCAGAGGGCGTTTTGTGACGCGAGCGCCTGAAAGACGGCGGCAATATCGCTGCCGGAAAGCGCAATAAGCCGCTCCAGCTTTCTTTGCCGGTAGCCGTCCTCAATGCCGGTGAGGAAGCGGAAGAAATCGGTCAGGCTTTTTTCCGCGGCGGTACAGGGCCGGGTTTCCCGCGCGTAACAGCCGATGATCGCTTTCACCAAGTCGTCTTCCTGACGACTGTCGTCCTCTTCGCCGCCGTTTTTGGCTGAAGGCGCGGCCCGTTTCCGCGCGCCGTTTTGCAGAATCGTCCGAAAGGCGTCCAGGGAACGCAGGGGACTGGGGTCGCGGTAGGTGGCAAGGGAGAAGCACCCCTCAAGGCTGTCCAGATTGGCGAAAGCGCCGTAAGCGCCGCCCTTCATGCGGATGTCTTCCCAGAGCGCGCCGGTGGAAAGCTGGTGGGCCAGTACCGTTTCGGCAACCTGGCCGGTGGAGTCAAAGGGCGCGGCCCTGAGCGTCATGGCGGCAAAACCGACTTGTAGTGAAGGCGAGGCAAACACTTCGGCGGCGGGGACGGACGACGGCGCGGTTTCGGCCGCCGCTAGAGCGGCGGGGTTGCGGGGGCGGGGCGGGCCGAAGCGGGCGAATCTGTCGGCAAGCAAAGCGGCGCCGGACTTGAGGGCCGAGCCTGAAAGGTTGGCGATAAGTCCCCCTGCGGCGATTCTGTCCCTCAGGCCGCGCAGTTTTGCGCATATTTCGGCGGTTTCAAGGCCGGCGAGGCGATGCGAAAACTCAAGCTGGGTAAGGCCGCCCCATATTTCCTCAACCTGTCTGGCGCGGGAAGCAAAGCGGCCCGACCTGCCGGCGGCGAAACTGTGGCCTGAAGGGGCAAGGCCCGAATCAAACTCGTTTTTCATTTCCAGCACCAGGTCCCTTATCCTCCGCTGATCGGAAAAATCCGCCTCGCTTATCAAACGCAGGGCCAGATCCAGAGAGGGCGCTGTTTTTTCGTCCAGACATTTCAGGCGGTAGACGAGCCAGTCCCGGCCGCCAAGATCGAAAGCGCCCGAAGGGGTTTCGACGCAGTTGTCGGAGAGGACGGCGGAAGAGGTATGCGGAATGGCGTTAAAGCCGCCTGCGGTACGGGCCAGCAGGCTTGAAACTTCGCCGTAGTCCATGCCGGGAAGGCCTACGGAAACCACGGCGCGGGAGAAAAGGCAAATCCAGGGATAATCCTCCGGGGCGAGTACGTCCAGGGGAAAGGCAAGGTCGGCGTAGGTGATGCCGTTGGTGTAAAGCTCGTGGCAGAGGGCGGGTACGCCGCGCAGGTCCTCAAGGCGGCGGGGAATGATTTCCGGCTCGGCGGAAAGATCGTTACGCGAAAGATGGGGGATGGCGGCAAGCGCCTCGGGGCTGTCGTCTTCGCTCTGAATCTTTTCCAGTTCCGCGGATTTCGCGGCGATTTCGAGGCGGTCTTCTTCGTTCATGCCGCGCGAGGTTTTTGCCAGGACTTCGGCATGCCGCGTTTCCTGCCCCGGCAGGAAATCATCTTTGGGTTCCAAAACCACCAGCGCGCGGTGGGGATTATCAATAAAATATTTTTGAATAAGTGATTCAAAATAGCGGCTAACGCCGCCCGTGGTTTCTTCGGCCAGGCGGCGCTTTATTTTTTCCATGCCGGGCGCGAAAAGCAGGCTTTCCCAGGGCTTGTTCCCGTGGAGCCAGCCCCGCAGCGAGCGGCGCATCCACACCAGCGAGAAGGGCCCGCCGGAGCGGCGGATTTCCCGATGGGCGAATTCCATGGACAGCAGCGCCGCCTCTATTTCTTCCCGCGGGATGCCTTCGCTTACGAGCCTCCGCAGCTCTCCGAGAATCAGGTCTTCCACCTGTTTGCCCGCTTCTTCAGCAGCGCCGTCCACGCCGCGCAGTCCCGCCACAAACAGGGTTTCCCGAATTTCGCCCTCCATGCCGGAAACCGGGGAGAGGTCTTCCCCAATGCCGGACTCTATAAGGGCGCGGGTCAGCGGAGAACCGTCGTGGCCCAAGAGGATTTCGGTTAGCGCCGCCAGGGCGATGTTCTCGTCGGTGTCGGTAACGTCGGAACAGAGCCAGGAAAGAAACACCGTCAACTTTTTCTCTCCGCCGGCCGGGCAGGGAATACGGAGTTTTTTCGGCGCGTTCCAGCGTCCGGTTTTCGCAATAGAAGGGGAGGCCGCGCCGGGATCAAGGCGGGAAAAAAATTCCTCATTGAGGAAGGCAAGTTGCCTCTCCGTGGGGATATTGCCCGCGAGGAAAACCCGGCAGTTCGCCGGCGAATAGCGGCGGCGATGAAATTCCCTGAGGCCCTCCCAGCTTAAATCGGGGATGTGTTCGGGGTCGCCGCCTGATTCAAAAGCGTAAGGCGTGCCGGGCATGACCGCCTTGACCGACCAGAGCGCGGCGTAGGTGTCCAATGACGAGTAAGCGCCTTTCATCTCGTTGTAAACCACGCCGGTTATGGAAAGCTTGCCCGCGTCCGCGGTGTCTTCATTGGTTTTCACAAACTCGAAACGATGTCCTTCCTGCATAAAAGTCCACTCGGAAAGGCGGGGCCGGAAGACCGCGTCGCCGTATACCGACATGAGGTTGAAGTAATCGTGTTCATTGACGGAGCTGGCGGGGTAAAGCGTTTTGTCGGGAAAAGTCCATGCATTGAGAAATGTTTGCAGGCTCCCCTGGGCAAGCACCAGGAAAGCATCCTTGAGCGGATAACGCTCGGAACCGCAAAGGACCGAATGTTCAAGAATATGAGCCACGCCGGTATCGTCATCCGGAAAAGTGGCGAACGCGAACGCGAACAGATTTTCGCTGTCGTCATTGAGAATGTGAAAAACCTCTGCGCCGCTTTTTTCATGCCTGGCCCAGATGCCCCCGGCCCGCAATTCGGGAAGATCAACCACATCAAGAACGACGAACCCGCTGTCAAGGATTTGCCCCTTCCGCAGATTAGTCCGTTCCGCCGCCGTACCGTTACGCGCCATCACATCACTCATACAAATACATCCTCATCGCTTTCAAGCATTATTTTTCCTTCTTCACGGGCAAGCCGGAACCAGGCAAGGAATTCCCCGGCGGCGGCGTTACAGTCGCGAATCGGCACCGCGCCGAGAATTTCCCCTTCCTCGCGGATCAAATCCCTGCGCCCGGCGGAAACACAGGCGAGAATCTTGGCGCAGAATTCGGCGCCCCTGCCTTTCAGTAAAAGCGCGATTTCCTTATCGGACATGGTTTTGAGTTTTTCCTGCAAAGGCCGGTCAAAGGCCAGGATCACATCGTCCAGGGTGTAGAGCCTGTCCTTGAGATCCCTGCCGATGCCGGGACTGCCCGTTTCCAGCTCGTTGATGATACGGTCGCCGAATGAATAGTCCGCCTGTTTAAGAATCGCCGCAAGGGCCTTCATGCCGTCTATTTCGATATCTTTCGCGCCGCCTCCGCCGATGTGCCGGGCCTTCTCCCTGAGCGCGGCGGCTATTCGCTCCAGGACCTCAGGCGCGACTTCCCCCTGACGGGCAACGCGCCTTAAAATTTCGGCTTTGCGCTCCGGGGGAAATTTGCCCAGGGTTCCGGCGGACAGTTTCGGGGGAAGCCGCGAAAGGATCAGCGCCGCGGCGGAGGGGCTGTCTTCTTTTAATAGCAGCGCAATCTGCTCCGGCGCGAATTCTTCCATAAAGCTGAATACACTTTCCTTTGAATCCGGAACGGCTTTATTGAGCAGGGCCTCGCCCTTTTCAGGCCCCAGCGCGGCGTAGAGTATGCGGCGGGCGGCGCCGACGCCGCCCGAGGAAGAACCTGAATAGATATAAGGTTCGGAAAGAAGGGAGCGGAATTCCGCGAGAATCTCCGCTCCTTCTTCCGCACCGATTCCCCGGATGGAGGCGATCTCGGCGGAAATCGCCTCAACCTGCTCAGGATCAAGTTCCGCGAGGATACGCGCCGCCCGGTCACCGCCGATAAGAACGAGAAACTTGGCGACCCGCCGGTATTTTGAATCTTTGCCGCCTCCGGTCACGGGCGGCGCGTTCCGCCGGGCCGGCTTCGCCGTTTTTAACAACCCGTCAGGATCGCCCGTTTCCGTGTTTTTCCGCATGGTTTGCCGGTAGGACTCAATACCCCGCTGTAGTATATTTCCCATTTTTGCAACTGTAGCAGAGTAACAATATAACGGTTAACTGTCAAGGAAGCGCTTCATAGGGAACTTGGGCCTTTTGCATCTCAATTTCCAGGCATTTATGCGGGCTTCCCGCTATGCAGTCTCCGGAAAACCTGTGTCCGGTTCCTGTGCGCTTGCCCTGAGCGAAGTCTGTGTTTTTTCTTCAACTAAAGTTCTCCGCCCATAATGGGGATAATAAAAGAGATGCGTATTACCCAAAAAATCATTCTGTGCCTGCTGCCGTTCCTCGCGTCGGCGCTGTACGCCGAAACCGCCGTCGAATTCCGCGATTTTCCCTGGGGAACCAGCATGGCGGAATTCACCGGCAAAATGGGAAAACCTGTTTCCCGGGAAGAAATTAACGACCTTGTCTCCCTGGCCTATGAAAACATTGAGGTGTCCGGCTATACCACTTACATGGTAGTATACTTCTCCAAGACCGGCCTTGAAGGCGGAACGTACTACTTCCTCACCAAAGATTTAGACGAACTGATGAAATGCTATCAGGAACTGCAAAAAGAGCTTCTTGAGCGGTACGGCCCAACCAGCCTCCGCGACGGCATAATAAGGGAACGGCGGCCCTACGAAACTTCCTGGAACCTTGAAAGCGGCTACGTCTACCTCAAAGTCAACACCCGTCTCGGCGAACCGGTCACCCTCTGGTACTCTTCCCCCGCACTGACCAAAAAGCTTTTCGGCGGCTAAATTGCCGCGCCTTTTACTTCTAATCTCAAGGGTACTTTTTCTTGAAGCCCGTAACCCGCGCCGAAGGGGTAACGCTCAGGGGCGAACGCTCCCCGCGGGAAAGGTAGTGATAGCCGATGCCGGCGATCATGGCGCCGTTGTCGCCGCAGAATTCCAGGGGCGGAAATACGCAGCGGAGATCGTTCCGTTCCGCGAGGCAGGCGCGGAGGTAAGAGTTGGCGGCCACGCCGCCGCCCGCCACGATGGTTGAAAGGCCGGTATCCTCCGCGGCGTTGAACAAGGCCCGCAGCAGAATGTCCACCGCGGTTTTCTGAAAAGACGCGGCAATGTCGCAGGCGCTGGTCCAGGAAGGAACGGTGGAAGCGGATAAATTGGCGGAAGCCGCCTCTTCCACGCCGCGCCGCTTGCGGACAAATAATGCCAGTTGATTTATCACCGCGGTTTTCAGACCGGAATAGGAGACATCATAGCGGTGTTCCCCCTTGTGTAGATTCGGCAGGGGGAAGCGAAAGGCCTCGCTGTCGCCGGATTGGGCCATCTTGTCGATCACCGCGCCGCCGGGATAGCCAAACCCGTAATGCTTTGCCACCTTGTCAAAAGCCTCTCCCGCCGCATCGTCAATTGTGGTTCCCAGCACGGTGATGTTGTCAAAATTATCCGCCCGGCAGATGATACTGTGGCCGCCTGAAACGAGCAGCCCCAGAAAGGGATATTCCGGCGGGGCGTCATGGACGAGGCGCGGGGCGTACAGATGGGCCAGCATATGGTCTACGGCGATAAGGGGAATGTTCCGCGCCCAGGCAAAGGCCTTGGCAAAAGAAAGCCCTACGAGGAGGGAACCGAGCAGGCCCGGCCGGTTTGTCACAGCTACGGCGTCAATGTCCTTTCGTGCAAGGCCGGCCTTGTCCAGCGCTTCTTTCACCACCACGTAGATCCACTCGGTGTGCTTGCGGCTGGCGATTTCGGGAACCACCCCGTTGTACGGCGCGTGAAAAGGTATCTGCGTGGCCACCACATTGGAGAGAACTTTCCTGCCGTCTTCCACCACGGCGGCGGCGCACTCGTCGCAGGATGTTTCTATGCCGAGCACTTTCATGTTACGCGCTCATTTGGCCCGGCCCGATATAAGGGCGGAGGCGGTACTCAGAGAATAACCCTGCCTGAGCAGCCCCGGATACAGCTCCGTGAGAACCGCCGCCAGTTCCGGCGACCAGGTGTGGCCAATCATCACTGCGCTGCCCCGCTGTTCCGCCCGGCCCGCGCCTTCCCTGATATAGCGGATCATCGAGGATTTTTCCTGTTCGTTGTCGATAAACACGTCCCGCTCCCCGATCTTCATGCCAAGCCGTTTGGCCGCGGCGGGCGCGGCGGTTTCGGCGATAGTTCTGGAATCAAGAAAATATAGTCCCTGTTCGCGGCAAAAGGCAAGCACCGTTTCCATTGCCTCCTGGTCCATGGTGACCTTCGATCCCTGGTGGTTGTTCATCCCCGCGACCGGCCCGATTTCCGCCACATTCCGCCTGAGCGCCGCCCGTATCTCGTCGGCGCTCATCCCCGAATAAATCGCGCCGGGGCCGGGCGCCTGCCCCCCGACGGCTTCCATGGGCTGATGGAGAAACACCTCTTTGCCCGCGGCCCTGATACGCCGGGCGGCCTCCGCCGAATGGGGCAGGCCAGGCAAAACGGCGATGGTCAGCGAGCCGGGAAAACGCAGAAAAGGTTCCAACTCCCGCAGATTGTTGCCCGCGTCGTCAATGACAAAAACCAGCGTGCCCCGGTGTTCCGGTTCGGGCTGTTCAGGAGGAGCCGCCCGCTCAGGGGGAGCGGCTCTCCTTGCCGCAGGAACAGGCGCTGCCGGCGGCGGGGCGCTTGCAGCCGGAGCAGGGTTTTCAGACGGCGGGGCGCTTGCCGGAACGGGCCGTTCAGCCGGCCTTTTGGGGGTGACGGCGATCGGCTTTTCCAGCGGCGGCGGGGCAGCCGGCCTTTCCACCGTCTTCGCGGAGACACTTGCCGGAGCGGGATTTTCAGGCGGCGGCGGTGCGCTTGCGACCGGAGCGGGGTTTCCCGCGGGTGGGGCAAGCGGCTTTTCCGCCGGCCTTGCGGGGGCCTCCGGAACGGCGCTTTTCGGCACGGGCCTTTCAAACGCCGGAATGACCGCCGCGCCGCCTGATGCCGGACGTTTTACGGTTGAGTGGACCACAATAACCGCTGTCGAGATAAAAGCCGCTGCCGCGATTAAAACGCCCGCCAGCAGAACCGCCCGAACGGCGTCGGCAGTTTTGGCAGCTTTAGGCCTTTTCCGCCGCTTAACACCGCCCTGTGGTTTTTTCCCCGCAGCCCGCGGCGTTTTCTTCGCTGTTTCCGGCTTTACCGGCCGTACCGGTTTTGCAGGTGATTTTTCCGTATTCTTCATGCAAATTACGTTGAAAAGTTACTTTACTACTATTTATCGGCAGAATGAAGGTCCCTACCCATAAAAAAAGAGGAAAGAGGCCTTCCCATAGGACAGACCCGGAAGACAAGAATTCTCAGTTTAAGCATGAACCGTACCCTGACTTGGGTCAGTTTAGAGTTCAGGGCGAATTTATGGTATAAACGGCAGTTATGATTTCGCTGTATACTCTCTATGGTCTTCTTCTTTGCGTCGGTTCCTCACCATACTGCCTTATTACCGGTATCTGATCTCCCTTCCACATTACTTTTATGCGGCAATAGCCCATGATGGTCATCAGGGTAAAATACAGCGGGGTAAAAAGCAGGGCGGCAAAATAGCCCAGGGTGAGGAGCACTCCGCCCTTCGGCAGTTTTGAGCGGAACAGGCCGAAGGCGGCGATGGTATTTTCGATCATCACAATGAAGACGCCGGCGGGCATGGGCCAGAGGCCGGGGAAAAAGGGCAGCAGGGGAATGGCGAGAATACCGGTGGAGATGACCAGCATCAGAAGATTGAAATTGAAGCGGGTCAGCGGTTCGGGGCTGAAGACGCCGCCGTTGTTCCAGCGGAGGGTCTGGGCGATAAAGGCCTTCCAGGAATTTTCAGCTTTAGTTTCCACCGCCGCGTCCGGCAGCGCGATGGCCCGGACCCGGTACTTCCCCCCTGAGCGGATCTGCGAAATGAGGGCCGCGTCTTCCGTCGGGGAAGGGGGAACCGCCTCATAGCCGCCCGCGGCGTCCAGGGCTTTCCGGCTGATGATAAGGTTGTTCCCGAAGCCGCCCCCCGCCGCGCCCAGCCCTATGGCCCCGGCAAGGTAATTGTAACGCACCGCGTGATCGTAGCACTGGTAGAGAAAGAAAAATCCCTTCCCCTGTTTTTTCTTGAACACCGGCCCGATTACCGCCCCGACGCCGGTATCCACCATTCTCCGCATCATGGCCCGTATCCAGCCGGGCGGCACTTCGCAGTCGCCGTCGGTAAAAAGCAGGTACTCGCCCCGCGCCCCGGCTATACCCCTGGTAAGGGCGTATTGCTTGTGGTTCGGCCCGGGATTTTCCTTCAGGGTGATGACCCGACAATCCTTCATGCCCCGCTCCGCCGCGTCCGCGACAAACCGGACCAGCATGGCGGAGCTTTCGTCGGTGGAACGGTCATCCACAAAGATAATCTCCGCGGGATAATCCTGTTCGAGCAGGCTGCGCAGCAACCCTTCCATGCGCCTGCTTTCGTTATGGATGGGAATGACCACCGAAACGTTGGGCCGCTCCGCGCCGGATTTGGGCACGCCGGCGGATTCAGTCACGCCGCCCGAAGCGCAAACCCTGCGGTCCCTGAGCCACTCCAGAAAAAAACCGAACATAAGCGCGGTCTGCAGCGCCACAAAAAAAACGCCGTGCCCGTAACGGAAAATATCGTATAGGATCACAAATTCCCCCGCGGAGATTGCGGCCTCCGCCGCCGGGGGACACACACAGCTCCCTCATTCCTCATTATCTTCCCTCATTTATTTAAGCATATACACTATCTTGTCGCCGTGGGCGCCGGTGAGGGGCTGGCGGACCGGGTCCACTATCAGGTCAAGCCCTTCCAGCGGAATGGCCCCCAGAAGGGTCTGCCGGCATCGGGCAATACCACGGCGGGGCAGTCCTGCCAGCAGATACGCACCGGTTCGGTTACCCCGTAATACGGCTTGGAGCCGTCCGCAAGCGTGCTCTCAGTGCGCTTTTCCAGCCCCAGTTTTTCCCGCGGGGCTTCGCCGATGGCGATTAACCCGCAGCCGGTATCCACCGTGGCCTTTACCGTGCGGACTTCCCTCTCCACAACTCTAATATATCACATCCACCAGGAAAAGGGAAACAGCACGTGACACAGGGCATCGGCGTTTACTTTTGTACAGGCAGGGAGGGCATGATATACTAATCCATCATAATTTCCTAGGAGGGGAATGATGGGGAACATAAGTATCCATGACCTGGCGCGGGTTGC
>JAITIC010000149.1 GCA_031279635.1 Treponema sp. | reverse complement strand
GAATCGGTCAGCCTCAACGTTGAACTTCCCCAGGGAACCAAATATGAAGATACCAAAGCGGTGATGCTGCAGCTTCAGGAAATCGCCATTGATGAAATAAAGGGGGCGAAAAATATTATTGTCAACGTTGGTTCCGGGGGGCGCGCTTCCGGCAGCGGCACGAACCAGGGGGAATTAAGCGTGAGCCTCAATATGGATAATCCTGAAGCGGACAGCTCGAACCAGGTGATGAATAAACTACGCTCCCATTTTGATGATTTCCCCAACGCGAGTTTAAGTTTTGGGCAGGGCATGGCCAGGGCAATGGCGGGGGGAGCGGACATTGACCTCGTTCTCAGCGTTGATGATATTGACGCGGGGCTGGAGGCGGCGTGGGAGATAGCGGACATTCTCAAGGCGGAAGTGAGCGAACTAACTGAGGTCTC
The DNA here is from genome assembly GCA_031279635.1 of Treponema sp. Taxonomy (GTDB): domain Bacteria; phylum Spirochaetota; class Spirochaetia; order Treponematales; family Breznakiellaceae; genus WQXQ01. The sequence goes on along the minus strand of JAITIC010000149.1, from coordinate 2,319 downwards.
CGTTGACATGACCGAGGGGCTTCCCCAGGTAGAAGTTGTCATTGACCGGCGGCGGGCCTATAACCTGGGGCTTTCTGTCAGCGGCATTGCCAATGAGATTTCCGCGGCCATGAACGGCATAACGCCCACCACGTTCCGCTACGGCGGCAGCGAATATTCGGTAACCCTGGAACTGCGGGAAGAAGACCGGGAGAAACTGCCCGACCTCCAGCGGATCTTTGTGTCTTCCAGTACCGGCGCGCTCATTCCCCTTTCCAATTTTGCCGCCCTGGAAAAGGGAACCGGTCCGGTAAGCATCAGCCGGGAAAACCAGTCCCGGACGATACATATCACCGGCGCCCTGCTCGAAGGCTACCGGGCCGATGAGGTTGAAAACAAAATTAAAGAAATTATTAACCGCAGTTTTATTCTTCCCGAAGAGATGAGCCTCTCCTATCAGGGCCAGTGGGGTGAAATCACCAAAACCATCGGAACCTTTGTCCTTATTATAAGCCTGGCGGTGCTCCTCGTGTTCGGCGTTATGGCCGGCCAGTACGAGTCCTTCAAAGACCCCCTTATCAACCTCTGTACCATACCCCTCATGCTGATCGGGGTGGTGGGTATTTATCTTATACTGGGGCAGTCATTGAGCACCTTCACCATGGTGGGCCTTGTGATGCTGGCGGGCATTGTGGTAAACAACGGCATAGTCTTGGTGGATTACACGAACCTGCTGGTGGGCCGGGGCGCTCCGGTACGGGAGGCCTGTATTGAGGGCGGCGCGTCCCGGCTGCGGCCGGTATTGATGACCACCTTGACGACGATTCTGGGATTGATACCCATGGCGTTTTTCCCCGGCAAGTCCGCCATGATGATCCAGCCCATAGGACTGACCGTCATAGGCGGTTTAACGTCCTCCACGTTTATTACGCTGTTTTTTATCCCCGTGATGTATTCGTTTATCAATGAACACCGGGGGAAACGCAGAAGCCGCGTTAAAAAGGAGGCCCAATGGAAGCGGTAGTCCGGATTCTTGAATCGGAAATGCGCCGCGGCCGTCTTGAAGCAACCATTCGTCCGGTCGGGGAGGCGGCCCCGAGGCCCCGCCGGCGCTCAGGCTCTCCCGCGCAAAAAGGCCAGTATGTCCGCGCCCGATGGAGGGCAGCCGGGGCAGGAGGCCCTGAAGCCGGCGGTGCATTGTCCCACACCGAGGTTCCCCGGTTTTTGCCGGAAGCCCTGGCCGGCGCAGATTTTTTCCCTGAGCCGGTTAAGCTCGTTCCCGCTCATGCGGGACAGGGCGAACACCAGCGCCGCGTAACAGGCGCTGCAGGCCCTGTCCGCGGCGATGTGGGCCGCGAGCCGCGCAACTTTGCCGCCGGGCTTCGCGGAAGCCGCGTCCGGCCTGCCGCTGTTTAATTCCCGCACTTTGGCGCCGCGCAGGTCGGCCCTTCCCACGCCGAGTTTTTCCGCGAGGCCGATGTAGGGAATGTCCGCGGGGGCATAGCCCATCTGGGCCGCGGCCCAGGCGTCGCAGAGTACCGGGTCTCTGGCGGCGAAGATCCGTCCGGCGTGAACCGGGTTGCCGCCTTCCTCAAAGTCAAGGTCGCCGCAGATTCCGTCAACCACGATGAAGTCATTGCGGACCGCCGTATTGAGGCAGGCAATGGGTTTTGTCAGGCCCAGGCTGTGGAAGCGGCGCTTTTCCCGATCGGGGATGATTCCCTTGTTGTTCTTGAGCGCGCAGGTAAGCAGGGTCTGGCAATGGCCCTTCATTACCGGCAGGTTGATCATAAAATCCAGGGCCAGCGCGCTTTCGCAGATTTCGATTTGCATGCCCCCGCAGTCGCAGACCCTTGTGTTGCCGGACTTGGTGTCAATAAGATCGACGCCGGTTTCGTTTGCGAGCTTCCGGTAGCCGCAGACGGTAAACGCCCTGTCGGTGGAATCCCCGGCCCAGGAGCCTTCGAGAATCGCCAGATTGGTAAAGCCGTTTTTCCTGAGATAGGCGATAAGCCCCGCCGCGATTTCCGGATGAGTGGTGGCTCCGCCGGAGGCCGGCCGGGAAACAACCAGGTTGGGCTTTAAGCCGATCCGTTTGCCCCGGTCCCCGATAAGGCCGGCAAGATCCGCCTCTTCCGCCAGCCGGATCGCCATTGCCGCCATATCATCACCGTATATAACCAGAATTTCATTTTTCTCCATACCTGTCACTCTGCCCGTTATTCGAAAGTCTGGTTTACTGACCCGGAGATCTGCTCCGGCTCAAATAAAGTAACGCTTACAGGAAGCTGGTATTAAACCAGACGGTATTATAAACTTCCTGTCGAACGAGCCTCCGAT
>JAITIC010000178.1 GCA_031279635.1 Treponema sp. | reverse complement strand
GCATGGCGGTAATTATCAAATATTTCTTTTATTTTCTTTTCGCTTTCCCCATACCAGCAGCTTTTTGTTGCGGATATGTCTACCGCCATGATATTGCGTTTTGTCAGCCGTGCTATTTGATAAGCGGTTTCTGTTTTCCCTGTTCCCGGACCTCCGCTGAACAGACAGGCAAAGCCTTTTCGCATGCCTTTATCGTCAAGGCGGTTTTGTATTTCAAGGAAATGGTCTTCTTGTAAAAGCGAAGAGAGCTTCTCAACTTCTATCGCTTCCCGCTGATTGTAAAACATTTTCTTGTATTGAATATTGTTGAACAAAACCATATTCTTTTTGAAATTCTTTTTACCTTTTAATTCAGTCAACAGGTCTCTTTTTGCTTCGTCCGTTAATTTCCAGTGTTCGGAATCTTTAAAGCCGCCGTCATTGGCGAATTCGACATAATTCCCTTTAATCAGGTTATGACTGCTGTCTGTCAGTTCTAATTTATTTATGGTAAAATCGAACCCGTCGACATCATCCAGGCTGTCATCCAAAAATTCCAAATCATGATCTCCAATATAATTATCATCGTTATTTCCCGCCAAATGGCAGAAACAAATGAGCAAAACCAGATCGGACCAGTTTAGGTTGCAGCTCATTATTTTCTTGCAAAATTCCAGATGCATATTCATCTTGATAAGGTCATTCAATTCTATATATAAGGTTGAAGATGACAACTCTTTTGTATCGCGTTCTTCAAAAAGTTTTTTTAGAATAGAAAAAAATCTGCCGATGGAAAGGTTTTCCCTTCTTTCTGGTCTGAATTCATTATATTTCCTCAAGGAATCCCTGACATCACGGGGAACTCTAAACGAGATACTGCTGCCATCCCTGCTGCACCGGATCAGCCTCTTTTTTTCAAGTTCCTCACAGTCATTGAGGTATTTGAGAATCCGGATCGTGCTGCATTTGATGGATTGAGCTATTTCACTAACCATGATGCGGGAATCATTACTCATTTCCATAAAATGAGAAAACAAAATCGCCTGAATGTTGTTTATACCGAGTTTTTTGGTTGTATAGTCAAAGTGGATTTTCCCTTTGTTCTGGCATTTATCAATACCATATTTTTGGGAAAGCGTAACAATTTTTTCGAGATGATCCATTAGACCCATGTCTTTGAGCGGTACACACTCAGCAGATTTTATTTTGCAAGAAAAAAATTTGTCTTTTATGGCGGTAAAATTAATTTTCACATCAACCCCCTTTTTACCGGACTTTTCTTTTTGAAAATCCGGTGGAAACCATTACAACTTGCTGGTTACTTCATCAATAAGGCCGGTTAAAATCGCTTGCTGTTCCTGTACGCTGGCTGCGCCGTTGTAAAACTGCCGCAAATATTCATCTTTAAGGTAAAAATGAACCCAGGCGTTCATGTACACTTTTGCGAATTCAAAGTCAACACCGGAGTAATATTTTCCAACCTGAAACTTCCATGATTCTTCTTCGACAGGCTCTTCCGGCAAAGAGAGTTTTTTGGACGAGACGGCGGCAATAGCTTCTTCGAGCATCTTGTCAAAGTCGAAAAGACACTTTGTCAAGTGCTAAATTGATTTCGTTCTCCAATAAATACCCCTTTCGTAGTTTGTTCTCGTTGCGGAGTTATTGAGTTATAATATGAGGCTGTTCCAAAACTTCAGTTTTGGAACAGTAACCTTTAAAAAACGCAGTTTTACAAGGCTTTAGCCTGAAAAACTGCAAGAGCCTGGTCCAAAACCGTGCGCGTGAGCGCACAGTCAATTAGTTTTGGAACAGGCTCATATAATAATAGCATTATTGGTTAATCATGAAGTGATGAGGTAGAAAAAAGAGATTTTTCCTGTGAAAAATGTCCGCCCGGCGTTTTCTCTGGTTTCTTTCGCCTTCCAGAACCGACAAATTGACGGATGCATATTCTCAATATCGAAATATATATTGATTGCAGAAAAAAGCAACCAATGAGCAAGAAATTATACAGACAAGGGCTCTAAAAGCACCTCCTTTTTCATTAAAGCAAAACGCAATAGCTCAACGTAAAAACCTTCTGTGCCCAAGATCAAGGTGATTTTCTATACGATTACCTTCTAAAAATCGGCTTCTTTCCTCAAATTTGCACATTTTACCTATTTGTTGCCGCCTAACCGCCTTACATTCTCTACATAAACTTTTTATGGAAGGAGTGTTTATGACACAACACAATGACGGCATTGGCGATGAAGCGATCTACCTGCGGATCAACCAGCTTCAAAAGGGGCTGCTTCGGTTCACCGATTCTACCAACGCGGAACGCCTGCTCAGGGAGTACGGCGCGGATAGCCGGTATGTCGCCCCCTGGAAAAATAGGTCGACTGGGACAATACCCATTGGCAGGCAGACACCGGAACCCTGCTCTACACCAAACAACTTGAGATGGTGCGGAACATCTACGCCGAGCTTTACAAAACCGCCGGCTGCCGGGACCGGCAGGACATCGGGAAATACGCCTTCCGCCGGCCTAAAATCCGCGCGAATCCATGCGGCGGAGGGAAGCTTCCGTAAGGGCGGCTCAGTATATCCCGTGCCTCAACGCCACGGTGGACGATCTGGATAAAAACCCCCGGCTCCTCAACGTGGAGAACGGAACGGTTGATCTCAAGACCGGGGAACTCCTGCCCCACCGTAAGGAGGACATGATTACCAAACTCGCCAAAGTTCGCTGCAACAGAGAAGCCGGCTGTCCGATGTGGAAACAGTTTGTCCGGGAGATTATGGACTACAAGGCTGATTTGATCGCCTTCCTCCAGACAGCCGCCGGGTGGGGACACTTCGAACTAAAGTCCGCGCGAACAGTCCATGTTTGTTTTATGCGGAACCGGGGCCAACGGGAAGAGCACGTTTCTCAACGTCATTCAAAACATTTTGGAGGATTACGCGCTGTCCACCTGGGCCAAAACTTTCATGAAGCGTAATAACGACACGGCCACCAACGACATAGCCCGGTTGCGGGGGGTGTTACCAGCTCCGTGACCGAGCAGGGGAAGCTTTCTGATTGCTGCGTAGCGGCTGCTACTCCGAACATCTTATCAAACAGGTTACGGGTAACGACGCTTTAACAGCCCGGTTCCTGTACGGGGAGTTTTTCAACTTTGTACCCGCGTTCAAGGTATTCATGGCAAGCAATCATAAACCGGTCGTCATGGGAAGATTATACAGGGAATGGAGAACAGGGACAGGTGATCGACATCCCGTCCTCCGCGAATCAATTAACCCGGTGTATGCCGTAATTGCCGCTGCCGTCAGCGGGCTGGGCGATCTCTATTTCAAACCCGTACTCCGACAGGTAAAAACCGTCTCCCTTGTAAAGGATCTCAGGCTGGTATGAAAAAACAAAATATATTGAGTAGCTGCCGTCGGGGATAAAGACCGAGTTGAAGGAGGAGGGGGGTACGTTAAAATCAACCCCGCCGCCATCCGCGCTGCCGCTGTCGCCGCGGATGGCTATCAACAGGGAAAACGCGTTGGGATTTTTGATCCGTATTTCGTTAGCGCCCCTGAGCGGCCAGGTAAAGGGCGGAAAAACGGAACCGCTTTCCCAGGTTTCATAGTGGCTGTACTCTCCCAGCAGGACAGGGTCGGTTTCCAGGGTCATTTCGAAATCCCAGATCTCCCCCATAAGATCGCGGGCGTTGCCACGGATGGTCTGGCTGTCGGCCCATTCTCCTTCATACTCGACATAGCCGCTGTTGATTGAAAAATAAATCGTCGGACCGTCCTGATACCAGCTGTTGTCGTTGCTTATATCGTCAATAAGGAGCAAACCTCCCCCGGCGAAGAATTTTTGGTACCGGGTTTCATACGGATCGGTATATTTCCAAAAAGTTCCCTCCGGAAAAGGGATCTCCGGGCCGCGCCTGGTTTTTCCGGAACTCCCGCAGGAAATGACCAGCGCCGCAGCAACAACAAGGGCCGTCAGGGATTTGATTTTTTTTTTGCCGTTCATCAACCGCGCCTCCTTATCCGCCTTTTTTAAAATAACGAATTTTTTTCCCCTTAGCAAGCGGGGGAGAAGGATCGGCAATTCCGATTTCAAAACACCACGGATGGTCTGTGGTTGAATTCGGAATTCCTTGAAGAATATAGAACACACCGTGATTTTTATTAATGAAAAGATTATATTAAAGCATGCGCCTTTTTGCCGCCGCTTTGATAATCGCGGTTGTACTCGTATTGTTTTCAGTCTGTTCCGGCAAAAGTAAAACTGCGGATGAAGCGGATAGGGGAGGGGTGCGTTCTGCCTTAGGCGATGCTGAAGCCGGCGCACCTGACGCCGCGTTTGCTGCGGAGCGGAAGCGGGCCGCCCGTATTGCCGCTTCCCTTGATGACCGTCTTCTTGCGGCGCAGGTGACCCTCTGCGGCATTGACGGCAGGGGAAGCCTTCAGCCTGATATGCGGGGCCTGCTTGAGGAATGTCCCGCCGGCGGGATAATTCTTTTTAGATATAACCTTGACACTGATAATGAGTCAATACGGAGCCTGATACAGGAGTGCGCGGACCTTATCGCATCGGAGAGCCTTGGCGGCGTTGAACCGGAGGGGGAAACGGCGTGGCGCGGTATTCTCCCCTTTGTGGCGGTGGATCATGAGGGAGGATCGGTGAACCGCTTTAAGAGCGGCGTGGCGGATCTGCCGCCGGCGGGAGGATATTGGGAACTGGCCCAACAGGAGGGGCGGGATAGGGCTGTCGCCCGGATAGAAGCGGACAGCTTCATCTCCGGCCTTGCGATTAAGGATATGGGTTTTAATCTTAATCTGGCGCCGGTAGCCGAGCGCCTTAACGACGGAAACCGCGATTTTCTGGACGACCGTTTATACGGGCCGGACACGGTTTTTACCGCCGAAGCCGCCGCCGCCTTTATCCGGGGAATGGAACGGGCCGGCATCCTCTGCGCCATAAAGCATTTTCCCGGCAGCGCGGGGCCGGACCCGCACCGCTTTCCCTCGATACTGCGGGGTGACCGGGCGGCTCTGGATGAGCTGACCGCCCCCTTCGCGGCGCTGATTCGGGGCGGGCAGGCACGGGCGCTCGTGGCCGCTCATTCGGCCATTCCGGCCCGGGATCTTGAACGCATTGCCAGCCTTTCCGCGCCCGTCATGGACGGCTGGCTCCGTAACGAGTTGGGCTTTGAGGGCATTATCATCAGCGATGATTTTTCCATGGCCGCCGCGGGCACGTTTACCGCCGCCGCGGACAAGGCCGCCGGGGCGGGACCGCCGCTTAGTACCGAGGCGGCCGCCGTGCTTTCTTTGGCCGCCGGCGCGGATATGGTGCTGGTGTGGCCGCCCGATATACGGCGGACCCACCGGGCAATCCGGGCGGCCCTGTCGGAAGGGGCGCTTTCCCGCGAACGGCTGCGGGAAGCGGCGGCGCGGATTATTTTTGAAAAAATAAGGATGGGTTTACTTGATGAACAATAATGTATCTTCGCGGATTCTCTACCGGAGCGGGCTATGCGTGGTGGTCAACAAATTAAGCGGCGAGGCTGTTGAAGGGGCGGGAAAGGGGATGGGGGATCTGCCCCGGATGCTGGCCGGCTGGTTAGGCGCAAACGGACGCGAACCAGGGAGGCTTGCCCTTCCGGCCGCTGTTCAGCGCCTTGATGTTCCCGTAACAGGCTGCGCATTATTCGCCCTGACATGCCCCGCCTTGAGCTTTCTCAACGCCGCATTCAGCCACGCCGCCGTCTCCGTCGATGAAAACGCCCGTGCGGCCGAAGCGCCTGTTCCGGTGGTGGAAAAACATTACTGGGCTGTCGTTGAAAAGCCGTTAGGCGAAACGCATTTTTCCGAATCCGGCGAACTCCGCCACTGGTTATACTTTGATTCCTCAAAAAACAAATCCGCCGCCTGTGACGCGCCGGGGCCGGGGCGGAAAATCGCCGTTCTGAAATACCGGCTTGTCGGCAAAGGAACGAACTATCTGTTTTTTGATATAGAACTCATCACCGGGCGGCATCACCAGATCCGCTCCCAGCTTGCCCGGCTGGGATTGCACATCAAGGGGGATCTTAAATACGGGGCGCGGCGCAGTGAAAAAGAAGGCGGCATCCGCCTCCACGCCCGCTCTCTTTCCTTCCCTGACCCTTCCGGCAGCGGAGAGCGGATCACCGTAACAGCCGAACCGCCGCTGCGGGACAATCTCTGGCTCGCCTTTGCAGAGGCTTACCGCGCTAATACTTCCGCGGCAGGGGGCGCAGAAATTTAAGCAGCGGTTCATCCCAGGTTTTTGCCGTTTCCCGCTCTGAAAGAAAGCGCCGGTACAGGTTGATAATGTGGTCTTTGATTTCCGCAACATCTTCCGGCGCCATTTTGATCCGGGGCGCGGCGGAGGGGCGCACCCCGGCGTTGGGCAGAGGGCCGCGGCGCGTAACCGAAGCGCTCCCCGGATCAGGGGCCGGCGGTTTCTCAAAGAGCAGGGCGGTAAAAGCCTCCGCCTCGGCGGGGGGGAACAGTTCCGGATCAAAGCAGGTTATGGCGTAGAGGGCCGCCGCTATACAGTTCACGCTGTGCTGTTTCACAAATAAAATGGCCTCCGTGATAAGCAGGGCGCCCTGTTTCATTTCCTCAATCTGCGGGGCAAGGCGCTCCGCGTCCCCAAAAGAGCGGAGGATGGCGGCGAATTTGGTCCAGGTTCTGATCACCACCATTACGTGCAAACTGGGGATGCACATAAGATGGGGGTCCACCAGGTGGATGAGGAGGAAGCGGGGCCGGGCAATATAGAAGGGCCGCCCGGTAGTGGAAAAATTTTTTCGGTAGGTCTCCGAGGCAAATGCGTAGAGTTCTCCCATGGATGTGATAAAATCCCGGGCCGCGCTGAAAGAGCGGCGTTTGTATGAGTGTAAAAGAAAAGAAAGCGTCCGCACCCAGAAGCCGACAAAATCAAGGTATATGGTTATCCATGAGGGAGTAAAGGGAATCCTGGCATCCAAATGGTGGTCAACGACACTGACCGGAACCCGTCCCGGCAGCAGGGCGGCCCGGTATTGGCGAAAGAAAAAATTGCCGAAAATCGACGCCACGCAGCGGACACCGGCGCGCCGCAGCAACGGAACGCAAAGGGTTTTGAAACAGGCGTACGCTATTGTTTCGTCATAGACGCTTGTAAAGCCGGCGCGGTTCATCTGCCGGAATAATACCACGCAACGCTTTTGTATGTCACCTGTCTTTCCGCTGATCATGTCCCGCCCATGGTTCGATTTAACGTGAGGCAACGCGGTCCCTTGACATGGGCCGGTATTTCCCTGTAGGATCTTCCTGTATAAAGAGGCGTAACGGTGCGGACTATCAATTTGGGACAGACGGGATTTCAGGTTCCGGTTATCGCGGTGGGTTTCTGGCGGCTGAGTAATATCGGTAAGGCGGAAGCCGAAACTTTTGTTAAATCCGCCCTGGATTTTGGCGCGTATTTTTTTGATCAAGCCGATGTATACGGCAGGGGGCTTGCCGAGGAAATGTTCGCCGAGGCTATAGGGATGAGTCCCGCCGTGCGGGAGAAGATCATCCTGCAAACCAAGTGCGGCATCAGGCCGGATGTCGCCTTTGATTTTTCCCGGGATCATATTCTGAGAGCGGTTGACGCCAGTCTCAAGCGGCTCAAGACCGATTATATTGACGTGCTGCTTCTCCACCGGCCCGACGCGCTCATGGAGCCGGAGGAAGTGGCCGAAGCCTTTGGTATTCTTCAGAGCAAGGGCAAGGTCCGCTACTTCGGGGTGTCGAACCAAAAGCCCATGCAGATAGAGTTGCTACGGAAATATGTAAAGCAGCCCATTGTGGCGGACCAGTTGCAGCTCAGTATCGTCCACGCGGGCATGATTCGCCAGGGCATTCATGTCAACTCAATGGATGACGCGGCGGCGGATCGAGACGGCAGCGTGCTGGATTATTGCCGCTTACACGACATCACGATTCAAAGCTGGTCTCCCTTTCAGTACGGTTTTAATCAGGGAACGTTTTTGGGGAATCCGAAATTCCCTGAACTGAACGCAAAACTTGATGAGATCGCGAAAAAATATTCGGTTTCCAATACCACTATCGCCATGGCCTGGTTGCTCAGGCATCCCGCCCGTTTCCAGCCGATTACCGGCACCATGAAGCCGGAGCGCCTGCGGGACTGTGTTAAAGCCGCGGAGATCACCCTGAGCAGGGATGAATGGTACGCTATCTATCTGGCTGCGGGAAACGTGCTGCCGTAAACACTGCCGGCGGGGGGTGCGGGGGGTATCCCCCCGCAGAGGGGGTAGCGGACAACCGAAGGTTGGGAGCGAGGGGGAGACTTCCCCCTCCTGTTAATTTTTTTTATTTTTTTTAATGGAGCTTGTATGTTAGGTCCGCTGGTTAACGCTTTGGTTGTTGTTGTGTGTTCCCTCGCGGGATGTTTTCTGATTCGGGGAATACCGGATCGCTTTGAAGAGCTTATAAAAAAAGCCATAGGCCTCTCCATTATATACGTGGGGATTCGGGGGGCTTTGGAAAACGAGCGCATACTCCTCCTTATTATGAGTATGGTGGCGGGGGCGGTTGTAGGCGAGCTTATCAACATTGATAAATGGATGAACCGCCTGGGGCTTTGGGCTGAGCGGAAGCTCGGCATGGCCGGAGGCGCCGAAAACTCAAAACGGAATTTTTCCAAGGGCTTTGTCTCCGCCAGTATTCTTTTCTGCGCCGGCTCAATGGCCATAGTCGGCTCCATACAGAGCGGCCTCCAGGGAAACCACGAAACGCTTTTCGCCAAGTCGATTCTGGACGGCTCCATGTCGCTGGTTTTTGGCGCTTCCCTGGGGATAGGCGTCGCTTTTTCCGCCCTGCCGATGCTGCTCTACGAAGGGGGGATTGTGCTCGCGGCTATGGCAATCAGGGATTACCTTACGCCGGAAATCATCCGCGAAATGTCCGCTGTGGGCAGCCTTCTTATCGCCGGCATAGGGTTTAACTTCCTCGACGTCAAAGAGATCAAAGTGGCGAACCTGATCCCCGCCATGTTTATCCCCTGGGTATATCTGGCCTTTATGTCACTGGTGCGGCCCTGAGAACCGGCCTCTGCTCAGCGCCCCTTGTTTTTTCCCCGATGCGGCCATTCTGGCGGTAGCTCCACCAGTTGCTTTCGGAAAAAATCAGGTGATCGAGGAAATGGAGGCCCAGTATCTCCGACGCGGCCCGCAGACGCTCCGTGATTTCGTCATCTTCGGAAGACGGTAGTATCTTCCCCGACGGGTGGTTGTGGGCGACGGCGAAGGCCGCGGCGCGGTCCTGTATGAGGTCGGCGAACACCTCGCGGGGATGCACAATGGTACGGTTCAGGAGGCCGATGGTTACCACCCGTACCGCCAGAGCCTCGTGCGCGCCGTTCAGGGAAATGCTGATAAAGCGCTCCTGCTTGCGGTCCGCGTTATGCCGTACCAGGGTGAAGATGTCCAGCGGCTGTTTGACACGGGTTCCGACAGAACCCCAGCGCCGCCTGCCGAATTCCAGCATAGCCGCTATCAAAGACGCCTTGGTTTTTCCCAGGCCGACAAGCCGGGAAAGCTCTTCTACCGGCGGAATATCCTTGTTACGATCCAGAAGGCCGAGCAGATCCCCGGCCAGAAGCGACACGTTTTTGCCCCGCGTTCCCGTATTAAGAATGATCGCCAAAAGTTCAAGGTCCGAAAGGGCCGCAGGCCCGTTGGCAAGAAGCCGCTCCCTGGGCCGCCGCTCCGGAGGCAGTTCCAGCGGGCCCGGGCCGGCGCCTTTCCCGGTGTAGCGGGACCGCGCTTCGGTGAAACAATCGGGATAGTCAAAATCATCCATACCCTATATATGGCATGAGGATGCGCGGCGCTTTAGTGGACAAGAGGCAAATCCGGCCGGCGGCAGTGAACAGGGGATGTCGCCAGGCCTGAGGCCGCTACGCTTGCGCGGTCAGTTTGAAGTCCGATTTCAGGTCCCGCACCACTTTGAGGAGGTGCCCCCCTCCGCCTACCGGACTCATCGTGAAAATACGCAGGTTATATTCCTTCCCGGCGGTGAGAGTCGCCGGAACCACCACTTTCAGCGTCTTCGGCTCGTTCACCGCGATAATTTCCGCCTTGGGAGGTACGCCCGACGCCG
>JAITIC010000256.1 GCA_031279635.1 Treponema sp. | reverse complement strand
GTTACGCAGGGGGTATTTGACAGCCCAAAATAATCCAAAATTTATGCCAAATTTACCCGCATTTGACCATTTTTGACGAATTTTCAGCATTCTTCAGTGGCTCGTGCGTAACATGAGTTGTTAAGAAGGTGGGTGGTGAAAAGGCCGTTCCGCCCTGTGCCATCGGCGGCTGTCGCTCCCGCGCTGGTAGCGTACACGATGATGCTGTCGGCAGGCTGGCCGCTTACCACCTGGAGGCCCCGGCTGCCGCTCCGGCCCCAGCCGAAGGGGTTGTCCCGGCAGGCGTCCAACACCACGATGTTGAGGGCGTTCCCCGCATCGTTCAGTTCGCCCAGCAGGGCCTGCATGGGCAGCGCCCGGTCCCGGAGGTAGGCCTCGCCGGGGATGTTCGCGTCAACGGGAATCAGGTAGTTTTCGCCGCCGCTCTGTACTCCGTGGCCCGCGTAATAAAAAAGCCGTAAGAACCCCGCGCCGCGCCCAGGCGGTTTTTAAGCCGTATTACCGCTCCTTCCATCTGCACCCGGCCCGCATTGGTCAACAGATCCACGGTAAAACCCATGCCCCGCAGGGCGGCGGACACGTCATTGGCGTCGTTTACCGGGTTATTGAGCCGGGTTATACCGGTGTAGTTCCCGTTGCCGATTACCAGCGCGTATTTCTGCTGGGCGGTAAGGGTAACAAGCGGTACTGCCACAAGCAGTATAGCCATCAGCTTTTTCATACCATCTCCTTATGGATGGGATATGGTTTATTATAGCGGAAAAAGGGAAATCGGGCAAGGTATTGTAAAAACATTCCAGGAATACCGTGGTTATAAGGAAAATTCGCGGGCAAAATTTACCCAATGATTTTAAGCGCGTAATATTTTCGCATTAAATCCGCTAAAAACCGGCGTTTTGCCCCGATTTCATCATGAAAACACGAATTCGGACATGGCACGGATATTGCTATATATAAGCAGGAGCTTCTATCGTGCTAAAGAATCGGATCTTCGCTTTTTGCGCGCTGCTGCCGTTTGTCTTTTCAGGCTGTATGTCCAAAAAATCAGGAGCGGCGGTCTACGAATTTGCCGAGGTCCGCCGGGGGACGCTGGAACGGACCGTCTCGTCCGCCGGGACCATCAATCCGGTTTCTACCGTCAAGGTGCTTCCCCGGATGAGCGGGAAGGTCGAAAAAATAAATGTCGATTTTAACGACACGGTACGCAAGGGGGACATTCTCGCGGAGCTGAACACGGACATGCTCAGGCTCCAGCGGGAACAGCAGCTGGCCCAGGTGATTAAATCGCGGGCAAACCACGAATTGCAGCGGATCAACCACGAGGCGCAACAGACCCTGGCGGATAAAAAACTCATTTCCGATTACGAGCTTAAAAACAGCCAAACCAATCTGGATATTCAAGCCGCGGATCTTGCCGCCGCCGAGGCTAATCTAAGGGTAATCGAGACAGAAATAAATCAATATGCATTTATCACTTCGCCCATCGACGGCATTGTGCTGGAACGGAACATCAATGTCGGCGACACGGTAGTGGACAGCTCCAGCAATAACTCAACCAGCATTTTTACCCTGGCGGAAAATCTTCAGGAGATGCAGATCGAGGCCGGAGTGGGGGAACTGGACGTAACTTCAATTCACAAGGGACAGGCGGTGCGCTTTACCCTGGAAAGCCTGCCGGGGCGGAGCTTTGCCGGGGTGGTGGAAACGCTGCGGATGGTTCCTGTGGTTTCGAATAACGTGGTTTCCTATACGGTGATTATCAATGTGGAAAATCAGGACGGGTCCCTTCTGCCGGGAATGACCTGCGCGGTGGACTTTATCGTGGAACGAAGCGAGAACATCCTCACCGTTCCCAATGCCGCGCTGCGCTACCAGCCTACGGGCCTCGGCGAAGGGGAAATCGCCGACATTGTTTTTAACTCGGGCCTTGAGGGAATGGACGAAGAACAGCGGAAGGACGCGCTTGAAGAACGCTCCCGCGCGGAAGCGCAAAGCCAGGCGGTTTCAAGGCAGGGCGTGAACGCGGCTCCCGCGACAGGGCTGGCGGGGCTGATAACGGGCGGCGGACCGGGAATGCAGGGCATGGGCCGGCCTCCGGGAGGAGGGAGAGGCGCGGAAGCCGGCCAAAGCGGTCCGGCGGAAAGGCAGCCGGCGGCAATGAAAAACCTCTGGTACATCAACGGCGAGGGCAAGCTCAATGTGATAAGGGTGTGGACCGGCATCAGCAATGGCGTCAATACGGAGATCATTTCTACGGAAGACATCGAAGGGAAGCAGATAATTCTGCGGGAAAAAATCTAATGCCGGTGATAGAGCTGCGGGGGATCAAGCGGATCTACCGGATGGAGGGCAAACAGAACGAATCCTCCGTGGTAGTCCGCGCCCTGCGCGGGGTGGACTTTGCTGCCGGGGCCGGGGAATTCGTCTCGGTCATGGGCCCTTCCGGTTCGGGCAAGTCCACCCTGATGAATATCCTCGGCTGTCTGGACAAGCCCAGCGAGGGGACTTATACCCTGGACGGCATAGAGACCTCAAAATCGGACGCCGACACTTTCGCCTATATCAGAAACCGGAAAATCGGTTTTGTGTTTCAGTCCTTCAACCTTTTGGCCCGGACCACGGCCCTGGAAAACGTCGAGCTTCCCCTGTTTTACCGCAGCAGGGAAAAGGGGGAAAAGCGAAGCGCCCAGAGCCGGAAAGAACGGGCCGTCATCGCCCTGCGTGAAGTGGGGCTTGAAAAACGCATGGATCACTTTCCCTCCCAGCTTTCGGGCGGACAGCAGCAGCGGGTCGCCATAGCCAGAGCCACGGTGAATGATCCCGCCTTTATTCTCGCGGACGAGCCTACGGGGAATCTGGATACCGGCATGACGCTGGAAATTATGGGCCTCTTTCAGGAACTCAACAGACGGGGAAAGACCATCATCATGGTTACGCACGAGCCGGAATTGGCGGCCTACACCAAACGGATCATCACCCTGCGGGACGGGGAGTTGGTTTCCGACAAGCCGCTGACACAGTCGCGTAACGCGTTAGACGATCTTGCCCGGTGGAAGCGGAACCACGCCCTGCTCGCCGGGGAAGCACAGCCAGCGGGTCTGTTGTGCGCGGCGGAAAAGTACGCGGCAGAAGAGGGGGCGTTATGAAACGCCGCTTCCTGTCCGCTTATATAGTACGGCCGCGGAAAGGCAATGTTATCCTGAGGTTATCGTGAATAGTATTCAACTGCTGCACACCTGCCTGCGCTCAATCTTCCGCAACCGGATGCGGAGCCTCCTCACTTCTCTGGGGGTGATCATCGGCGTAGGATCGGTGATCATCATGGTCGCCCTCGGTGAAGGTTCGCAACGGGCCATTGAATCGCAGATTGCCGCCCTGGGGACCAACCTTCTTCAGGTAATGCCCCGGCGGCAAATGAGCCGCAGCGGTCAGAGTGTCTTTGTCCGCGCCTCCGCGCTTACCAGGGCCGACGCGCAAAAACTCAAGAACGAGTCGAGTTTTGCCGCGGCTATTTCCGCCGTAACACAGAGTAATTTAACCATAGTGGGCAGCGAGGGAAGCGCCCAGGTAACGGTTCAGGGCGTTGATCCCGATTACTTTACCGCCCGCGGCCTGAAAATTGACGCGGGGAATTTTTTTTACGATGAAGACACCGCCCTCCGAAACAGGGTGGCGGTTTTGGGCCGTACCACCGCGAAAAATCTCTTTGTTGAGGCTGACGCCGCTTTGGGGCAGCAGATCCGCATAGAAACGATCTACTTTACCGTCATCGGCCTGCTGGAAGCGCGCGGTGCCGGCAGGGGGGGACAGGATCAGGACGACATCGTCATCGTTCCTCTGGACACCGCCATGACCCGCCTTTCCAATTCACGTAACATCGGCTCAATTGTGATAAGCGTGGTGAGCAAAGAATATTTGGAAGCCGCCCAAAAGGAAACGGAACTCATTCTCAGGGAGTCCCGCAATATCGCCGAAGGGGCCGCCTCCGATTTTGACGTCTTGAATCAGGCGGACATGATCGACATGGCATTGGCTACTACCAGGACATTGACCACATTGTTGGCCGCCATTGCCGGCGTATCCCTTCTTGTCGGGGGCATTGGTATTATGAACATCATGCTGGTATCGGTTACCGAGCGGACCAGGGAGATCGGCATCAGAATGGCCGTAGGGGGGCGCAAGCGGGATATTTTGATGCAGTTCCTCACCGAGTCGGTGATCTTGAGCCTCATGGGCGGCTTTATCGGAATCGGCTTTGCCTTTGCGATCTGCCGCGTTCTGCGCGTTATGGGAATACCCACCGCGATAAATCCGCTTGTTGTCGCCGCCGCCGCTGCTTTTGCCGCCATGGTGGGAATCATCTTCGGCTATTACCCGGCGCGAAAAGCCGCGGGACTCTATCCCATTGACGCGCTGAGGTATGAATAACGCCGCTTGCGGAACTATCGGAGGTATGAAAAATGCTTGAAATAATTGATAAAAAAAATAAAAAAGTATTACTGTTAATCGCTGTTGTATTTATATTTACCGGTATTCGCGTAATGGCTCAGACCATCAACCTTGAACAGGCCCGGAGTCTTGCGCTGGCGAATTCACGGAGTCTTGCGAAATACAATCTGGCGGTGCAGAGCAGCGTCCTTGACACACGATCCCAGCTCTATTCGAACTTCCCCTCCCTTTCTTTGGGGGCCAGCGCTTCAATGAGCCTCTGGAACGCCGGAGGTGAACCGGCTATTGATCCGCTTGAGACTTTTAAGGCAGGGGCAAATTTCAGCGTATCGCAGAAGATTTTTGAAGGCGGCAAGAGTCTTGTGCAGAAGGCGATTAACGAGCTTGCCACCGAAACGGCCAGACGGGACGCGCTGGCCGAATATTTCAGCGTGCTTAACGCGGTTGACAGCGCCTACTATTCGGTGCTGGAAGCGGCGGCGGATTTGGAGGCCGCCGAGTCGGCCCTGCAAACCGCAGACTTGAGCCTTTCCATAGCGGAGGTACGGCACACAAGCGGCGTCATAAGCCAGGGAGATTATCTCAAGGCTTTGGCGGACAAGGAATCGAGTGAGACAAGCCGTAACCAGGCCCGGCGGAATTACAGCCTGAATAACGCGAAACTCAAATCCCTCATCGGCCTGAACGAAGCCTCCGGGTTTAATGTCGAACAGGTTGATTTCAGCGGATACGAAGAACTGATCCTGCGTTTGGGAAGTATTACCGATACGGAAGCGGATTATTTATACGGCGAATTGTGGGAGATCGCCGCGGCCGCTAATCCCTCTCTGGTAAAGGCCGGCCTTTTAAGCCGGCGTGCGGGAAAAAATCTGTCTCTGTCAAAGCTGGATTTTTCACCAAGCCTCAGCGCTTCTTTTTCAACCGGACTCAATTATGCGCCCAACAACGGCATTAAACCGTCCGGCGGCTCTGTTTCGATCAGCGGGAACATTCCCCTGGATTTTTGGGTAACGGCGAACAATGTCGCAAAGAGCAAAATCGCCCGCGACACGGCGGCGCTGGATTATTATACCGCCGAAAATTCCCTTGAGACCGAACTGCAAAGCGCCCTGTTCGATACCATTGCCCAGGCAGGATCGGCCGGTTCCTCCCGCCGGGCTTTGGAGTATGCGGAAAAACATTTTGAGTATATTATGGAACGGTACCGGCTTTCCCAAAGTTCCGTTTCAGAACTGTCAGACGCCTCCGCGCTGGTAGGCTCCAACCGGAGTCAGTTTATCAAGGCCCGCTACGGTTTTCTGCAAAGCCTTTCAACGCTGCGGAGTCTCGGGGCCTTTGAGGATGAGGAAATACTGATGCAATTATTGAGAGGCAACGGGCCGTGAAGAAAAACGCGCTGAGAACTTCTTCGCTAATCGCCGCCCTGCTCGGCTGGCTGCTCCTCTCGGTCCTGAATGTGTTTATTAACTGGGCGTTGTGGGATCGCGCCCGCCTTGTCCGGGACAACGACAACGAGCGGACTCTCAACACGATTTGGACGGAACTGCGGAATTATGATGATTTTGGTTCAGTGGTTGAATCAAACCCGATTCTGAAAGAGCGGATAATCGGCGTTGCGGTCTATGGGCATAATTTGCAGCCGGTTTCCCGCTGGGGAAAGGTTCCGTCGGTTTTTGATGAGAACATTCTGAGAACCAGAGAACGAAGCCGTTTCGGCCGTTATACGATACCCGACAGGCAGGGCCGTTCGTCCAAATTTGTGCTTCGCTTCGGACGAATGCCGCCGCCCGCTATGGGGCAGGGCATGATGCGCCCCCGTGAACCGCAGGAGCACGACAATAACGGCGAAAGGTCTCTTGAACAGCGCCACGAACCGGGGTGGCAGAATCAAATCGGGCAGGAGCCGGTGCAGCAGGACGCTTTCCTTTTTAACTTTAACAATTTCTCCGGGAACCGGTATTTTTACATCGACATTTTCCATCCCGATTATTGGCGCACCAGGACTCTCACGACAATTTTATTTCCCCTGACTGAGATCGCCCTCTTGATACTGGTTTTTTACATCCGCCGCCTGTACCTCCGCAACCGTGAGTACCGGGAAAAGATCGAAGCCCAGCATAACCTCGTTGTCCTGGGAACCGCCGCGGGTACGCTGGCCCACGAAATAAAAAATCCCCTTCTTTCCATCCGGCTGCAAACGGGCATTTTAGAAAAAATCTGCGCGGAAAATGAAAAAGAAGAAATCGGCATTATCAATCAGGAAGTAGACCGCCTCTCCTCCCTTGTGTACCGGGTGAATGATTACCTCCGCGAACCGGAAGGAGAGAAATCGGTCCTGAATATAAGTGAACTCCTCGCCGAAACATCACGGCGTATCTGCGGCGCTGAAATTATCGCCGCCGGCAGCGAGCCGCCCGCTTTTGTCGTTGTTGATGAAAACAGGATCAGGTCGGTACTGGAAAATATTTTCCGTAACGCGGCGGAGTCGGGCAGTCCGCTCACGGAGATTGGCGTGTCGGTTCATGTGGGTGGGAAAGCGCATAACGCCGCTGGCGGCCGCGTACACGGAAGCGCGGGCGCGTACTCCGGTAATGTGGTGATCCGGATTTTTGACCGGGGCAGGGGCATCCCTGAAAAAAACCTCAAGCGGGTTTTTGATCCGTTTTTTACCAGCAAGAGCACCGGAACCGGCATCGGCCTGGCCATAAGCAAACGCTTTACCGAAGCGGCTGGGGGAACCATCAGCGTTGAAAACCGTGAAGGCGGCGGCCTCATGGTCACGCTGGTTTTTCCCCAATACAGGGAAAAGGAATAAAACTAATGAGGGTTTTAATTGTTGATGATGAAAAAAATATCCGTGAATCGCTGGGCAAATATTTAAGCTTTGAAAAAATAGATTCGCTGGGCGCCGAAAGCGGCGAGGCCGCGCTGGAACACCTTTCCAGGGAAAATTTTGACGCGGTGATCCTCGACCTGAAACTGCCGGGCATGACGGGCCAGGCGGTTCTGGAGCGGATGCAGCAAGACGGCATCCTTTCGCCGGTGATCATGATCAGCGCACACGGGGAAATCCCCGATGCGGTGGAAGCCCTGAAAAGGGGCGCGAAAGATTATCTCGTGAAACCCTTTGACCCGGCGGAACTTTCCATCCGCCTCCGCTCCCTCATCGAAAACAAGCGCCGTGAAAACGTGCTTGAGGCGGTGATGCGCACCGAACCGCGCGCCGCGCCCGCGGGGGAAACCATGCTCCTGGGCACGAGTCCGCTCATCAAACAGCTTTCCGATCAGATCGACAAAATTGCCGGCTCTGAGGTAACGGTACTCATCACCGGGGAAAGCGGGACCGGCAAGGAAGTTACCGCCCGGGAGATCCACGCCCGCAGCCCCGCCCGCGACGAGCCTTTTGTGGCGGTAAACATCGGCGGCATTCACGAGAGCCTGATGGAGAGCGAACTGTTCGGCCACGAAAAAGGCTCGTTCACCGGCGCAAGTGCCCGCAAACAGGGCCTCTTCGAGCTTGCCGGCAGAGGCTGTCTCTTCCTTGACGAAATCGGCGAAATGCCCATGCTTCTGCAAGTCAAACTGCTGCGGGTATTGCAGGAGCGTAAAGTCCGTCGCCTTGGCGGCGTCAGCAACATCCCCATCAACGCCCGGATCATCTCCGCCACCAACCAGGACCTTGAGGCCCTGATAAAAGAGGGCCGTTTCCGCGAAGACCTCTACTACCGGCTTAACGTGTTCCGCATCAGCCTCCCTCCTCTGCGGGATCGCCGCGAAGACATCCCCCTGCTCGCCGAACATTTCATCGCCAGGCACAAAGGCCGCGCCCGGCCCGCCCTTTCACAAGAGGCGCTTGAAAAACTCAAACGTTATTCTTTTCCCGGCAATGTGCGGGAACTGGAAAACATTCTTGAACGCGCGCTTATTTACTGCGGGGATTCCGTTATACGCAATACCGATATTGATCTGCACGAAGAAAGCGCCGCCGCTGTACCGAAAGACATTGCGCATAACGCCGCGGGAAAAACCCCGGCCTGCGCCGGTTCATCGGAGGACGCGGACGCAAAGCCGCTGGATACCCTGGACGAAATTGAAAAACAGGCAATTACCGGCGCTCTTTCACGCTGCAACGGCAACCGCACCCGCGCCGCGGAAGCGCTGGGCGTCAGCAGGAAAACCATTCTCAATAAGATTAAACAGTACGGGTTATAGATGATTCTCCATAGGCGTTTAACTGGCAAAAAATTTAACCGGGAACGGCTGCGCTTCGCGGAACGAAGCGCAGTTTTCCGTGTGATCCGCGCCGTCCGTGGTAAACGCCCATGACAATTCGCGCTTCTTTCCCCTCCCGCCCCCGCGTGTTATGATGGGTGAAGTCATGTTCCATATCATTGCCGTCTGCTTTTTGCTGCTTACCGGAAATGTGTTTGCCGGGGGGAAAGCCCAGGCCGCGCCGCCGGCGGCCCTCGTCCTGGGGGATGCGCGCGATGATATACCCCAGCCGACGGAAGAGCCGCGGCCGGGCAGGGCGGAACAGGTGATGAAGGCCCTGGCCGCCGCTTACCCCGATCGTATCGGGCCGGCGGAACTGCGGGACGGCGACTGGGCCGTCCCGCTGGGAGGCGAATGGTACTACTACGCCGGCGGCAGATTGCTGCCCGAAGCGCTGCGGGACAGCGCATCGCTCTACGATCCCCAGCCTTTTTACAATTACGTCGCCGAACTGCCCCCGTGGAAAAAGGCCTCTCCCGAAGAAGCCGCCCGCTTCCGCGACATGGCGAACAACCGCAGCCGGAACCCGCCGAAACGTTCCCAGCATTTTTTTGACGCGCTCTGGCGCGCCCATACACGGGAAGAGTCCTACGAGCGGGTAAAAACGCTCCGTTTTCTTGGCCGCAGCGTGATGGTCCACTACTCGATTCTGGAGGAACTTGCGCTGGTGGAAGAACGTATCCTCAGGGAGGCGAAAACAGATGCCCAACTGCGCGCGTGGGTAAACAGCATCAATATCCTGGAGGGCTGGAATTGGCGGAGTATCGCCGACACGCAGAGCAGGAGTTTTCACGCCTACGGCGCGGCCATCGACATTCTTCCCAAATCCCTGGGGGGCAGGGACACGTACTGGCTCTGGGCCGCCCGCAATAAACCCGAATGGTGGAACATTCCGTACAGCCAGCGCTTTCACCCGCCGGAGGCGGTCATCAAGGCCTTTGAATCCTGCGGTTTTATCTGGGGGGGCAAGTGGCTTTTTTTTGACACCATGCACTTCGAGTACAGGCCGGAGATTTTGATTTTGAGCGGGATGCCCCTTTCGGGCAGGTATTGACTAACCGCTCCCATTTATATACAATGAATTTCCGTGCCGCAGGACACGGTTTTGCGCGAGAAAACTCCGAAAGCGAAAGCCTGGGAGTTTCACATATTGAGGAGGAATAATGAGCGTCAGGATACGGCTCAAGAAGTTCGGAACGAAGAAACGTCCCTATTACCGCATTGTGGTTATGGACAAGCGGGAACCTCGTGACGGGAAAACCATCGAGGAATTGGGGTATTATCACCCCATTGAAGTTGAAGGCAAGCAGATCGAGTTTAACGCCGAAAAGGCAAAGGCTTGGCTTGAGAAAGGCGCCACTGTAACCGATACGGTGCGCAAAATTTTCAACAAAAAGAACATCGCCGTAAAATAGCGGCCTTTGCGAAACCACTACTAACAGTGAAAGCCGGGCCGCCGGACGGCATTGCCGGGGCCGGGCGGTTTCAGGTGAAAAGGGTATAAAATGGAAAAAGATCTGATAGAATATATCGTGAAATCCCTCGTAGACGACCCCGCCCAAGTGCAGGTTGCCGTAGTAGAGGGCGAAAAATCCACTATTTTAGAACTCCGGGTCGCCGAAGACGACATCGGCAAGGTGATCGGCAAACACGGCCGCATCGCCAGGGCCATCCGGACCGTGTTACAGGCAGCCACCGCCAAAACCGGCAAGCACACGGTACTGGAAATTCTGGACTAACGACTCATTACAACCCGCACTCTTCCCTGAATTCACCGATGAGCGAGTCCCGAAGCCGTTTCTCAAGTTCGGGGGCTTTTCCCCCCACGGGGATACCGTCGATGTGATCGGCGAAGGCGCAAAAGGTAGAGCAGGCGGAAATGAACACTTCGTCGGCGGTCATCATTTCTTTCAGGGTAAAGGCCCGCTCCTCAACACCGATGCTCAGCTTTTTACAGTGCCTGATGATGTGGGCGCGGGCGACGCCGGGAAGGATGAGGTTGTCCGTGGGGGCGGTACGGAGAATCCCGTCTTTGAGGATGTGGACGTTGCTGTGGGCGCACTCGGTGACGCGGTCCCCCCGGTGAAAAACCACCTCCTCCGCGCCGGCCCGCTCTGCCTTTTCGGCGGCCATCACGTTGGGGAGCAGGTTCAGCGTTTTGATGTTGCAGTGGAAAAAGCGGGTGTCCTCCACGGTGATAAGCCTGATTTTTTTGCCCAGGTCCGGCAGCACGAGGGGGCGCAGCATTACCCAGAGATTGCCCTTCCCCACGGGAAAACGGTGCGCGCGGTCCGCCGTTCCTCTGGTGAGCTGCCAGTAGACAAACTGCGTAGGGCTTTCCAGTTTTTGAACCAGAGAGCGCAGGAGTTCCGCAAGCCCGGCCTTTGAGACGGGAACTGTCATTTCCATGAGCCGGGCGCTGTTAAAAAAACGATCGATGTGTTCATCAAGCGTAAAAACAATATAGTTGGCGGCAATGGCGGCGTCGTAAACGCCGTCCCCGAACCAGCAGACCCGGTCGTTCATGGGGATATGCATTTCGTCAATCTCGCCAATTTCACCGTTGTAGTAACCAAGGGTTTTCATGCCTATTTCTCCCTGTCAACACTATCCTTGAAAAAGGCGGTCTTTTCAAGGTATCTTTGGTAAGGAGATATTATGTTATTAAGCGAACTTGGCATACCCATAGGGGAATTGAAGGCAAAAATCTACGATACCTGGAGGCGTCTTTGAGGACGCTTCTTTTGAACAGCGCATAGCCGAAATTGAGGCGAGAGCCCTTGAGGAAAATTTCTGGAACGATGCCGCCGCCGCGAAAGAAACCATGAGCGATCTCAAGGGGCTGAAAAACCGTTACCTGCCGTGGAAGGAACTCCGCGCCGAAGTGGACGACCTTGAGGCCCTGTACGAGCTTGCCGTTGAGGCCAAAGACGAGCGCGAAAGCGCCGGCATCGAAAGCGCGTGGAAGGACCTCTCTGCCCGCTATGAAAAACAGAATATCTTTGAACTCATGGGCGGGGAAGTGGACCGGAACGGCTGTTTCCTCACGGTCCATTCCGGGGCCGGCGGTACCGAAGCCTGCGACTGGTCCCAGATGCTGTACCGCATGTATCTGCGCTGGGCCGAACGCAAAGGCTTCGCCGTTGAGGAAGTGGACCGCCTGGAAGCCGAGGGCGGGATAAAATCGGCGACATGCAAAATCGAAGGGGACTACGCCTACGGCTACCTCAAGGGCGAGTCCGGTGTGCACCGTCTCGTGCGCATCTCCCCCTTTGACGCCAACGCCAGGCGGCACACTTCTTTCGCGTCCGTGTATATTTTCCCGGTCGTCGACGACTCCGTCGAGGTGGAAATTCGTCCCGAAGACCTCCGGGTGGACACCTACCGCTCAGGCGGCGCGGGCGGCCAGCATGTCAACAAAACCGACAGCGCCGTACGCTTTACCCACCTGCCCACGGGCATTGTGGCGGCCTGCCAGAACGAGCGCAGCCAGATCAAAAACCGCGCCATCGCTATGGATATGCTCCGCGCGCGCCTGTACGAATACTACCGCCAGGAAAAAGAAAAAGAAAACGAGCGCTTCGCCCAGGAAAAAAAAGACATCTCCTGGGGCAATCAGATCCGCTCCTACGTCTTTCAGCCCTACACCATGGTAAAGGACTACCGTACAAAGGCCGAAGTCGGCAACATCCAGGCGGTAATGGACGGGGACATTGATTTATTTATAGAGGAATATTTGCAGAAATGTTCCCGATGAAAAAACACCGGTATCTCTCATCGGGAATATAAGGCTGCCCTATGGTTAGATTTAACGTGGTGCAATTCGGCTGCTTGCCAATTCCGGCAATATGCTTTATAATTACCACCGCGTCATAAGGAGGCAGGCCTGTGAACACGTATAAAAAAATAGTCAACTTTATCTGTACTGTTTTTGAGATAATTGCCGCCGTCAGCCTGGGCGCCATGCTTGTGGTGGTGACGATACAGATTGTGCTGCGTTATTTCTTCAATAACGCCCCGGGCTGGTCGGAAGAAATGGCCCGGCAGTTTATGATCCTGTTCTGTTTTATCGCCATGGCCCTGGGGGTGCGGGATAAAATCCACATAGCCCTTACCATTATCGCCGACCGGGTCCTTAAAAAAATCAAGCTGCCCCTGGAGATAATCGGGAAAGTCTTCATTTTCATCATGGGGATTATGATGTGCATCAATATGGGGCCGTACTTTACCAAACTCAAATTCAACCGCCTTCCGGGAACGGGCATCCCCGTGGGCTGGCAGTACCTGGTTCCCACCGCCGTCGGCGTTCTTTTGGCGCTGATTGCCGTTTATCAAATCTACGATCACTTCAAATACGGTACCGATGAACAGCAGAAAAAACAGGGTGATTTTTCAAAGGAGCAGGCGACATTATGACCGTAGACACTGTGGCGATTTCCTTATTGATGGGACTGTTCGCGGTCCTCATCATCATTAAATTTCCCATTGCCTTTGCGCTCGCTTTTTCGGCATTTGCCACCGCCGCGTACAAGGGTATTTCTCTGGGGGCCATTACGCAAAAAATGGTCAGCGGAGTGGATTCCTTTAACCTGCTGGCAATTCCCTTCTTTATTCTCGCCGGGGAAATCATGGGCGCGGGGGGCATTTCGGACCGCCTGGTAAAACTCGCCGACGTGTTTGTGGGGCGTATGCGCGGCGGACTGGCAATGGTAAACGTGGTGGCCAGTATGTTTTTCGGCGGTATTTCAGGCTCCGCGGTGGCGGACACCTCGTCTCTTGGCCCGCTGGAAATTGACATGATGAAAAAGAAGGGCTACGACACGGATTTTTCGGTCTGCATCACCATCGCCAGTGCCTGTCAGGGGGTGTTGATTCCGCCGAGCCACAATATGATTATCTACGCCGCGGCGATAGGCGGCCTTTCGGTCGGGAAGCTGTTTATGGCGGGCCTGATACCGGGCGTAATGCTGGGGCTTGCCCTTATGCTTCTGTGTTATATCATATCGCTGAAACGGAATTACCCCAGGGGCGGTCGATACACCTTTAAGGAATCGCTCAAAATCGGCGCGGACAGCCTCCTGGGGCTTTTTACGGTGGTTCTGATCATAGGCGGGGTCTTTACCGGCATTGTTACCGCCAACGAATCATCGGTCCTTGCCTGCATCTGGGCTTTTATTGTTTCAATCTTTTTCTACAAAAAAATCACCCTGAAAGACTTCTGGCCCATACTGAAACGGACGCTGGGAACCCTGGCTATGGTAATGACCCTGATCGCCGCGTCCTCGGCCTTCGGCTATATGATGACAATTCTCCGTATCCCCTCCCTCATTACCCAGGGTCTCCTCAACATAAGCCATAACCGGATAGTGTTGCTTCTGATGATAAACTTTGCCCTCCTCATTTTAGGCTGCGTTATGGATATGGCCCCGCTCATTCTGATTGCCGCTCCCATACTGGTTCCGGTGGTAACTTCTCCGGCTATCGGCATGGACCCGGTCCAGTTCGGGATTGTCATGATGCTGAACCTTTCCATAGGGCTTTTGACCCCGCCCGTGGGAACGGTATTGTTTGTGGGCAGTTCCATCGGGGGCATTAAAATCGAGGAAACCGCGAAGGCTATGGCCCCGTTCTATATAACCATGATTGTGGTACTGATGCTGCTGACCTTTGTGCCGGCTTTTTCCATGACCATTCCGAATTTGATGTTCGGAAAATAAACTGGCTTCTTTCCGGCTTTGAGCCGGATAAATTTTTGTTTCTGGAGGAAACGATGAAAAAGTTTACTGTTGTATTGGTAATGATCCTTGCTCTGGCAATGGCCGCTTCCCCGCTGTTTGCGGGTGGCAGGTCTCAAAGCTCGGGCTCAAGTTCAGGCTCAGGCGCCGCCGCGCCCAGAACCAGGGTGTACCGGCTTGCGGACAATCAGCCCGACGGCTATCCCACGGTGCTGGGCGATCTTGCCTTTGCAAAGTATGTCGAAGAAAAGACCAACGGCGCAATCAAAATCGAAGTGTACAACAACTCGGTTTTGGGGGATGAAAAAACTACCATTGAACAGACTCAAACCGGAGACATTCATTTTATCCGTGTCGGCCTCAACCCCCTTTCTTCACTGAACCCGATTATGAACGCGCTGGCCATGCCCTTCCTGTTCCGTGATCGGGAGCACATGTTCAAGGTCCTTGACGGCCCCATCGGTGAAGAGCTGCTCGGTTCATTGCAGCAGCAGAACCTCCTGGGTCTGTGCTGGTTTGATGCCGGTTTCCGCAATTTTTACAACTCCAAAAGAGACATCCACACCCCGGCGGACATGGTTGGCCTGCGGATCCGCGTGCAGGAAAGCGCCCTTATGATGGACATGGTCCGCTACCTCGGCGCATCCCCCACGCCTATGGCTTACGGCGAAGTCTACCCCGGCATCCAGAACGGCATCATCGACGGCGCCGAAAACAACTGGCCCTCGTACATTACCGCGGCGCACTTTGAAGTTGCCAAGCGTTTTACCGTTGACGGCCACATGGCTTCCCCGGAAATGATCCTCGTCAACACCGGCGTATGGAACAGCCTTTCCGAAGCGGAAAAGAAAATCGTCAAGGACGGGGCCATGGAAGGCGCCAAAGTGGAACGGGCCGCCTGGCTTGAAGCGGAACAAAGATACGAAAAACAGGCGCGGGATTCCGGCTCCATCATCACCGAGCTGACCCCCGAACAGCACAAGCTCTTTGAAGACGCCCTCGCGCCGCTGTATCAGCAGCCCGCCTATGCTTCCTACGCGGATATTATCCAGCGCGTAAGGGATACGAAGTAGGGTACATAAGTAACCGCGGATCACACTGGTACGCTAAGGCCATACTGTAAAACTGAATATGTCACCCTCGTGCTTGATGCGAGGGTCTATTGAGAAAAGACTTCATGCAAAGCGTGAGGCCGGGGGTGACGGACATTCATGTGGTCTGTGGTTACATTTACACCAGGAAGGATAATACATGACAAAAAATCATAAAGACGCGGTTTGGGTTTTCGGCATGGATATTGAGGGCGAAGTTACGGCCCCCGGCGTGGAGCGCAGGGTGCTGGCCTACTGCGACCAAATGATGTGCGTGGAAAACCGTTTCGATACCGGCGCGACAGGGCCTTTACACAGCCATCCCCACACCCAGATAACCTATGTTGCGGAAGGCCGTTTCCGCTTTACTGTCGGTGAGGAAGTCAAAGAAGTGGCCGGAGGAGACACCCTCTGCAAACAGAACGGCGTTACCCACGGCTGCGTATGTCTGGAAAAAGGCGTGCTGGTCGATTTTTTTACCCCCATGCGTGACGATTTCGTGTAACGCGGTCCTGCGGTTAATTCCTCACTCTTCCAGGAGGCTTTCTTCCCTCAACTCATTTATCTCTTTAAGACTACGGAGTTTGAACGTGGCGTTTTCCTGTATCTGGCGGACGCGCTCGCGGGTGATGCCGAGGAGTTTTCCGGTTTCTTCGAGGGTTAGCGGGCCTTCACCGGTAAGGCCGTAGCGGAGCTGGATGATTTTCATTTCGCGCTTGGGAAGCTGGGAGAGGATATCGGCTATGGTTTCCTGCAAGGTCACGGAGAAGGCCATTTCGAAGGGTTCGGCCATGTTGTCGTCTTTGATGAGGTCCGCGAGGCGGGTCATGTTGCCGTTGTCCACGACGGTGTCGAGGCTGGCGGTTTCCTGTGAGAGTTTGACGATTTCTTTGACCTTGTTTACCGTGATGCCCAGGTATTCGGCGAGCTCTTCGTCGCTGGGGTCGCGGCCCAAATCCTGGGTAAGCTGTTTTGCCACGAAGTAGCATTTTTTTATGGTGTTGAGCATGTGGATGGGGATGCGGATGACGCGCCCCTTGTCCGCGATGCTTTTGATAATGGCCTGCCGTATCCACCAGGTGCCGTAGGTGGAAAAGCGGTAGCCCCTCGTGTAGTCAAAGCGCTCGACGGCCTCGATAAGACCGATGTTGCCTTCGTCGATGAGGTCCAGCAGGGAAAGGCCGCGGTGCTGGTAGCTTTTGGCAATGGATACTACCAGGCGCAGGTTTGAATTGATCATTTTGTTTTTATTATAGAGAAGGGCGCTTTCCAGGGCGGCTTTCTCCCGCTTGTAGGTGTCTTTTTTGGGCGCGTCTTCAAGCGCCTGTAGCTTTATTCTGAGACCGACTATTTTTTCGCCGATGATCTGTTCTTCCTGTCCGGTGAGGAGGGGGAATTTGGAAATTTGTTTGAAATACAGGCCCAGGGGGTCGGATTCTTTCTGGACTTTGATTTTTTTCACGGTTTTGATGCTTTTGGTTTTCACTTTTGTTAAACCTTTTGGGCGTTTTTTGGCCCTTTCCATGTCTATTCCGGTTTCCCCCAGAGCCGCTATTGTTTTTGTCATACCTTTACCTCTACTTTTCCGTTTTTACCTGTATAATCCCTTATGCCCTGGGGGCTTTCGCGGGATCAATGGGGGTATTGCTCCGGTAGACCATGAAAAAGAGCTGGGGTTTTTCTGAAACCGCGTCTATTCCCAGCCTTCCCACTTCCGTTCCGGGGCCTATCCTGTCCCCCTCTTTTACCGACAGGCTTTCACAGCCGCCATACACATACAGATAACCTCCGCTTACCTGTACAATCGCCACCCTGCCGAAACCCCGGTAAGGCCCGGCGGATATTACCGTTCCCTGGGTGAGGCTTCGCACGGATTCAGAGCGTTCGCCCCGCACCACCACGCCGTACAATTTGCCGGTCATGTAGGCGATTTCCTTCGGATTTACCGGCCAGCGCACCGAGCTGTCCACCGTCTTGGCGGTGGTTTGCCGTACCGGGGCCGCCGCCGTTACGCTTCCCGGTATTTTAATCCGCTCCCCCTCTTTTAACACATAATTCGCGGAAAACTTGTTAAAATCCCGCAGTGTCTGCACGGTAACGCCGTGGTTCCGCGCTATGCTGAAAAGAGTGTCGTTTTTCACGACCCGGTATTCAGTGTAGGCGGCCTGGACGGAGGATGTGGCTTCCTCCGCCCCGGCCTTTCCTGACACTCCGTTTCCGGTTGTCGTGGCGTTTCCCGCCGCCGCGACCAGCTGCGCCGCAGGAGGTATTCGGAGCTGCCGGCCGGCCTGAAGTTTAGTGGCATCGGCTATGTTGTTATACCGCATAAGCTCGTCAGGACTGACCTGGTACAGGCGGGAAATGGAGTAGAATGTTTCCCCCTTTGCCACTACATGAACCGTATCTTCCGCGGCTATTTTTGCCGGGAAAGTCCCAATGGCAAGAATCGCCGTCAACAGAAGTAATAAGCAAATGCCGTGCGGATAGTTCATATCGTTGTATTTTCGGCATTTTTGCCCTTCTTCTTAACCGGAAGTCCGGATTAAATTTCAAACTAATTTCAAAAACGTTTGTTTTGAAACCAGTCTCATTTACATATATACCCCTTTTTATCAATTAATTCAATGCATGGGGCAGGATAAACGCATAGAATCGCATAAAGCCCGCTTACTGTGCTCCTGGCGGAGAAAAAGGCTGTTTTACGGAAAGCCCGGTTTCCAGCGCAAAGCGCCGGAAATGCGCCTAAAACAGGAGGATAAAAATTTCTATGCGTTTATCCTGTGCACGGGGAATAGTCCTCTTCCGTCCTGAATTATCTGTTCACCTTTTGCCAGTCGATGAGGCGGTACTCCAGGGGATAGACATAGCTGCGATCAGGGCTGCGGGCACGGTCGCGGAGGTAGGGGAGTATCACGCGCTCTTTTAAGGCAGTCCAGTTGCTGGGGAGGATGTTCGCGGGTGAGAGGAAATCTTCCGGCGGCATGTGCCCCAAAAGGCTGGGGTAAAACCGGGGGAAAACCTGCTCGGTTACCGTGCGTAGCGCAGAGAAGCCGCCGCTGATGCCGAAGGAAGTCTCGATAGCACGGGTGTTCTTGCTTCGTTCCAGAAGCCGCCGCTGGGTTTCGGCCTGGTAAAACCAGCGGACAAAAGCGGCCGCCGCGCCGGGAGCTTTGCCTTTTTTGGGCAGCCCCAGATACACGGCGGACTCGGCCAGTGGGATGGTATTGTCTTCGGCAATCCAGCGAAAGTCGAGGCTGCTCTGGCGCTCTTCGGGCAGGGTAAAGAGTTCGTCGCTGCCCATATAGGTAAAGAGAATCCGCTCCGACAGGGCCAGCGTCGCTGGCGGCTCGTAGAAATACTTAAAATAGAAATCATCCTCCGCCTGGATACCGGTATTCACCTCGTTGATCCAGTCGTACACAAAGCTCATGGCCCGGTCCAGGGCGGCGGCGTTCCAGGCCAGCGGCTCAGCCTCCTGGAACGCGACTTTGAACAGAACGGCGGTGATAAAGAGAAAATTATCGTCCCAGAGCGGGGAAAATCCTATGCGGGTATAGACGCCGTCTTTCTCGATGTTGTAGTCGCTGCCCAGCCGCTTCATCTCGGCAAAGCCAATGGTAAAGGGATTGGAAAACAGCTCCCCCTTGTCCCGCGCGAAAATCAGGGCCGGGATGTTAAAGGATACCGGCAGCAGGAATTGCGTGCCGTCTATGCTGCCTATGGCCAGCAGCCGTGAATAAAAGGCGCTTTCCGAAAAGTCCTTGCCGAAAAAGCTGTCCAGGGATTTGAAATAGACCCTGGTGGACGCGCTCTTGAGCCAGGTTCCGGCCACAATATCGGGATGCTCCTCTGAGCTGATAAGTTTCCGGGCGGGGGAATCAAAGTAGTGGACTTCGATTTTGTACTGGTCCTGGACAGCGTTAAATTCCGCCGCATAGAAGGCGAATTCGGACCGGTCCGTCCAGAGCACGGCGGTTTTACCGGGGAACAGAGAACAGGAACAGACTGCAAACAGAACGGCAGGCAGGGCCAGCGCCGCGAGTACAGTGTGCGTACACGGTTTCATCATGGGTTATCCTATTGAGCGTCTGTACGCTTGTCAATCCGCCTCAGGCATAGTATGATTAAGTAGTGAATGAAACTCCAGGAGGTTTTTTTTGCATCCGGTACAAGACCCCGACATTATTAGTCTGATAGAGCGAATCGGAGAGCACTACCGTGCCAATATCGCCAACCGTTTTCTCCGCCCGGTGCTGTTGCAGCTTCCCCTGGACAAACTGACCTGGGACCAGCTTGAGACCCTCACCGAAAAAATTGACCAGTTCAAGTACCAGGGGATACACATGGACGAACTGTACCGCCAGATTGCCGCCGCGGCCAATTTTGTATACATCGCCCGCCGTGAGATGGGGCCTGCCCTCAAAAACCGCCTCATCAACACGGCCACCGGCGCCGACAAGGTACTCCGCAACATGGCGATAAATACCTTTTCTTCCAACGTGCAGGTCTTCGCCGATATGATAAACGAACTGTTCGTAAGCGTGGTCGAACTGGACAAAGCCGCCGCCAAGGGCCGCAAGCCCCTGTACACCCAAATGCCTGAGGTGGACACAATCGGCAAACGCCTGGTCGGGGACCGGCACCTTTAACGGTCCGTCTTTTTGAAGAAGAAAAGGAGAGAGCCTGTCCCAAAACTGAAGTTTTGGGAAAACCTCGATATACACGTGTTTTCAGGCAGAGGCGGGAAGTGACGGAAAGATTTGTAATCGCCCTGGCCGGCGCCCCTTTCGGTCTTAAAGGCTTTGTAAAAGTCCGTCCTTTCTCCGGCGATATAGAACATCTGTTGACGCTGCAATCGGTCGCCGTCCGCCAGGCCGGGAAAGAGCGGATCATGCAAATAGAAGAAAGTTCCCCCGCGCCTCCCGCCGCTTTGATGAAATTCGCCGGAATAGACAGCCCCGAAGAAGCAAAAACCCTGGCCGGCGCGGAACTCCTGGTTGATCGGAAACAGGCCAGCCCCCTGGAAGCGGGCGAATTCTATGTTGAAGACCTGCGAGGGCTTGCGGTGGTCGATTCGGAAACAGGAAATATCCTCGGCCATATCACGGATATTGTCGAAGGCGGCGGCGGCGATCTTGCCGAAATCAGGCTTTCCCCGCAAGGCGAAAGCGGCGAAAAAGAAGCCCCTGACGGAGAATTGAGGCTGGTTCCTTTCAGGAAAGAATTCTTTGGCGAAATCAGCCTCGAAAAGGGCAGGGCGGCGCTCCTCAACCGCTGGATTTTGGAATGAAATACACGGTTTTGACCCTTTTCCCCGAAATAACCGACGCATTTTTCGCCGCTTCTATCATGGCAAAGGCGATAAATCGGGGTATTATCGAATACCGGGCGATCAATATAAGGGATTTTGCCCTGGATAAGCACAAAACCTGTGATGACGCGCCTTACGGCGGCGGCCCCGGAATGTTGATGCTGCCCGAACCTCTGGGGCGGGCCCTGGAAGCGGCCGGGGCAGCCAGGGGAAAAAATCCACAGGCGCGGCAGGCTTCCGGGCCGCGGGTCATTTATCTTTCGCCTTCGGGACGCCCTTTTAATCAGGCCCTGGCGCGGGAACTGTCCGCCGAGCCGGAACTGGTTCTGCTCTGCGGCCGTTACGAGGGCATTGACCAGCGGATCATCGATCTGTATGTTGATGACGAAATTTCCATCGGCGACTATATAACGTCTTCGGGGGAGGCGGCGGCGCTGGTGATTATCGACGCCACGTACCGCCTGGTGGATCAGGTGATAACCGCGGAATCCCTTGAGGAAGAAAGTTTTTCCGACGGACTTTTGGAGTATCCCCAGTATACACGCCCGGAAGTTTATGATACAATAAGGGCGCCTGAGATTTTGCTTTCCGGGCACCACGAAAATATTCGCCGCTGGCGCCTTGAAAAGCGGGTCGAGAAAACCCTGCGGCTGCGCCCGGACTTGATCCGGCGGGGCAGGGAATTGCGGCTCTTTAGCGGGGAAACAAATGATATTATAGACCGTCAGGTCTCAGCAGAAGCTGAAGGAGATATAAAAGATGAACGAAATTAAGGCCATTGAAGCCGCGCAGATGAAAGCCGAACCCGACAATTTCAAAGTCGGTGATACTGTTAAGGTGCATTTCAAGATCATTGAAGGCAAGAACGAACGGGTCCAGATATACGAAGGTCTGGTTATCGCCATGAAGAATTCCGGCATCGGCAAAACCTTTATGGTACGGAAGAATTCCTACGGCGTCGGCGTCGAGCGGGTATTCCCCCTGCACTCGCCCCGGATTGTCAAGGTTGAAGTGGTGCGCCCCGGCAAAGTCCGGCGGGCCAAACTCTACTACATCCGGGAAAAGATC
The DNA here is from genome assembly GCA_031279635.1 of Treponema sp. Classification (GTDB taxonomy): domain Bacteria; phylum Spirochaetota; class Spirochaetia; order Treponematales; family Breznakiellaceae; genus WQXQ01. The sequence goes on along the minus strand of JAITIC010000256.1, from coordinate 2,379 downwards.
GGCAAGGGCGCCAAAATCAAAGAGCTTATCATCAAGAAAAGCGCCCAGGCCGCCAAAACGGCGTCCGCCGAACCTGCCGCCGGCGGCGCGCAGGGCTAGCAGTCTGTAACACCTAAAAATTGATAGTCCCTGAATTTAACCGCAAAGGCGCATAAGGCGAAAAAGGGATAGAATTCTTGTTTTTTCCCTTTCTTCTTCGACTTTTTCGCCTTTGTGGTTATTTTCCTTATAATGTTTTAGTTGTTAGCGCCTGCTAGCAGCCTGTTGCACTTGTGGATTTTTTTGCAGTCTTTCAGGAAAAACGCAAAAAAATCCTCAATATAAGGGGCTGCTTGCAGTTTGCAGGGTAAAAAATCGCCTGAAGGCGATTTAAAGAGTCCTACGGCAGGATTCTGTACGGCCTTATCCTGAAAGCATCATTGGCGGCGATGAAACCTTCGGCGTACTGAACGCCGCACTGCATACCCCGGTAGGCCGCGGTTATCCGCACACTCTCGAAATAGTTGCTCTCGTTCTTCCCCACCGTTTCGGTATAGTTGTCTTTCATCCACTGATCCTGGCTTTTATGGGCGTAACACATGGCCATTTTTATTTCAAAAACATCGGTAATATCAACATACTCGGTGGGCACAAAACCCAGACCCTGGACGGATTCAAAATAGAAAATCGCCGGAATTTTATCATACGGGGGCGAATCGGTTTTAAGCTTGGCGATGGGGATCATAACCGCTATATCGTTGATGATTTTGCTGGTAAGCTCGTGGTCGGGATTGTAGTCAACCGGGTTATGGGTCAAAATAACGTCGGCCTTACAGTAACGCACAAGGTTGATAAATTTAAGCCGCGCCGCCTTGTCTTCAAAGAACATTTCATCATCATAGTCAAGGCAGACATACTCGGCGCCGATAAGAGCGGCGGCGTTCCGGGCTTCTTCCTTACGTATCCGGGCGATTTCTTCCATAGGGAGCGTCGCCGATCCTACGTTGCCGTTAGTGGCGGTGGCGGTAAAAACCCTGTGTCCCGCCTTCGCGTACTTTGCCAGTGTACCGCCGACACTGCTTGCGACATCGTCCGGGTGCGCGCCTATTGCCAAAATGTTCATAGAAGCCTCCTGTGTTCATCCGCAATTTGAGCGAAATATTTTTCCCGTTCCGCGTATCCCTTACCCCAAAAGCAGATCTATCACGTACATTTCCAGTTTTTCGAGGTTGCGGCTCTTTACACATTCTTCCTGGAACAGGTAATCGAACTTCTTCACCTTTTCAAGGAGCCGCTCGAAGATCTTCTTGCTGTTGATGATATGGCGGTAACTATCCTCGGCCGGCTGGGAGCGCATCGCCTTAACGTCAAGGCCCACACATTCCCCGTTATCGCCAAAGTTGTTTTCGTAGAGGACTTTGACCTGGTCAAAGGCGCCCCGTAAATTTTCAACGCCAAATGCCTTGTCCTGGTCGTAGCGGATGCCGTTCTGGTCGTTAAGGTGTACGCCCCAGAGTTTTCCCCAGGCAAGGGCAAAACCCATATCCGCGGCGGGGTCAAGGCCGGAAAGGATTGAGTGCGCCGTCTCAATACAAAGGCCCACGCGGGAAGGATCGACGGTCTGGGCGCCGATAGCGAGCGCATGGCCGGCGGTACCGCAGTAGCTTTTGTCTATCGGCTCATTCGGTTTGGGCTCGATAAGAATTTTAACGTTGGGATCGTACTGTAAAATGGTATTAAGCGCGTTCCGCAGTTGTTTTATTTTTTCCACGGGGTTTTTGCTTTCGGCGCAGAGGGTGCCTTCACGGGCAAGCCAAAGCTGAACCTTGTCGGTACCCAGGGCCTTGGCAATGTCAACCGAGCGCAGGGAACGCCAAATCGCGAAATCATAATCTTCCTTGCTGCTTGCCGTATAGGCGCCGTCGTTGGTGTGTTTGTCGAACCAGAGGCGGGGCGCCACGAATTCGGCGAAAAGGTTGTTTTTGTCGAGCAGGTCCTTTACATCTTTGGCGTAGTCGACAATCGCCTTTTCGCTCATGTTGTTCATGTCGGGAACCGCATCGTCGTCGTGGAACTGAACGCCGTCCATGCCGATCTCCGCGTATTTCCTGATTTTTTCCTCAAGCGAAACCGCCGGCCTTATACCGGGCCCGAATGTTTCATGCCCCTCGTGCACATTCCAGGGCCCTACCGTAAATCTGAACTTTGCCATTATTTTCCTCCGTATTTAAGTTAGTTAGAGTCCGTCCACAAAGTCGGTTGCTTTATGGCAGACACTAGTTAGAGTCTGTCTATAATGTAGACACATTATAGACAGACTACCTTAAAATAGGCATTTTGCGCACCGTTTTGGTACAAAACGGGAGCAAATGCAAGGTCTGTCCATAAAGTAACCGACTT
>JAITIC010000208.1 GCA_031279635.1 Treponema sp. | reverse complement strand
AAACACAGTTTTCGTCTATAAGTCCGCTATAATTCGTACAATTTCACGGGTTTTACCTGAAACTCCGCGAAATTGTCCGTGTCTTTCCGTGTCTGTGGTTAAATGTAAAACCCCTGTTTTCTCTGTGGTTAAATCGAGAATTGTTGTATACTACAACTATGGCTGATAAAGGTTTTAACCATTTTGATTCGGCGGGCAACGCGGTTATGGTGGACATCTCCGGCAAGGAAACAAGCGTCAGGGTTGCCGTCGCCAAAGGGACTATTACTATGAGCGCCGAAACGCTTAAGGCCGTTCAGGAAGGCGCGGCCAAAAAAGGAGACGTGCTGGGAGTTGCCCGGCTTGGGGGGATTATGGCGGCCAAAAAAAACGCGGAGCTTATCCCCCTCTGCCATCCGCTGAGCTTTGACTCCTGTTCGGTGGATTTTTTGCCTGATGAAGCGAAGTCGCAAATTGAGGCCCGTTGCACGGTACGGCTTTCCGGCAAGACCGGGGCGGAAATGGAGGCCCTTACCGGCGTATCGGTCGCGCTGCTCACGATTTATGATATGTGCAAAGCGATGGACCGGTCTATGGTGATAAGCGATATCCGGCTTTGGGAAAAGTCCGGCGGCAAGAGCGGTCACTTCAGGCGGGAAGAAACCCATGATTGACGCTTTCGGAAGAGTTATTGATTATCTCCGCCTTTCCATTACCGACCGCTGCAACCTCCGCTGCGTCTACTGCATGGCCGAGGAAGGCGTTGAGTGGAAGCCCCATAACTCCATGCTCAGTTTTGAGGAGACGCTGCGGCTTTGCAGGATAATGGCGGGCCTGGGCATCCGCAAAGTAAAAGTAACCGGCGGCGAATTGCTGGTGCGGAAAGGGGCGGTCGATCTTATCCGCCGGCTTAAGGCCGTTACGGGAATAGAGCAGGTGAGCATTACCACCAACGGCGTATTGCTTGACCGCTATCTGGAAGAACTTGCATCAATTCCCCTGGCGGGGATCAATATCAGCCTGGACACGCTGAATGCCGAAACGTTCCATAGTATTACCAGACGCGAACATGGTGACTGGCCCGGCGCCATACTTAAAACCATGGAACAGGCCCGCCTTTTGGGTATACCGGTTAAAATAAACTGCGTGCCGCTGAAAAACATCAATCAGGACGAGTTATGCGATATTGCGGCCCTGGCGGAAAAAACCGTAAAGGCGGTGCGTTTTATCGAATTGATGCCCATAGGCTGCGCCGGGGAACTGGAACCGATCAGCGGGATGGAACTGCGCCTGATACTGGAGCGGCGCCTCGGCGCGCTGCGGCCGGCAGGGGAAAAACCGGGCAACGGCCCCGCGGCGTATTACGCGGTTTCCGGTTTTGCCGGTTTAATTGGGATGATAAATGCGGTAAGCGAAGGCTTCTGCGAAAGCTGCAACCGCCTCCGTCTTAGTTCCGGCGGATTGTTGCAGCCCTGCCTGTCCAGCGATATAAGCCTGGATCTGCGCTCTCTGCTGCTTTCCGGCGCGTCCGATTCCGACCTGGCCGGCGCGGTGCGGGAGCTGGTCGGCCGGAAACCGGCAAGCCACAGTTTCTCCGGCATTTACGGAAACCGGCGTGGAAACCACGCCGGCAAGGCGATGTCCCGCATCGGCGGGTGAGTGAAATCCGTTGTTTTGTGGTATACTAATCCGGAGCCGTGAGTGGCCTGATTTTTAATTGTGGAGTTTGTATGGCCGATATTACTTTCGACATTGTTAAACATTTCGGCGTTGTTTCCGAGGGAAGCGGCGGCTGGAAAAAAGAGCTGAATATAGTTTCATGGAACGGCAGAGCGCCCAAGTTCGACGTGCGAGACTGGGCGCAGGGTCATGAAAAAATGGGGAAGGGCCTTACCCTTACCCCGGCGGAAGCGGCCAAGCTCGCGGAATTGCTGATAGCCGCGCTGACAGGGCAGGAAGAGTAGGGTTTTCAGTACTTCCGCACCGTTTCCCAGGCGCCGCTTGCCGCGGATTTGAAAAGGGCGTCCAGGACCGCCATGTTGGCGATTGCGTCAGAAACCGGGGTGGGCGCTTCCCTTTGCTGAATGATCGATTCGGCATAGGCGTCAAATTCCAGCAAATACTGATCGGCGATTTCCGTTTCAATGAGGCGCTGGCCGACGCCGGTGAAAACGGTAACTTTGCCGGGAACATCCGGGTACATGTTGAAGGGAACCTCTATGGAAAGACTGCCGCCGCTTCCGATGGCGTCCACCCGCTGACTGGGGTGCATCTGCGTACCGATGGTGAAAGTCGCGGCCCTCCCTTCCCCAAAATCGAGAAGCGCGGAAACCAGAATATCGGTTTTGAACGAGGCGTCACGGACAAGAGTGCATATTACCCTGGCGGGTTCCCGGCCAAACAGATGGCGGGCGCTTGAAACGGTATAGCAGCCGATGTCATAAACCGCGCCGCCGCCCGTTTCCGCCCGGTTGCGTATGTTGGTTCCGTCTTTGTTGGAATAGGAAAAATGGGCGTGAACGGTAAGCAGTTCGCCGATTTCCCCCGATGTGACAATTTCCTTTGCCCGAACCCATTGGGGATGGAAGCGGTACATGAAGGCTTCCATGAGGGGAACGTTCCGGCTTTGGCAATAGGCCGCCGCTTCCGCCGCTTCTTTCGCGTTCAGACATACCGGTTTTTCGCATAGCACCGGCTTTCCCGCTTCGGCGGCTTTTTTTATGTATTCCAGGTGCAGATGGTTGGGCAGCGGAATATACACAAAATCAACATCGGGATCGGCGAGCAGGGCCTCGTAGGAACCGTATGCCTTGGGAAAGTCAAGTTTATCCGCAAACGCCTGTGCCTTCGCCCCGTTCCTTGACGCCACGGCGTAAGGTTCCACCAGCAGAGACGATCTGAGCGGCAGGGCCACCCGCAGCTCATAATGACGGGAACATCCCAAAACCCCCATTCGTAATTTGTCCATAGTTATCTCCTATAAAAACGAATAATTGGCCGCGACTATCCGTTCAGCGGCATTTCGTCGCTTGCCGGTTCCTTTTTCCTGATGTCTTGAAGCGCTGAATATCCATCATTGTAAGTTTCGCTTTTTCAGCGGCATCAATATCAACGATGATCTCCCCCGCTTCCATCATAAGCAGGTTACCCGCTTCCAGAGCATGGTTCACGTTATGGGTGATCATTACCGTAAGATTATACTCCTTAGCGAAGCGGAGGGTAAGCCCATGATGAGCGGGCGAGAGTGGGGAAAGCCTCCCGCTGTCAACAAGTTTACGTTTAAAAATTTTTCAAATCCGCCATTTGTATCACCATGAAACCCGCCGCGCCGATATTAAACTCTTCCTGTTCCTCCCAGAAGGCGAACAGGACACCGGCGGCAAAGCCGATTCCGGTGTAGACAAAGCTGTCGGGCAGGGGCGGCAGGGAGAACGGCCGCGGTTCCGCCGTTGCGGAGAGGTACATGCCCCGGCCGTCGGGGAGAACCGCCGCTGCGAGAGCGGGCGCGCCATCGGCCGTGCCGGAGCGGTAATAGGCCAAAAAGCCGGGGCCGCTCTCGCCGCTTCCCGCGAATGAACGGGGCTGCGGAAAATCCGGGGAGATTACCAGCGCCGCGTTGCCGCCCGCCGCGTCGAGCAGTTCCCTCAAGGGGGCGGGAGCGGCGCTCAAAGGCTCAGGCAAAGCGGAATTCTGGAAAGTCCCGATGGAAACCGTCTCCCCCGGCCGCCTCAAATCGGCGGTGCGGAGTTGGCGTATTTCAGGCTGGACTTCGTCCTGTTTCAAGACCCGGTAATACCAGAAGCCGTCGGGGGCGAGCCGCAGGGTGTCCGCGTCCCAACCCTCCTCCGGCGGAAACGGATCAAGGGCGGGAATATCCAGCCTCACCGGTACGGATGACTCAAGGCTGAAGGTCCAGGTCCTTGGCTGGGGAAGGCTTGCCGCGGAATCAAGAAAGCGGTCATCCCGGTACAGCAGGGCCGCCGGCTTTTCCTCAAACACCAGCAAGGCCCCCACCGTGTAGCGCCGCCAGAATTCGCCGCCGGATACATAGTACAACCCGATGCCGCCGTCTCCGCCATCGTCCCAGGGGGAGAGGCCCATAAAGCCGCCCCGGTTTACCGCCATCACAAGCCCATCCCCTCCGGCAAGGATAAAGCGGATATGGAGAGCCAGAGGCCAGGGGATAAGGGCGGCGGAAAAGCGGGCGTCTTCTATTGAATCGAGCAACGCCGGCCCTGTATCGGTAAGCTGGAACCACAGGGGATATTCTCCCGCCTGCAGCACCGCAACCGGCCGCGGGCCGGGCCGGACAGGAACGGCGCTTGACTCCGCGCCGGAGCGGGCGCAGGAAAGGAAGATACAAAGCAGCGCTAAAATTGAACCAAAACGGAACATGGCCCATTTTAACCCGGAATGGGCGGGCAATTCCAGATGATATGCGCCTCCTCAGCGATTCCGGTTTCAAGCATCAGGAGGGCGGCCGGAGAGGATCAGGAACAGGGTACTGCGCAGGGTGCTGCGGCGGCAATTTCTTTTTGAATCAAGTCGTTGATAATTTCAAAACCGATAAGCAAGTACCGGACGTTAAGCTCTTCCTCCCCGTCGCTGTCGTCAAGCCGCTCGTCGTACAGAACATTGAGCCTGTCCAAAAACTAATTGACTGTGCGCTCACGTTCCCGGCATAGCCTGGGGCGCGGTTTTGGGACAGGCCCGTGCAGTTTTTCAGGCTTTCAGCCTTGCAAAACTGCGAATTTCAATTACCGCGCCTCCTAATCCCAGGGCAGAAAAATCCACGTCTTCTGTGTACAGCGCAGCAGCCCCTCGGCGGAAACCCAGGTATCGGGCGTTTCCCTGACACGAAAAACCGGCTGACCCTCAAAGAGCAGAGGCTCGGAAAAAGGCGAAACACCTATCCACGGACCGGGGCCTGCCGGGACGGGCAGTTCTTTCCGGGCTTCGGGGGTCAGCCGCCGCTTGTCAAAGCCCGATTGGACGATCTTTGCCGCGATGGAAGCCCAGTCCGCGAGCCAGGGATCGCCGAGGACATCGGCGTTGATACCGCCTTCTTCCGTGAAGAGGTCCCTGAAGCGGGGCCAGTTGAAGTTCTGTGGCAGGCGCGGGACGGCGGCGCGGGCGGCATCCGTATCGGCGGCCGCGAGTTCCCAATACAAAACCGCGTCCACCCCGCCCCGCCAGCTCAGGGCCATGTTGCCGCCTGAAACGTCAAAAGGGAAAAGCGCCCCGGCGGGCTTGAAAACACCGGGGCCGATACCTTTATCCGGCCAATGGGGCCAGGCGATAACCGGGCTGGTCCAGGTTTCCGGCAGGCTGATTTCCGGCCTTTTGCCGTCCCGAATCGTTGCCGTTTCTTTTTCGCCCGCGGGGCTTAGCCATTCAAGCCGCCAGGAGGGAGATCCCAGCAGAGACCATGCCGGGGGAACTGCGGGAAATTGCAGGGTATAGCCGGATTGGGAGGGGAGGGCCGGAAAGATTCCTTCTCCGCCGCCGCCGCTGTCACAGCCTGCCGGAAATAACGCCGCGCAAACTATCAACACAAAACCATAAGTTTTCATGCCCTATTAATGGCGCGAACTTCCGGTTTTGCTTTAGTGGACAAGTAATTCCAGAAAACCCGGATAGGTTACCGCGGCGCTTTCGGCGCTTGTTATCCCGACGGGACCTGAGGCGCCAAGGGCGGCTGCGGCAAAGGCCATGACAATCCGGTGGTCGCCATGACCGTCAACAGCGCCGCCTGAGATGCCGGTTCCGGCTCCTCCGTGGATGACAAGGCCGTCGGGGCGCTCGGTGCAGTTGACGCCCAGTTTGGCGAGCTCGCGGACCATTACCGCGACGCGGTCGGTTTCCTTGATGCGGGCGTGGGCAACGTTAACCAGGGCCGTGTCCCCGCGGGCAAAGGCGGCGGTAACGGCGGCGGCGGGGAGCAGGTCGGGCGTAGCGTTAAGATCGAAGACACCGCCCCGCAGGGGGCCGGAACGGGAAACAGTGAGTGACCATGCGCTTTCAGAGCCGCCGGGAAAGGCGGCCTTGTCCGTCTCAACATGCTTCCATTCTACCATACAACCCATTTGGGCAAGCATATCGAAAAAGAATTTGTCGCCCTGGGGATCGTCCGGATCAAGGCCGAGGATCGTGACCGGGCCGCCTGAGACCGCGGCGGCGCAGGCGGGAAAGGCGGCGGAAGAAAAATCCCCGGGCACGGAGCGGCTTAAAGGCTTCCATGAAGAGCCGCCGGGAATCACAAAACGGGAAAGGTCCGCCGCCGCTTCAAAGGGAATGCCCTGGGCCTGTAAATAGGAAAGCGTCATTTCGATGTAGGGCTTTTCGTTGAGCAGGGGCACTTTAATAACGGTGATTGTACCGACAGGCGCCAGGGGCGCGGCGAGCAGCAGCGCGGAAAGGTACTGGCTTGTGGGACAGGGAAGGCTCACCGCGCCGCCCTTCCACGGCCCCTGAATGATGATTGGGACGCAGCCCTTGTTATTGGCGGATTCGGCGCGGACACCCAGGCCGGCGAGGGCCTCCAGCAGGGGACCGGCGCTGCGCCGCCGTATCTGTCCGTCGCCGGTAAATTCAAAGGGTACCGAACCGAGTGCCGCCGCCGCCAGGGCCAGGTACAGGGTTGTGCCTGAATTGCCCACGTCGATGAGACGGGATGAGATGCTGTGCCGGAAGAGGGTAAATCCCCCGTTGCCGCGTATCGTATAACGGACGAGTTTTTTCCCTTTGGCGTCCGCCGGATTGGGGCAGAGCGGGTCCGTCTCCCGGTGTTCCGTTACGCCGGCTCCAAGGACGCGGCAGGCGGCGGCGCATGAACGGGCATCCAGGGAGTCAAGAGGATAGCGGATTTCCGAAACCCCGCCGGCAAGGGACGCGATCAAGAGTTGTCTGATCGTGTGGGATTTTGAGGCCGGTATCCGCACAAGGCCGGAAAACCGGCGGGGTTTGACAAGGACGCGCATTACAGGGAATCCCAGCGCCGCTGTATTGCCGCGGCGGTATCAGCCGGACTTTGGTCCCGTTCAAAAAACAGGCGCAGTTCTTCGCGTACAGCGTGTTCAAGCTCCTCCACGGATTGTCCCGAAAATCCCTGAACGATCTCCGAGGCTTCAAAAATATCAAGGGCCTTTGAATAGAGAGGATCGTCCTTTATGTAATCGCCGGAAAAAGCGCCGGGGAATTCGGGAAGGCTGCCCGGCACCGCTTCAAGCCCGGCGGCAAGGGCCGGGCTTTTTTCCGCAAGAAAGGCAAGGAAAGTCCAGGCTTCATCGGGCCGCGGACAGCCGGCGCTGATACCCGCATAGACGCCTGAAAGGGCGATGTGGTTTTTTGCCGCAACGGACGGACCGGGTATGATCGTGACGCCGAAAGCGGAAGAGTTCATCCGCTTTCTCAGAAAGGGAATCTCCCGCGAGGAGGCGATCATCATGGCGATTTTTCCCCCGGCGAAATCCTCGATCCGGTCCGCGCCGGTTCTGACAAAGGTTCCCGGGGCGAACGTCCCTTCACGGTTGAGCTGTTCCAAAAAGGCGATAACGTCGGTTACCGTTCTGCCGGTGAAATAGGGCCTGCCGTCTCTGTCCGGCGGGTTGAGATCACCGCCCGCCGCCCATATCCAGGAAAAGACATCGCGGCGCAGGGCCAGCGGATCGTCTTCGCTCAGGCCCAGGGCCGCGCCGTACACGCCTGAGCCGGTGAAGCCGCCGCCGGCCTCGCCTGAGGCGGCTCTCAGCCCCGAAACCGCTTTTGCGCAGGCGAGGAATTCGTCCCTGGTTTTCGGCGGACGGTCAAAACCGGCGGCCGCGAGAATTTCGATATTGTAAAAAAGCAAATCCATGAACGAGACCAGGAGAATCGCCCGTTGTTCGGCGGCCGTTTCGACGCCGGCTCCGGCGGCGGCCTCAACAGGAGATTCGCCGGTTTCGTCTCCGGTTTCGACAACGAGGTAAGGGTTAAGCGGAATCAGCGCAGCCTGAGGAACCTTGAAACGGTCTTCGTCAAAAAAGACGATGTCGGGCGTGGCGGGCTGGTCACCGGAATCGTCCGCGTCCGCGCTTTCCAGCCTGAGCCGCAATTCGGGATGCCGTTCCTCAAATTCTTTGATCAACGCGCCGACAAGATCAGCGCCGAACAGGTCTTTACACTGCCGCGAAAGGATCAGTTCGGCGCGTTGGGCGGCGGCGTCTTTTATAAACAGGTTAGTACCGATAAACGTAAGGCACAGAACGGTAGCGGCAAGAAATAAAAAAATGTCGATTCGTTTGGCATCCCAACCCCTCGACTTTTCGTTGATTTTGCGGTACATCTTTAATATGTTCCCCTTTCTGAAACGATCCCTGTACATTCTTTCCAACAAAATTCGCCGATGGCTTAAGCCCGACAAGACGGCAGAAGAAAAGTGGATCACTGATTTTTCCAAAGCTGAAAAAATCCCCTTTGATATTAAACCAGAAAGTTCTTATGATGCCTATCGGGAAAACGGCCCCCTGTGCCTCAGCCTGAAAAAGACCGGCAGTATCGCCTGGCTTGAAGCGCCGGAACGCCGCTTTCGGGACCAGATCATTGAAGCAAAGCTCCGCCTGGACAGCCTTGGGGGCTATGCCGCCGCGGGCCTTATGTTCCGCATTGCCGACAAGGCGAACTACTATCTCGCGCTGGTTTCCAGCAAGGGTTACTTCCGCCTCGACTTAATGAAAAACGACTCGTTCCTGCCCCTGATCGGCTGGACCGAAGTTCCCGCATCCGCAACGCAGGCGGAGGGTGAGGGGCAGGATATAACACTTACGATAAACCTCACCGCGGCCGCCTGCGGCGATCACCTGATATTCCTCGTCGGCGGCCAGTGGATCGCCGAAACGCATGACACGGCTTTGACGGAGGGGCATATCGGTTTTGCCCTGGCCTCCTACGAAACCGGGGCAAGGCAACCCAAAAGCATTTTCGCGAACACGGTATGCACATGCCGGGCATGGCTGGATTTTCTCTCCGTGGATTCCCGAAACAAAAGTGTAGAAGAGTTCCGCAGGAAATGGGATGACAGCCTGACGATTCCGGCGGAAAGCCGTTTTCATCTGGCGGAAACGTTTGCCGCCCTCGGCGCCGCCGCCGCCGCGTTAAACCAACTCACCAAGGCGTGGAACCAAAGGGAAGAAGCGGCGCGGAGCGTTACGGCGACTTATACGGAGACGCGGATGCGCAAGGAACTGCTCCTTGCCGCCCGCATGGCCCTGCGGCTGGAACGCTACGATGATGCGGAAGAATACCTCAATGCCTGTCTTGAACAGGGTGACGGCCCCGATGGAGAAGCGGCCGCCGCCGAAAAAATGAAACTCCTTGACAAGCTGGAAAAATATTCTGAACTTAAAGACTATATTACAAAATATATTAGTAATAAAAAAAACGATCCCGCCCTCCGCGCCCTGCTGGGCCGTACCTGTTGGAATTTGAAAGAATATGAAAAGGCCGCTGCCGCGTGGGACAGGGCTTTTGAGCTGGATAAAGAAAACGGGTCTTATGCGGTGAACGCCGCCAACGCCTATATGTTTTTGGGAAAAACCAGTGAAGCCCTGAAACGCTGCCTTGAGGGCGGCAGGATTTTCCTGCGCCAGGATAATAATGAGGAACTGGGCGCTTTGATGCCCAGGCTTCTTTCCCTGGGAGAACAGGACTGGGAAGCCCGCGCGCTTGTGGGAAAATGGGCCTTCGGTATCGGGGATTACGACCGCTCCGAATCCGAATTGGTTCTGGCCGAAGATCTCAGGTGCAAATCAAGCCTCCAGCCGGCGGCGGACCCCGCGGTGAGTTACCTCCGTGCCCTGCTGCTTATCCGCAGGGGCAAGCGCCGCGAAGGATTCCGTTTTCTCGTGGAAGCCGCCCGTCTTGCCCCGGACTACGGCCTGTTCCGTTTTAAGCTCGCGGAAAACCGCTACCTCCTTTCCGGCAATGCCCGCGCCCCGGGTCTTGCCGCGGATTTGCAGGCCGCCCTCAGCCTCATGGGCGACGACGGATGGGTGCACAATTTTGCCGCCCAAATCCGCCTTGCCGCCGCCGCGCCGAAGGCCGCCGACCTTGAAGCGGCGGAACAGCATCTGCAAAAAGCCGTCGCCGCCCTCGGCGAAATTCCCGTGGTCAGGGTAAACCTGGGGACGCTCCGTTACCTGCGGGGGGATATTACCGGGGCGCTGAAAATCCTGAGCGACGACGGGGATGACAGCGAAGGCCTGACTGCGCACTGCGCGGGAAAACTGCTGTTCCGCTCCGGCGATTTTGAGCGGGCCGACACTTTTTACCGCAGGGCTTTGGCCGCCGCGCCCGACAACCTGGAATACCTTTCCGACCGTGTTGACTGTCTTGCCGCGCTCAAGTTATTCGACACTGCGGAGGAACTGCTTGTCCGGACGCGGAACAGAAATTCCTCCCCCATAATTCCGGAATTGATAAACCGGCTGATGGCAGAGAAAAAAGAGGCTCTGCCGGCAAAGGCTGCGGGCAAGCCCCGCGCCGCTTTGGCAAAAAAAATCCCCGAAGCAAAAGGGGACGCCGCGCCTGTCAAACTCAAACGGGGCAGGCCGCCGAAAACCTGACAGGTTAATTCATTTTACCAGGCGCACTATTTTATCGCCGCGGACTACGGCCGGCTTCTGTGTCGCCGGATTTACAATCAGTCCATCGCTTCAAGAAGCAGCTCGCTTGCATTAGGCAATACCAGGGCGTCACGTTATTTCACGGTTTTCCCATTCAACGTGAACCGCCTCTGCGCAGAACACCAGCGCACAGTCAATTAGTTGCGGGACAGGCTCCATGTTCTTTCAATTTAAATGTTTAAGGCGTTCCAAAATTTCCCCCGCGATTTCTTCGGGGCTTTTCCGTTCCGCTTCAATGGTGAGCCGGGCAAATTTCCGATAAGCGGCCGCCCGCCGCTCGTGCAGGGCGCGGTGCGTTTCACGGGGGTTTTCGGTTTTAAGAAAAGGCGGAAGTTCTCCGCCGGCCTCTCCGTTGATCCGTTCCCAGGCGGTGTCCACGGATACATCGAGATACACAGGCGTGGCCGTTTTTGTGTTTTCCAGCAGGGCAATCGCATCAGGGTTGTCGATGAGGCCGCCCCCGGCGGCGATAATGCGCGCGTCAAGAGTCTCTGAGCCGATGAGGGCGGCCAGCGCCGCGGCCTCAGCATTCCTGAAAACGGCGGGGCCTTCGGTGTAAAGCGAGCGGGGGCTTTCCCCGGTCCGCTCTGCAATCAATCCGTCCAGATCGATAAAGCGGCCTGAACAGAGAGCGGCCAGGGCTTTGCCGGCGCTGGTTTTTCCCGAATGTTTCGGGCCGACAAGGAAAATATCTTCCATAACTTACCCTATCGAAATATTTGATAATATGCTATCTATTAAGCTATCTATGTCCGGCTTATGGGTGCTGTTCCTCCTTATTTTTATTTCCGCTATTCCCGCAATCGCGGTGTATATCTGGTTCCGCGTCAGCCGCCGCCCGTTTTCTTTTATCCTTTTTTTACACACCCTGCTGGTCGGCGCGGCGGCCTTTTTCCCCGCGCTCCTTTTCCAGAGTTTTTTTCCCCCCGGGGGAAGCGCCTGGGCCGCAGGCAAATGGGGTTTGTTTGTTCAGATTTTTATCCGTGTGGCCCTGACCGAGGAACTGAGCCTCTTCATCATGCTGCTGATCTTTTTCGGGATAAGCGGCCGCCTGCGGCAAAAAGAATCCGGCCTCTCTGTCTTCGGCGCGTCCACCCTGTCCGGCGCGGACGAGACGTCTCCCGTTTCCTACAATGATGTTATGCAGGGAGCCGCCGCCGGCCTGGTCGCCGGTCTTGGCTTTGCGATCCTTGAAAGCGCCGCTTACGGTGCATCCAACGCCGGCGTCGTCCTGCTCCGGGCCTTTACCGCCGCCCCCCTGCACGGCGCCTGCAGCTCCCGCGTCGGCGCCTCCGTGGCGCTGTTCCGAAAACGTTCCCCCCAGGCGGTCTTCCGGTTTCTTACCGCGGTGACCATTCACGGCATTTACAATTTTATGATAATCATGCCCGGCTTCCCCTCAATCGCAGCTGTCCTTATCGCCCTCTCCGCTCTGGCATCCTCAATTTTGTCGATTCGGGACGGGAAAATTCGGGGGAAGGAGAGCATATCTTAACCATGAACCCGGGACGATATTCCCGCCAGACGGCGTTTGCCAGGCTGGGAAAGGCGGGACAGCAAAAATTGTTCGCCGCCCGCGCCGTAATTATCGGTGTCGGCGCGCTGGGGACGGTGATAGCCAATAACCTGTGCCGGGCCGGCGTGGGACATCTGCGCCTTATTGACCGGGACTATGTTGAGCTGAACAATCTCCAGCGCCAGGTTCTTTTTGACGAAGACGACGCCGCGAAAGAAACTCCTAAGGCAATAGCGGCCGCGGAGCATCTCTCAAAGATCAATTCGGAAATTGCCCTTGAGCCGGTAATAGCCGATGTTAATTCATCGAATATTGAAGAACTGATAAAAGACGCCGATGTGGCGCTGGACGGTTCCGACAACATGGAGATTCGCTTTCTCATCAACGAGGCCTGTCATAAACTCCGCATTCCCTGGGTCTATGGCGGGGTACTGGGCAGCGCCGGAAACTGCATGACCGTACTCCCCGGCGGTCCCTGCTTCCGCTGTTTCGTGCCGGATATTCCCGCCCCCGGTTACCCCACTTGCAGCAGCGCCGGAGTGCTGAACATGGCCGCCGGAATCATCGCCTCCATGGAATCCGCGGAGGCGGTAAAAATTATCACCGGCTCTGCGGAACCGAATTGCCAGGTCTTTGTGCTGGACGTATGGAACAACACGGCGGAATACGTGCTTCTGCAAAAAGACCCGGACTGCCCGGTCTGCGGCCGCGGGGAATACGAACTGCTGGGACGCCTAAGGGAAAGCTACACCACGAGCCTCTGCGGAAGAGACGAGTACCAGGTGGTTCCGGGGAGAAAGACCCGCATCGACTTTTCCGAATTCGAAGCGAAGCTCCGAAACGCGGGAAACGTTTCGCATACCAAATTCATGCTGAGTTTCAGCGACGGCAGAATCGAATTCAACCTTTTTGCCGACGGCCGCGCAATCATCAAAAACGTCAAGGACGAACGGACGGCGCGCTCGGCCTATGCTGAATACATCGGGCTTTAGTGAGCGCGGGACAATTTCCCTCCGGCATCGTTCTCGCGGCGATTAACGCCAAATGGATTCATCCGTCCCTGGCCCTCAGACTGCTCAAAGCGAATCTTGGCCCCCTGGAGAAACGCTGCGAAATAATCGAGTTTGCTTTGCGCCAGCCCTTGAGCGAAAAGGTTGATCCCGTCCTGGCGGCCCGGCCCCGGATTTTGGGTGTTTCGGTTTCGATTTGGAATCATATTGCCACGGCGGAACTGCTCAGAGAGCTTGAGAAAGTTTGGGGAACCCGGGCCAAAGATCGCGGGGATGGGGAAGCGCCTGTCCCGCGCCGGCCGGTAATTGTGCTGGGCGGACCGGAAGTTTCGCATCTGCCCCCCGGCGCGGAGATTTTTCGTTATGCCGATTATGTGATTCACGGCGAGGCGGAACTTGCGTTCAGATCACTCTGCGAGTACCTGTTGGGACCCAGGCGGCAAAATATGCGCCTGCCCACGCAAAATTCGCGCCCCTCAAATTTGCCGGTGGGATCGCGTTTTTTATACGCGAAAGCGGATTTTTCGGAAAAGCCCGTTCACCTTCACGCAAAACCGGTTAATCTCAGTGAAATTAAAAGCGCCTATTATCTGTTCAGCGATGAGGATCTGCGCAGAAAGCTGATCTATGTTGAGGCAAGCCGGGGCTGTCCTTTTAACTGCGAATTTTGCCTGAGCGCCGTAAAACCGGTTTTGGAAAATGCCGGTTTTGAAACGGTGCGTGAATTCCCCCTGGAACAATTTCTTGATGAAATGGGAGCGCTGATCCGCCGGGGAGCGCGGACTTTTAAATTCCTTGACCGGACTTTTAATTTGAACCTCAGCCGCGCAAAACAGATCATGGAATTTTTTCTTGATAAGATTGACGAAATTGACAATGTTGATGAATCGAAAAAAGAAAAATCATCCGGCGTATATACCCCGCCATTCACCGTTCATTTTGAAATGGTTCCTTTGCTTTTCCCCCTTGAACTGCGCGAAACCATTGCCCGCTTTCCCCCCGGAGCGCTCCGTATTGAAATCGGCATCCAAACCCTTAACCCCGCGGTTTCAGCCCGTATCAAGAGGCCCGCTGACCCGGAGCGGGAACTGGAAACCCTTCGCTTTCTCAAAGAAAAAACCAACGCCATCATTCACGCCGATCTTATCGCCGCCCTCCCCGGTGAAGACATGGCCTCTTTCGGCAGGGGCTTTGATCGGCTCTGGGCCGCGCTTTCGCCGGAACCGGCCGGGGCCGCTTCAAATAGACCGCCACATTCCCGCAGCGAAATCCAGCTCGGTATATTAAAGCTCCTCCCCGGCGCGCCCATTGCCCGTCACACCGAAAGTTTCGGCATGCGTTACAACCCTTCGCCGCCTTACGAGGTGCTGGAAACCGCCGCCCTGCCCGCCCGCGATTTAGACCGGATTAAAAACTTTGCCCGTTTCTGGGAACTTATTGTGAATCGGGGCCTTGTGGATGAAGAAAACCTTCTCCTAAAAATGATCAGATTGGAACAGTCCTTACCCTGCGCCGGCGGAGACGGGAAGGCGTCAATATTCAAAAGTTTTCTGTCCCTGTCGGACGCGCTTCTTGCCCGCTTTGGACGGAATTGGGGGATCGACAAAAACGAGCTGCTGAAGGCGGCGACGGATTTTTAGCCTGAAAAAGCAGCGCTGTCAATCGTCTATAAAGTGGTTCATATTTAATTAGAGTCTGTCCATAATGTAGACACATTATGGACAGACTACCTTAAAACAGGCATTTTGCGCACCGTTTTGGTACAAAACGGGAGCAAATGCAAGGTCTGTCCATAAAGTAACCGACTTTGTGGACAGACACTAATTACTTCCTCCCCGTTTGACTTTTTCCCCTGTACGGTTTAATGTAATTACACCGATGGAGGAAAATCAATGAAACTGGAAATCCGTTATGCCGAACATCCCGGCGACATGAAACTGTATGACACCCAAAAAATGCGGGAGCGTTTTCACTTTGAGCGTGTTTTTGTGAAGGACGATATCAGCCTTTGTTACACCCATTCTGACCGGGTTGTTTTCGGCGGGGCTTATCCGGTTGACAAGGTTCTGCGCCTGGAAGGGGGCAAGGACTTTGGGACCGATATATTTCTGGAGCGCCGGGAACTGGGAATCATCTGTATCGGCGGCGCGGGAAAGGTGTCCGCGGACGGCGCGGAATACGCGATGAAAAAAGGGGACGGCCTGTATATCGGCAAGGGTGTGAAGGACGTGCTGTTTTCCGCCGCCGACAGGGGCAATCCCCCGAAGTTTTACCTGGCAAGCGCGCCGGCCCACGCGGCGTACCCGACGGTGTTTATTCCCATTGAAAAGGCCAATCCCCGCAGGCTGGGAGAGGCGGCGGCGGTGAATGTCCGCACTATTTATCAGTACGTCCACCCCGCGGTCTGCGAAAGCTGTCAGCTCGTCATGGGCATGACCGTCCTGGAAGAAGGCTCGGTGTGGAATACCATGCCCTGCCATACCCACGAGCGGCGGATGGAAGTTTATTTTTATTTCGACATGAAGCCCGGCGGCGTGGTGTTCCACCTGCACGGCCAGCCGGGGGAAACGCGGCATATCGTGATGAACAACGAGGAAGCGGTTATCTCCCCGTCCTGGTCGATCCACGCCGGGGCGGGAACCTCGGCCTATACCTTTATCTGGGCCATGGCTGGGGAAAATCAAACTTTCGACGATATGGATACGGTTCCCGCCGCGGAATTAAAATGAAAAACGGCTTTCCCAAAACCGAGGTTTGGGGAAATGTGCGGCAGCGTTAGTCTTTATCTAAGGAGGAAATATGAGCGCGATTGATTTTTCATTGGAGGGAAAAACAGCCTGGATTACCGGGGCATCCTACGGTATCGGTTTTGCCATCGCACAGGCTTATGCCGATGCGGGGGCAACCGTGGTATTCAACGACATCGGACAGTCCCAGGTTGACAAGGGGCTGGCTGCTTACCGGGAGGCGAATATTCCCGCGCGCGGCTATGTCTGCGATGTTACCGATGAAAAGGCCGTCAATGAAACGGCGGCAAGAATTGAAAAAGAAGTCGGCGTTATTGACATACTGGTCAACAACGCGGGAATCATCAAGCGGATCCCCATGACGGAGATGAGCGCCGCGGATTTCCGCACGGTCATCGACGTGGACCTTAACGCGCCGTTTATTGTTTCCAAGGCGGTGATCCCCTCGATGATAAAAAAAGGCGGGGGAAAGATCATCAATATTTGCAGCATGATGAGCGAACTGGGCCGCGAAACGGTCAGCGCTTACGCCGCGGCCAAGGGCGGGCTGAAAATGCTCACCAGAAATATCGCCAGCGAATACGGCGGCTTTAACATCCAGTGCAACGGCATCGGTCCCGGCTATATCGAAACCCCCCAGACCGCACCTCTGCGTGAACGGCAGAGCGACGGCAGCCGCCATCCCTTTGACCAGTTTATCATCGCCAAAACCCCGGCGGCCCGTTGGGGAACCACCGGCGACCTCAAAGGCCCCGCGGTATTCCTCGCCTCCCGCGCATCGGATTTTATCAACGGGCATATCCTGTACGTGGACGGCGGTATTCTCGCCTATATCGGGAAGCAGCCCTGAAACAGGGAAAGGGCTTGGAAACACATAAATACCTCACCGATCCTTCTTCCTTTGTGGCGGTCTTCTTTTCTCTTTCTTTGCTCCTCCCCTTTACTCTCCGCCCTTCTAATGCTAGATTAGTATCCACAGGCCAAGTTCAAAATTAAAAGCCTCACGGAGAATTGCATTGTTCCTGAAACATCTTACCATCTTCGGTTTCAAATCTTTTGCCGACCGCACTGAAATTGAGTTTTGCGACGGTATAACCGCCCTCCTGGGGCCAAACGGCTGCGGAAAGTCCAATGTGGTGGACGCGGTAAAGTGGGTGCTGGGGGAACACGCCTCCAAGTCCCTGCGGGCGGAAAAGATGGAGGACGTGATTTTCAACGGGACCGATGTGCGCAAGCCGCTTAACGTGGCGGAAGTAACCCTTACCCTGGCAAATGAGGCGGGGTTGCTGCCCCTGGACATGCCGGAGGTGGAGATTAAGCGCCGCCTGTACCGCTCCGGCGAAAGCGAATACTTTATCAACGCCGCCCAGGTGCGCCTCAAGGACATCCGCGAACTGTTCTGGGATACCGGGGTAGGCAAGACGGCCTATTCGGTGATGGAGCAGGGAAAAATCGATCAGGTGCTTTCTTCCAAACCCGACGAGCGGCGCTACCTGTTTGAGGAAGCCGCGGGGATCACCCGTTTCAAGGAGCGGGGCGCCGAGGCCGAGCGGAACCTCGCCAAGACCGAAGAAAACATGCGCCAGGTTGAGGTGATCCTCAGCGAGGTGAAGCGCTCTTACGACACGCTCAAGGTCCAGGCCGAAAAGACCCTGAAATACCGCGCCTTGCGGGACGAGATTTTTAACTACGAGTTGGACATTCAACTTTTGCGCCTCAAGCAGTTCAAGTACGAGCGGGACGAGCGGAAGGAAACCCTCAAACGCCGTACCGTTGACCGGGACCGAATCAGGGCGGAAATGGAGGCGGAGAACAAGGCCCTGGAAGCGCACATGGACGAGGTAAACTCCATGGAAGCCCATCTGGTGGAGCTGCAGAAAAACATCTACGGTCTTGCGCTGGAAAAAAACGCGCGGGAAAACGAGGTAAGGCTGCTGGGCGAACAGCGGAACGAGAGCGGCATAAAGATCAAGCAGAACGAGACCAGGGAAAAACAGATCGGCGTTAAAATTGAAGAACTGAACGAGGACGCCGCCGAGCAGGACGATGTGTTGCGGAGTCTGCGGAAAAAGGCCGAAGACATCGAAGCGAATATCCGCTCCTTTGAGGAAAACATCCAGCTTGCCGCCGTCCGTATCGGCGACAACGAGAAGGCGGTGCTAAAGGCAGAGGAAGATATTCACGGCCTTGAAAAAGAGCAGGCGGCCTTTGAAAAAGACCTGGCGAAGATAACCGACGACATTGTGGCGGAGCTTGACGCGGGCCTGCGTAAAGCGGGCTATTCCGCCGCTGAGCGCCGAAGCGCCGAGGCTGCCCTGAACGAAACCCTGAGCCGCCTGCGCACGATTCTTGCCGGCAGGGAAACGCTGATCCGCGATCTGGCGGCGGCCGCGGCAACAGGCGGGGCGGGACTTGATCCCGCGGAACTCAGGCGCGTCGCCGGGGTACTGGCCGCCGGCCTTGCCGAAGCCGCCGGCAACGCGGATAAGGCCCTGGCCCTGTTTGAAAGCTACCGCGCCCATTCCCCCGCTTTCATCGACGAGTTTCTCGCCCCGGAAGGGATCATCACCAAAAAACGCTCTCTGGACGCGCAAATACGCGGCGCGAAGGACGGAATCGATGAACGCCGGGGGCGGATTAAAACCCTGCGGGGCGACAACGTAAGCCTCTCCGCAAAAATCGACGAATACCGCGCCACCCTTGAAGACCTGCGGGTGAGCCGCGCCAGAATGAATGCCCAGGCGCAGTCGGCGGAGGAACAGGCCCGGCTTATCCGGCGGGAATTGGCAAGCCAGGAAAGCCTGCTCAAAAATATCCGTGACGAGCTTTTTCTGGACCGCAAGCGGCTGGAAGAAACCGATGAGCGTATCGCCGATACGCAGTCGGAAATTGCCGGGATTGAGCAAAAGGGAATCGCGTTTACCGCCGAACTGGAAAAACTTGAGAAGGAAATTCAAAAACGCAACGGCGATGTGGCGGGCAAGCAGGAGATTATCAAAAAGCGGATGGCGGATCTTGCCAAAGTGCAGGAGGACCTTGAAAAGATACATCTGAAACTGGTACAGTCCGAAACGGAAATCAAAAACATCCAGGATAATTTCCGGGAAGCCCACTCTCGCGATCTGATGGAGTTTGAGGAGCGCATTTTTACGATCACCGCCGCACCGGCGGAACTGCGGGAAAAACTCACCGCCGCCCGATCCCAGATGCGGGATCTGGGATCGGTGAACCTTATGGCCCCGGAAGAATTTGTCGAGACCAAAGAACGCTACGACTTCCTCAGCAACCAGATAGCCGACCTCGAAAAAGCCCGCAAAGACCTTGAAGCCCTTACCGCGGAGATCCGCCAGGAATCATCAGACCTGTTCCTTGCCACCTATAACCGCATAAGGAAAAATTTTCACAATATGTTCCGCCGGCTTTTCGGCGGGGGCCGCGCCGAACTGCGGCTCTCCGACATTAATCATGTGCTGGAATCGGGCATTGAAATTTTTGCCCAGCCGCCGGGGAAAAAACTGGAACACATCACTCTGCTCTCTGGCGGTGAGCGCTCCATGACCGCGGTGGCCCTGCTCTTCGCCACTTACATGGTAAAGCCCAGCCCCTTCTGTCTGTTGGACGAAATCGACGCCGCTTTGGACGAGGTCAACGTGGGCCGCTTTGTGCAGCTTTTGCGGGAATTCGGCGGCACAAGCCAATTCATCGTCATCACCCACAACAAGAAAACCGTCGCCGGCGCGGGCACTCTGTTAGGCGTCACCATGGAAGAATCCGGCGTGACCAAACTTATCTCCGTGCGGATTGAGCATGAGGAAATGGCCCAGGCAAATGTTGAGCCGCCCCAGCATGAACTATGGGACGAAGAGGGCAATTTTGAAGAAGAGGATGTGCCTCCCGAAGAGGGCCGGGAACTGCCCATCGGCGTGAATGATCCCCGCAAAGTCAGCGAGGCGCAGTTACGGCCGATTAGGGCCGCGCGGGGCGTTCAATCGGTATCTCCGGAAAGCAAAAACTCGGCCCAAACCGGATAATGGTCACTCACTTCTTTCGGCTCAATGCCGTATTGGCTGAAATCGTATAACTCGTCATACCTGATGATTCCAAAATTGCCGGTATAATTCTCTATGGCGGACGATGTAATTATAAAACGATCATAAGTATTATCGTTCGCATTTGTCGTGGTATCGTATTCGTTGCTAATAATGATCTTATACGCCGATTCATCAAAAACATTTTCAAGAAGAACTTCATCATAATACCGCCCGTCGGCGTTAAAATCACCCACAATAAGCACATCCGGCTCGTTCCATAAATCGTGGTAATAATCAACAAGCTCCGGCAAAGCGTTTATCTCGGCCTCCGCGGAGCCGGGCCGAATATGGTTGTTGATAAGAATAAAATCAAAATCATCATCGGATTTGAAATACACGCCGAGCGGATTCCTTTCAAAAACATCGGTCTCGTCGGCCCAGGTTTCCTGTCCCAGAACCGTAAACAGGGCGGCGTCGTATATTATCCAGAATTGTTCCTTGGAACTTGACCTGCCTTCTCTGGGGCCGATAACATAACTGTATTTTTCAGGCAGCAAAGCCATAAGCTGTTCGACCGGTTCAATTCCGGCGGATCGTACCTCCTGAATGGCGATAATATCCGCCTGGGATATAATATCGGTCAATATAGCAACCACTTCCGGTTTTGCCATTTTTGAAACGCCGAATATTTGAATGTTAAAAGACATTATTTTAGCGGTCTTGAGTACCGGCGGAGGAGCCGCTTGTTCGGCGCCGACAACACAATCATTACTTTTACATGATTCAAAAACCAGAGCCAGCAGAATAAAAAAGACCTTTATGTTTTTCATGGTTTTCAATTTATATTACAGGACATTGGGAAATGACGCAAGAACGCGGTTAATGAAGGGGATTTGTATTCACTGCCAGGCCGGTTGGGCGGGATTGATTATTGTAAAACGCCTCAACTTCGCATAACGCGGGCACTCCGTACCGGCTCACCCAATATATTCTTTCCAGCCGGAAGGGCTGACGCCCGTTTTGCTTTTGAACAGCCGTGAAAAATAATACTGGTCTTCAAAGCCCATGCGCCAGGCCGCTTCCTTTACCGAAATATCCTCCTCTGCAAGAATGTCTTCGGCTTTGTGTATTTTGATGTGGATGTAATACTGGTAGGGAGTCATGGAGGTATGGTTTTTGAATATTTCATTGAGCCATGATGTGCTTATGCCGAGCTGCCCGGCGATGCTGGGCAGGTTAATCGCCCCGTAAATGTTGGATTCCATAAGATATTTGGCCTTTTCAATAATGCTCTCGTAATAATTCGGCTGGCTTTTCCGCCTTTCCATGGTGAGGATTTCGGCAATCAGCGAGATAATCCCCGAACAGGCCCGCAGTTGGTACAGTGGTTTTTGGGATATTACTTCCTTAAAAATCAGGTGATACGCTTCGATCATGTGATTGTGGATTCCGGTATCAAAAAACACGCAATCCCTTGAAAGAATATTTCCTTTTACCAGTTTATTGAAAAAAGTTCCCTTAAACCCTACCCAGTATTCATGCCAGCCGGTTTCGAATACCGGCATGTAGCGGTGCTTCATACCGGGCATTAAAAACAGAACGCTGCCTGGCTCAACATCCCAGTGTTTCCCTTCGGCCTCAAAATAACCCCGGCCGCCGGTTATATAAATGATGTGAAAACCCGGCAGGCTGCGGCCTTCCGCCACGGAACGGAATATGACCGGATGATCGTCTTTTCCGGGGGGATATGCGGAACAGGGAGGGACTTCCATGCTTCCCGCGGTTGTACATACCATCCCCAGTTTTTCATCCTCTTTGCTGTAGGGAAGATAGTGCAAAAAGGAATTCCAGGTTTTTTCGGAATTGTTTTTCATCAGGCTCTATACTATCAAGTTTTTCCCATCATCTCAAGAGAATTGTCCATTTACGGGAGACGGAAACCGGGGGAAGATAGTACCTATGGAACGATTTACATGGAAAGCGAGAATACTTCCGGGCATGAAGGCGGAATATATCAGGCGGCACGATGAGATTTGGCCGGAAATGACGGAACTCCTCAACAGCGCGGGGATTCATAATTATACCATCTGGCTTGCCGGGGACGAGCTTTTCGGCTATTACGAGGCTGAAAAAGGGGTTGCCTACGCTTCCAAAACGCAGGCGGAAAGTCCCGTGGTGGACAAGTGGAACGAGTACATGAAAGATGTCATGGTCATGGAAAAAGACCCCGCTACCGGCACCCATTACCAGTTGGAACAGGTTTTTTATCATCCATAAAAGAAAGAATGAACGCAAAAACAACTATTCGGCGCGGGGGAAACGATGAGTGATATTACGTTGGCCTTGTCTTCCATCGTCAAGATTTTTCCCGGCGTTGTCGCCTTAAACAACATGAATTTTGAATTAAGGACCGGGGAAATCCACGCGATTTGCGGGGAAAACGGGGCGGGAAAATCAACCTTGATGAAGGTTGTCAGCGGGGTCTATCCCCCGAATGAGGGGCATATAAAACTCTTCGGCAGCGAGGTAAAAATCGCCAATCCCCTGGATGCCTTTTCCAAGGGTATAGCGATTATCTACCAGGAGACCAGTCTTTTTGAAGAAATGACCGTGCTGGACAACCTGTTTCTGGGCCGGGAGATAATCAAAAAGATAGGCCCCCTTACCATGCTTGACTACAATGCCATGGCCCTAAAAATGGAGGAGATTTTCAAAAGCCTTCATATCAGTATACCGGTAGATGAAAAAATCAAAAACCTCGGCATGGCCCAGAAGCAGATGGTGGAAATTGCCAAGGCGCTTACCTTCCGGTCCCGTATCCTCATCCTTGATGAACCGACCGCCTCCCTTACCCAGCAGGAGGTTGACGCCCTGTTCGGGATAATCCGCGGCCTTAAATCCCAGGGGGTAAGCATCGTCTACATCAGTCACCGGCTGGAAGAAATTTTTACCCTCTGTGACCGGGTAACGGTTATCCGCGACGGCCGCTATATTTCCACCCGGAAAGTCGCGGAAACCAACAAAGACGAGCTTGTCGCCGATATGGTAGGCCGCAGCATGGACAATTATTATCCCAAGTCGGATGTGCAAATAGGCGGTGAGTTTCTTTTAATAAAGGGCCTGGGCAGCAAGGAACTGCTTCACAACATTGATTTCACCGTCCGCAAAGGCGAAATACTGGGTTTTGCCGGCCTTGCCGGTTCGGGCCGTACCGAGCTTGCCCTGGCTTTAAGCGGCTTTACCCCGCCCGATTACGGCGAAATAGTGCTCGAAGGGCAGCCGGTAAAGTTCAAAAATTACCGGCAGGCCATGGAGTACGGCATCGTATATGTTACCGAAGACCGCGGCAAGTACGGGGTGATTGTTCAGATGAGCGTCAAGGACAATATCGTCATGCCGCAGTTGAACAAAAACTCAAGGTTTGGGGTGATGAACCGGAAAAGTGAATATGTCCTGGCAAAGGATATGAAGGAACGCATGGGAATACGCGCGCCGGACACGGACTTTTTGGTGGTGAACCTTTCAGGCGGCAATCAGCAGAAAGTGTCGGTAAGTAAAGCCCTGGCCTTAAACCCCAAACTGCTGATCCTCGACGAGCCGACCCGGGGTGTCGACGTGAACGCCAAAGCGGAAATTCACCGTATTATCAGCGCAATGGCAGCGGAAGGCCTTACGATCATCATGATTTCCAGCGAGCTGCCTGAGCTTATCGGAATGTGTGACCGCATTTATGTAATGAAAGACGGAACCATAGCCGGCTGTTTTGAACGGCCCGATTTTTCCCAGGAAGACATACTGCACATTGCCCTGGCCACGGCGCCGGAAAGGCGGGAAACCGCATGAAAGATCGCTTTCGTCTGAGCGCGGAGCTGTACCTGGGGCTTTTTCTCCTGGGTATCCTGCTGCTCCTGCTTGTTTTTGCCCCCAGTTTTTTCTCCCTTAATAACACGATGAGCATGCTCAACCGTTTCAGCTATGTGCTGATAGCGGCAATCGGCATGAACATGATTATCATCACTTCAAATATTGATGTTTCCGCCGGGGGCCTTATATCCGTGGTATGCCTCGCGCTGGCCGCGCTGGGAAAACTGGACCTTGGCCTTGCGGTGCTGCTTCCCGCGGCGATGCTCATCGGCGCGGCGCTGGGGCTTATCAACGCCCTCTTTATCACCAAGTTCAAAATACCCGCTATTGTGGCGACGCTGGCAACGGCCCAGCTCTTTTCCGGAATCCTCCCTTTGGTTGTGGAAGGGTCGATTTACGATCTTCCCGCCAGTTTTACCTGGCTGGCCTTTGAAGCAAAAATCTTCGGGATTATTCCCGGTTCGGTACTGATCATGGTAATAATTACCGCCTGCGCCCTCTGGTTTATGCAGTATTCGCGGTTTTCCAAAAAAATCTACGCCGTGGGCAACAATACCGAAGCGGCCCGGCTTTCGGGCATTAACGTCGACGCGGTTGTCATTGTTACCTATGTAATTGCCGGTATCCTGTTCGGCATAAGCGGAACGATCATCACCACGGCAAGCCAGCGGGTTACCACAACCATGGGTACGGGTCTTGAAATGACCTTTATCGCCGCGGTTGTCCTGGGAGGGACAAGCGTAAGCGGAGGCAGCGGCAAACTGTTGGGAACGATCTTCGGCGCGGCGATCCTTTCGGTAATTGCCCCGGCAATTAACTACCTGGGGATTAGTTCCGACTGGTCGGACGCCATTATGGGGGCGATCATTATCATTGCGGTTATTGTCAGCGCCCTGCGTCTGGGAGAACGTAAACCCGCGATGAGCGGCGCGGCCGAGGGAGCATAAATGAGAGCGAACAAAATGAGAACAAAAAAATGGTTTACCTTTAACTGGGCGCTTGCCCTCATTCTTATAGTCCTCTTTGCGGTTATTGCCAACATCAACTGGGTGTTTCTTTCCTTTGATTACCTTATGGGCGTGATGCTCCGTAATATTGTCGAACTTGGCATGATGTCGCTGGCCGTTACCCTCATTATTATCACCGGGGGCATTGACCTTTCGGTGGGTTCCACCATGGTGCTTGCCTCAATGATAGGAGGCATTGTCTCCCTGCACGCGGGGAACACCGCGGGTATTATTGCCGCCCTGCTTACCGGCGCCGTCTGCGGGCTTTTTAACGGCTTCCTCATCGCCGAAATGAATATATCGCCGCTGGTAACCACGCTGGCGACCATGTACCTGTATATGGGGCTTGCCCGCAGCATTTCCAAAGGCGATTCGGTGTATTCGTTCCCCCCCAGCGCATGGCTTGGCAACACGGAAGTTGCGCGCATACCGCTGCAGATTTTTCTGTACGCGGCCCTCGCTTTTGTGTTCTGGTTTGTTCTGGCAAAAACCACCCTTGGGCGGAAACTCTACGCAATCGGGCTGAACGAAAACGCCGCGAAGTTCAGCGGCATCAATACCAGGCGGGTAAAGCTGTTCATTTATTTGATAAGCGGCCTTATCTGCGCCTTTGCGGGCCTTATCTGGCTGGGCAGGTTTACCAGCGTAAAATACGACGCCGGTACGAGCCTGGGGCTTAAGGTGGTTACGATAATTGTACTGGGAGGCACCAGTATTATGGGGGGCATCGGCGACATGAAGGGTACCATACTGGCGACCCTGATCATCGCGGTGCTGAACAGCGGCCTTACGCTGCTCAATATCCCCATAGCGGCCCAAACCATTGTACACGGGATGATCCTGGTTATCAGCCTCGTGAGTTACTTTATCCTGAACCGGCGGGTAAGCCGAAGCCGCATTATGAATCTGAAAACCGTTGCGGACAGCCCGCCGGCTCCATGAACCGCGGGTAAGTGAAACCGTATTCTCGGCGGCGCAGCCGCTGACAATAAAATCTTTTTTTGGAGGAGATTATGAGAAAGATGACAGGAGCGGCTTTGACGCTGCTCATACTCTGTTCGGCCTTTGCGTTTGCCGGAGGCCAGAGGCAGTCGGGGACGCTAAGAATCGCCATGATGCCCAAATTCAAAGGCGAAAACTACTTTGACGCCTGCAAAGTCGGCGCTGAAGAAGCGGCAAAAGAGCTGGGTATTGAACTGCTCTATGACGGCCCGCCCCAGGATCAGGCCACCAACCAGCGGCAGGTGGACATCCTTGAAGGCTGGATTGCCCAACAGGTAGGGGTTATCATTGTATCACCCAACGATCCTAACGCTATTGCCCCGACGCTGAAAAAAGCCCAGAGCAGGGGAATTAAAGTGCTTACCTTTGACGCGGACGCCCAGGCGGACGCCAGGGACCTGTTTGTGAATCAGGTCGTATCCGCCGGTGTCGCGCAGGGCCTTATAAAAGGCGCCGCCGACAACCTGAAAGCCAAAGGCTACGGCCCCGCTACCCAGGCCAACGTCGCTTTTGTATCGTCGTCAAAGACCGACGCGAATCAGCAGGAATGGCTTGCCGAGTGCAAGAAACTGCTTGCCTCAAGCGATTACAGCTGGATGATCCTCAGGAACGAAGACACCGACGTGTACTATCCCGGCCCGGATGAAACCGCCACCCAGGCCCAGAGCGGCACCCTGGTCGGCAGAATGGGCCCCGGCGCAAACCAGATACAGGGCGCCATCGGCCTTACTTCCATGTCCGTTCCCGCCCTTGGTTCACAGTACGAAGCCGCATCCGCCAAGCCGGATCCCCAAAAGACCGTTATTGTCGGCCTCGCCACTCCCAACGCCATCAAGGCCTATATCAAGAATCCCAACAATCCGCTGGACGCGGGGATTCTCTGGAACTGCATGGACCTCGGCTACCTCTCCGTGCAGGCCGGCTATCAAATGGCCCAGGGCACCATTACATCAAGCTCGACTTCGATCAACGCGGGCCGCCTTGGACAGAAAGCCATCTCCAACAAGATGGTGGTTCTTGGCCCTGCCCTGGTTTTCGACGCGAGCAACGTAGACCAGTTTAATTACTAGTCGGATATAACCACTGACCACACGGAAAGCACGGACCGGCGGCTTGTAATGCTATCTTTTGTCCATGCGTCTGCGTGGTCTATGGTTAATTTTAAGGTAAGGAGGATTAAGGTATGAATTCGCGGGAAAGAGTTTTTGCGGCGTTTGGCAGAAGAACGCCTGACCGGGTGCCTTTTCAGTTTGATTTGTGTAAAAGTCTGATAGAGCATTTTAGTAGTGTATACGGCATCGAAGCGGATTATACCCTGTCCTACTATGAAGACCTGAGCTACCGGATTTCCGCCAACAAACTGCGCGTCAAAATGGGAAGCGACTGCGTGGTGGTTGGCGGCGAAGTGGCGCGGGACTTTACCCCCCAGGTGATAGGGGGCATCACTACGAATGAATTCGGTATGCACATGATGCCGACAGACCTCTACGTGGAAGTGGTAAAATGCCCCCTTGAAAACGCCGAATCAAGCGCGGATATCGAAGCCTACCGCTTTCCCGATCCCTATGCGGCCGGACGCATGGAAAAGGCCGTCCGGGACATAGCCCGCTTCGGGAAAGATTATTTTATCATCGGCGACTGCGAGCTTTCCCTTTTTGAACTTGCCTGGCATTTAACCGGCCTTGAAAAATACATGGTCGATATGGCCAGCGAAGAGGACTATATCGAAACCCTGAATGACAGGGTTGAATATTTTACCAGCGGCATTGCCGAACAGCTGGTAAAGGCGGGAGTTGACGCGATTTGGCTGGGCGAAGATTTGGGCAGTCAGGTTTCCACGCTGATTTCGCCCTCTATGTGGCGGGAACGTTTCCGTCCCCGGCATGAACGGATTATCAAAAAACTAAAGGCCCTTAATCCTGATATTATCATCATCATGCACAGCGACGGCGCGGTGGCGCCCCTGTTGGACGATTTTATTGAAATGGGAATACAGGTGTATAACCCGGTGCAGCCCAACGTCCCCGGTTCCGACCCGAAAGAGCTGGCGGAAAAATACGGCGGCAGGATCTGTTTTTTCGGCGGCCTTGATCAGCAGGCCATGATGCCCCGCGGCGATCTTCTGGAAATCAAAAAAGACATGCATGAGCGCGCGGCCATACTGGGCAAAAACGGCGGCTACCTTATGGCCCCGGCCCACATCATACAGGCCGACGTAAAGCCGGAAACCGTGGAAGGCGTGTTGAAGATAGCCGCCTCGCTGTAAACTGGCGGCTTTGAGGTTACTATCCCTCACTCAAAAGGGCCGAACGCGGCGCGAAAATTGTTTTCGACGGCGGTTTCCAGTTCCCCGGCAGAGGAGCCGGCTGCCCCGGCATTACGGCGCAGCGCGGCGGCGGCCTGGAGGACGCGGGGCAGGTCTTCCCAGGTACTGTGCCGCGCTCCGCGCAGGGGCTGGTAGGGGGCGTCGGTTTCGGTGAGTATTCTTGAGAGGGGAAAGGCGGCGCAGCAGCGCATTGTTTCGCGGTGGTTAAGCAGAATCGCCGTGCCAAAGGAAAAAAAGGCGTTCACCTTCCGCCGGAGCAGCGCTTCGCCCTCCCCCACCGTACCCGGCCAGGAATGAAAGATCACCGCTTTACATTTGGCAAGGGTTCGGGCGTGGGCAAAGACCTTGTGCATGGCCCTGCGCACATGGAGCACCAGGGGGAGCTTGTGGCGTAACGCCGTTTCCAGATGGGCGGCGAAAAGTTCGTCCTGTACCGCCTCGGTTTCCCGAAAAGCCCCGTTGAAAAGGTCAAAACCGGTTTCGCCCACTGCGGCAAGCCGCCCCTCGCAGGCGAAGCTTTCCAGCAGCGCGAGGCCGTCCCGCACCCTGCCGCCCGCATCCCCCGCTCCAGGCAGGGAGGCCGGAAGCTGGGGGTGTACGGCGAAGCAGGGTAAGAGGGGCGGCGCGCCTTCGGCCTTCGCTGTACGGGCAAGTTCCTCGTTATAGGCGAATTCTTCCGCGCCCGTGGCGCTGGCGGCGCACATAATCCCCAGCCGCCGCCGCGCTTCTACCGCGCCGTTTATTGCCCGCTTGAGATCAAAGGGATGGCAGTGAGCATCCGTAAACACGGTTCCCTCTTAAGCCTTCCCATTCTTGAGCATTTCGGTGTAGGGCCGGCTTTCAACCCACTCCGGCGGAATGTCCAAAGTTTCAAGGAGTGATAGAAGCCGCTTCCGGCTTTCCGCGATGATCCGCTCGTCCTTCTCCTCCGCCAGAATCTCAAGCTCAAGAAACCAGCCCAGATCCTTTACCAGGGAAAGTTCCGCCAAAACAGGAGGCGCCCCCACGGTCCAGGAGCGGCCCTTTTTTTCCTTCCTGATAAACGGGCGCAGGCCCAGGCGGTTCAAGAGGCCCTCAAAAACATCCCCGCCCGCCCCGTCAGGACCGGCCCCCGCAACGAGAAATTCCCGCTCGTCGTTTATTTCAATACCGTCCCGTATCTCCTTTATTTTATACGTCACCAGCGTTTTTTCCCGAACACGGCCGTCCGTCTCCGTGTCAATTTCCCGCCGCACCCGCACTTCTGACGAAGGGATATTCCCCCCGGCGGCCCAATAAGTATCGCTTTTTTCGTAGGAACGGCAATAGGTTCCAAGGGAAAACAGCCTCTGTTTTACCGGCTCCGGATCATCAAGCCGGGCTTTTAATTCAATTTCTACTGCCATCGCAAACACTCCCTGTTTTGGGGTTTCCTTCATTTTTTGTACTATTAAACCTGTCCCAAAATCGTGCGTGTTATTGGGACAAGCTCTATTATAACCCCTTTTCCCCCTATTTGCACGCTTTTAATGGGCGGACTTTTGGGTGTAATCAGACGGCCGGGAGATTACCAATGGGACAGAAAGAGCTATTGAGAGGGAAGGTTATGCAATTGGTGAAACGGGGAGAAACAGAGCCGTCAGCGGTACCTTAGGCTTACTCCGGCATCTGTATCGCCTGCGCCGACGGCGCCGCTTCCTTCCTTGACACAGTGAACCTAAGGCAACTAGAGTAACGGTATCTTGAAAGCAAAAAAAGACCAGATTAGTTTTGGCGCCAAATTAAAAAATCTGCTCTCGGATAAAACAACTGATGTATGGCGTCTCCTTTCGGAAACGGATTATTTTTTGAGCCGTACCGGTGAATACGCCCACTACGAAAGCCAGATGCGGGAGCTGCGGGCCAAATTAAGTTCCGCCGGCAAAACCGGCAAGGAAAAAGTCCTGAAGGAAGTGCACGGCGAACTGGTGGAACTTAGAAAAGAACTGCGGCTTTCAGGCTACGACCTTTCCCTGGGAAAATACCGCCTGGTTTTTGACGGTTTCCGCCACGATGACAGCATACGGGAAGGGTTCAGGCGTATCGTACTTTTTATCTGCGATGGTTTTTTCCTGTGGCTCACCGGGGAGGCCAATCATATTGAACTTGCCGATACGCTGGAACAGCAAATAACCAGGCACATGGCGGCAACCGGAAAGAGAATCACCATTAAGGGGAAGCACTATCTTTGGTATCTGCGCACCAAAGATGAGTTGATACTTTCCGGGGGGGATACCGAAACAAAAGAAGACTATGATCAGCTTAAAGCATTCGGGGAAGTTTCCAGCCTCTTGTTCCTGAGCAATTTGAAAAACTTAAATTAGCGTTCCAGCAGTTCCACGTCTCGGTACAGGTATTGATAAAAGCGCTGTTTTGCCTCGTCACGGTACAGCCGGTCTTGGTGCCAGTGCCCGCAGAACCAGCCCTTGCAGTTGATCTTCGCGTCAACAGTCTCGTTTAATTCCGCCACCTCGTCGGTAAATTTCTGCGAGCCGGGGAACAGGCCGCCGAACAATCCAAAGTTAACGCTGTCGGGGCCGGTATGAGACAATACATAATCAAACTCGTTTTCCGTCTCAAGCAGCTCAAGCAAATCGGCGCGTTCCCGGGCGGACCAGTACTCCTCTTTCCACCAGCTTCTGCCGGGAATACGGTATTCCCGATCGATTGAGAGCGCGCCGCCCATGACGAGGAATTTAAAGCCGTCAATCTGGTACACCTTGCCGCGCTTCAGATAGGCGACCAGCGGCTTCTTGTGTACCAGGTATACCGCCCCGCCAATGCCGATGTCCGCTTCGGGCAGGGTCATGCCCAGCATCGGCTCGTGGTTGCCGATAACGCTCAACACGGGAAAAGGCCGCCGGGCCAAAGTCCGGTAATTAAAGGCGTCATACCGGTCATTGCCGGGCCACAAAAAACCGCCGTCCCCAAGAATAACATGCATCGTAATACTTTTGTATTTTTCCACCCCGTATTTGGAGCGCAGATATTTCGCCGTTAAAATGGAAAGCTCACCTACCGCGTTACCGTGAAAATCTCCGGACAATAAAACAGACATACTCCATTATGCGGAAAACTGAAGAAGTTTACTACAGGAGAATTCATTCCTCCAGGAATTCCGAATTCAACCACAGACCATCACGGACAGAACGGACAAAACCGATATAATAGTATGCGGAAAAACAAGGAAAACTACGGTATGAAAACGAAAGTCTTCGTATCCGGGGTGTGTTTACGAAGCAAACAGAAAACCGGGCACAGGTTTCCCGGAGGCTGTATAGCAGGAAGCCTGTATAAATGCCTGGAAATTGAGCTGAAAAAGGCCGAAGTTCCCCATGAGTTGGGATTTCCGGTAAATTTTCGCGCGCAGTCCAAAGCGGAAATACTCAGGGTTATTCGAAACTCTGGTTTAATACCCCTAAGGCAGGCTATGCTTGCCAAGCTCTGCTCCGCGGAGGCCCATTTTGAAATCGGAATTGCTGTCATTCCTCAACAGACGCCGCGGCCTCGTCTTCCTTTACAATCCGGTCAAGGCCGATAACAAAGTCCGGTTTGTCTATGCTGAGGATGCGCACGCCCTGGGCGGATCGGCCCATCACGCGGATCTCCTTCACCTTGAGTTTGATGGACTTGCCCTGGCTCGTGATGCACATGATCTCCTCGTCTTCAAGTACGCTGACGCAGCCTGCGATCTCGCCGGTTTTTTCGTTTACGGTGTAAATTTTCTGGCCGCCGGTGCCTCTGCCGTGGGAGCTGAACTCGCTGAATTCAACCCGCTTGCCGAAGCCGTATTCGGAGAGAATCAGCATTTTTTCGGTTTGCGCGGGCTTGCGGCCTTCGCCGGTGTCCGCCCGCAGCATGCCGGTCAGTTCGTCGCCGCCTGAGAGTTTCATGCCGGTGACGCCCCGCGAGGAGCGGCCCATGGCGCGGATAGAGTCTTCGTGGGTACGCAGGGCCTGGCCCCGGCGGGAGATCAGCACCACTTCGTCGCTGCCCTTGGTCAGGAGGGCGCTCACCAGTTTATCGCCGTCGTCCAGGTTGATGGCGATGACGCCCCTGGTTTTGGCGTTGGCGAATTCCGCTGTTTTTACTTTCTTGACCACGCCCCGCGCCGTGCCCATAAAGAGGTATTCGCTGTCGCTGAAATCCTTGAGTGAAACTATCGCGGTAATGTCCTCGTTGGGCGAGACGGTGAGCAGGCTTTTGATGTGGGAGCCTTTGCTCGTGCGGCTTCCCTCCGGAATCTCGTGGACCTTCATCCAGTAGGCCTTGCCCGCGCTGGTGATAAACATGATGTACTCGTGAGTGGACGCGACAAAAATCTGCTCCACAAAATCGTCTTCCGAAAGTTTCGCGCTCTGCATTCCTTTTCCCCCCCGGCCCTGATTCCGGTAGGCCGATACCGGAACCCGTTTTACATAACCAAGGTTGGAAATGAGAATCATCATCTCTTCTTTTTTGATCAGATCTTCGATGTTGATGTTTTCCACTTCGCCGGACACGATTTCGGTACGCCGCTTGTCGCCGTATTTTTCGGCAATTACTTTGGTCTCGTCTTTGATAACGCCGCGCAGTTTCTTTTCGTCCGCCAGGAGGGACTTGAAATAGGCGATTTGGACTTTCAGCTCTTCCAGTTCCTGCTTGATCTTTTCAATTTCAAGGCTCGTAAGGCGGCCCAGGCGCATTTCAACGATGGCCTCGGACTGGGATTCTGAAAGCAGAAAATGTTCCTGCAGCTTGAGCCTTGCCGCAGCCACATCGCGGCTGGCCTTGATAATCGCCACCACTTCGTCTATGTTCGCCAGGGCGATAATCAGCCCTTCGAGGATGTGGGCCCGCTCCTCGGCCTTGCGCAGATCGTGGCGGGTGCGGCGGGTAACCACATCCACGCGGTGTTCAATAAAGTGGTGGATAAGTTCTTTCAGGTTGAGGCACTGCGGCTTACCGCCCACCAGGGCAAGGTTGATAATACTGAAAGAAGTTTGCAGCTGGGTACTGGAAAAAAGCTGGTTCAGCGCCACTTTGACAATGGCGCCTTTTTTAAGTTCGATAACAATGCGGATACCTTCGCGGTCGGATTCGTCGTTGGCCATCGCGATGCCATCGATTGTTTTTTCCCGCATCAGCATGCCGATTTTTTCCAGCAAAAGGGCCTTGTTCACGTTGTAGGGAATCTCGCTAAAGACGATTTTCTCTTTACCGTTCTTGCTTGTCTCAATGTTGAATTTACCCCGCACGAGGATTTTTCCCCTGCCGGTTTTGTAAGCGTCCCGGATGCCCCGCCGGCCGAAAATCAAACCGCCGGTGGGAAAATCCGGCCCCTGCACAAAGTGCATAAGCTCGTCGATGCTTATATCGGGATTATCAATATGGGCGCAGATTGCGTCACAGATTTCCGCCAGATTGTGGGGGGCCATGTTAGTCGCCATACCGACGGCAATTCCGCTTGCGCCATTGACCAGCAGGTTCGGGATTGCCGCAGGCAGCACCCGCGGCTCTTCAAGGGACTCGTCAAAGTTGGGTATAAAGTCCACGGTTTCTTTGCGGAGATCCTGAAGCATTTCCTCGCCGGCGCGGGAGAGCTTCGCTTCGGTGTAACGCATGGCCGCCGGCGGGTCGTTGTCGATAGAGCCGAAGTTGCCCTGCCCCTGCACCAGCGGGTAACGCAGGGAAAAGTCCTGCGCCATGCGCACGAGGGCGTCGTAGAGGGACAGGTCCCCGTGGGGATGGTACTTACCCATGGCGTCGCCGACAATACGGGCGCTCTTTTTAGTCGCTGCGTTGGGCCGCAGCCCCAGCTCATCCATGGCGTAGAGCAGCCGCCGGTGTACCGGCTTGAGCCCGTCCCGCACGTCCGGTAAAGCCCGCGCCACAATAACCGACATGGCGTAATTGAGATAATCGTTTTTTACTTCATCTTCTATCGCGACAGGAATAACCTTGCCGGCGGGAACAGGGGCGTCTGCAATTTCTGCCATCTTATTGGAACCTCTTATTGTCAGCCCTTAGCGCGGTATCTAAAGAGCGTAAATCTCAAATTGTTACCTTTTTAGTGTACACTTTTTGCAGGAAAAGAGAAAGGGGCCGCACGGGAATAGGGCGTCCGGACAGACGGGTATTCACCGGCATTTCTCACCGGTATTCATTTACTTAGAGTCTGTCCATAATGTAGACACATTATGGACAGACTTCCTTAAAAAACGCATTTTCGCAGCCGTTAGGCGAGAAAATGCAATGTCTGTCCGCAAAGTAACCGACTTTGTGGACAG
>JAITIC010000182.1 GCA_031279635.1 Treponema sp. | reverse complement strand
CCGCGCGGGGGATTGGCCTTCCGGCCAATCCCCCGTGAGACTTTTTCAAACAAAGTTTGAAAAAGTCTCCTACCACTGCGGCGGCTGGAAGCCCGCGACGTTCGCCTTGGTGATAATGTCCTGGGCAAGGTAGCCGAGTTCAGGCAGGCTCTTGCCGTTGAACCAGTCGCCCATGGCCTTGACCACCGCCGCGCCGTCTCCCTCGGCGGTCTGGTAGGTAATGGCCAGAAGGTCGCCGGAAGCCACAAGGTCCATACCCGCCTTGGAATTACCCGCCGCCACGACGAGAATGTCGGTACGGCCCGCTTCTTTAAGGGCGTCGGCGACGCCTATAGCCTGCGCTGAATCATCGGCCAGGAAAATGGCGTTCAGGTCCCTGCCGAAACGGGTGATCCAGTCGGCCACTACCTGCTTGGTGGCGGCGGCGTCAAAGCCGGGGCTCTGGAAGTCCAGGGTCTTGATATCCGGCGCGTAGGATTTAAGCTCGGTCCGGGGGCCCCACATACGGGCAAAGTAGGGGGAACCGCCGGGATTGTGGGTAATATAGGCAATGCCGCCCTTCTTCCCCATCGCGTCCGCAAGCGAACGGGACAGTTTCCGCATCTGCCCCCAGTCATCCGGCCCGGTCCAGGTTACCATGTAGCGCATGGCTTCGGCTATCGTAAGGGTGTTCGTCCCGAAGGCGGGTATGCCGGCCTGGTTGATCTGGCGGAACTGCTGTACCGCCGATTCCGCGTTGATGGGGATAACCCCGATGGCGTCGGGCTTCGCGTTGATCGCCTGCGCTATCATCTGGTTCTGCACGTTGACATCCCAGTTCGGCGACCAGAGATCGATGGTCATACCCAACGCCGCGGCGGCTTTCTTCGCGCCGTTCATGTAAGCGGTGGTCCAGGGGTGATCCCCGTGTACAATCACGATGACGTGCTTGCCGATGCTGCCGTTGGCCGGCGATTTTGCCGGGTTGAGTTTCGCGCCGGCGTTCCACCCCGCGTATTCCATGTCGTACCAGTGCAGGGGATCGTCCTCCGGCAGGGCGTCCGGGTTTCCGGGCCGCGCGGGAACCTGCTTCGGCGACAACGGCGGCATCAGCGGCTGCCCGTCCGTGCTCTTGACCCCGGAAGTATCCAGGGCAAGCGACTTCCGCAAATTGTCGCCGCCCGCGGCCGCGCCGCCTCCGCCGGACTGCTGCCCGCCGCCCGCGAACATCACCGCGCATGACACAAGCGCGATGACCACTGCGAAAAACACACGTTTTTTCATACCAATTCCTCCATACTTTGGAAAATATATATTCACACTGTACCGTGCGAACATCAAATTAATGCGCATAATCAATTCAGAGGGGGGCCTGTTACCGCGCGGCGGGTGTGTAAAAACAGGCCGCCGTCCGGCCCCCCCGCGCTCCAAAGGTTTTTGCCCCGCAAACTTTACGGCAAAAACGCTTTTCCGCTACCCCCCTCGTGGACAATCAACGGATAGGAGTACGCCATACCGCATTTGCTCCGTAAACACCCTCACCGGTTCGCGTGCGTCACCGCGCCGTTTCCCGCCAGTTCCTCCAGCAGCAGCGCCCGTTCCCCCACCCGCTTCGACCGGTAATAATTGGTTACCGTCTCGTACACGACGCACGCCGCCAGCACAAGCCCGTTGGCAAGAATCTGCACCTCGTACTTCCCGGAAAGCGACGTAAACACATTCGACATGACCATCAGCCCGTATACCGACGCATACGTGTTCCACACGCTCCCCTTCCCCCCGGTCGTCGCCGTGCCCCCGATTATCGTCGCCGCAAGCGCCACCAGCAGCGGGGAAATCCCCTTCTCCCCAAGATTTGGCAGCGCCGAACTCTGGCATATCGCGAAAATAGCCCCCCCTACCGCGCAGCTAAACCCCGACAGCGTAAACACCGAAACGGTAACGCCGTCCCGCTTGATCCCCGCAAGCCACGCCGACTCTTCGTTGCCCCCGATTAGGTAGATGTTCCGCCCCCAGCGCGTGTTCCGCATCAGAAACGCCACCACAACCACAAACAGAAGCGCCAATACCACCTTGGGCGACAGCGGCAGGATGCCCAGCCGCATGTTCAGAAAATCCGCGAAGCCGTAATCCCCCTTGTCCCCGATTTCCGCCCCACCGCAGTAAATGTACATCGCGCCCCTCAGCACAAACTGCATCCCCAGCGTCGTGATAAACGAATGTATCTTCGCCTTGCACACCAGTATCCCGTTGATGAACCCAACACACAGGCCCGCCGCCACCGCGACGCAAAGGGAAAAAAACCACCCGTGCCCCGACAGGGTGTGCATCCCCATCACCAGCACCGCGCCCATATTCGCCATCGCCCCTACGGAAAGATCCATGTGCCCGGCTACCATGCACGCCGTGAATCCCAGCCCCAGCATCGCGTACAGTACCGTGCTGTCAAAAATACCCTTCATGTTAAACGCCGAGAAAAAGTTCCGGGCAAAAATCCCCAGGAACATCATCAATACGATAAGTATGTAAAACCGGTAGTCGTTTATCGCCCGGCCTATGCCCCGGCCCGCCTTCCCCGGCGCCCTCTTCACTTCCACGTTTCCCCCCTATCCCCGGCCCAGCTTCCGCGCGGAGTTCGTGTTCAGCCACACGATGAACAGGAACACTACCCCCTGCACCAGCCACTGGTTAAACGTGGGTATCCCTATCAGGTTCATGATGTTGCTCAGCATCCCGATCGTTATGACCCCGCCGAATACCCCCGCCATGCTCCCGGCCCCGCCCGCCAGCGTCATACCCCCCAGCAAAACGCTCGTCACCGCGCGGAAATCGTACCCGTCACCGTTATAATACGCCCCCGTCTTCGCCAGAGATGCCAGAAAAATACCCGCCACCGACGCGCACACCGCGTTGATCACGTACACCAGAACTATCGAACCCACCACGTTGATCCCGGACAGTTTCGCCACCGCGTAATTGGAACCCACGACTTTTAGCTGGTTCCCGAACCGCGTGTATGTAAGGAGTATATTTCCGGCGATAAACAGAACCGCCATCACGATGACCGAGACGGGCATCCCAAAAAAAGAAGTGCGGGATATCGCGTAGAAAAGCTCCACCGCGCGGGCGTTGTTTTTGGCGATGACATCAGGGTATATCTGCGTCCCGCTCCATATCCACCGCACGATCCCGCTCATCACAAAGTTAAACGCCATCGTCCAGATAATCGGATGCGCCCGGAACTTCCCCACCATTACCCCGTTAATCACCCCAAGCGCCGAACCGGCCAGTATCCCGCATATAACCGAAGGCCAGAAACCCAGCCATATCGTCGCCACCGAGATCATCCCCGAAAACGCTATCGTCATCGGCGCGGACATGTCCGCGTAATTCGCCGAATAGGTAACAAACGCCATCCCTACGGTAACCATCCCCAAAAGCGATATCGCCTGTATGGTCGCCCGTATGTTGGCTACGGTAAAATACTTGCCGGGCGCGACAATCCCCCCGGCGATGAGGAGAAGTACGACCACAAAGTATATCCCGGCCCGGTTGAGAAGCAGCATAAACACGTTTTGCTTTATCCGCCGGGAATCTGTTCTTTCCGTTTGCTTAACTCTATCCATGGCGCCCATTCCCGTGTTTGACTGTGGTATCACGCGGCGTCACGGCCGCGCCGAAAAAAACCCTCACGCCACAAACTCCCCCCCGCCGTTCGCCGCGAGCAGCAAAGACTGTTCGCTCATGTTTTCCCGGTCTATCCCCCCGATGATGTGCCCCTGCCGCATAATTACCGCCCGGTCGCACAGGCCCACCATCTCCGGCAGGTCCGAGGTAAACAGAATAATCGCGTTCCCCCGCGCGGCAAGCTCCGCTATCGCCCCGTGGATTATCTCCTTGGCCCCGATGTCCACGCCCCGCGTCGGCTCGTCGAGGATCATCACCTTCGGCGCCGCCGCTATCCACTTCGCCATCAGCACCTTCTGCTGGTTGCCCCCGCTCAAATTCCTCACCGGCAGTTCCGTGTCACGGGGATATATCGAAAGCTTGTCGATGAGTTCAAAAACCTTCTTCCGGTTCCTCCGGCTTGAATACAGCGGGCCCCGGGAAAGCCGGGGGATGATACCGGCAAGGCTGTTCTCCCCCACCGTCAGCGCCACGGCAAGCCCGTCGACTTTCCGACTCTCGGTAAGGTAGGCCACCCCCTTGTCTATGGCCTCCCCCATGCTCCGTATCTTCACCTTCTCCCCGTTTATGTAAATGTCCCCCCCGTCAAGCGGGTCCACCCCGATAATCGAACGGGCAAGCTCCGTCCGCCCCGCCCCCGCAAGCCCGCATATACCCAGTATCTCCCCGGAACGCACGCCGAAATTGACATTGTGAAAAAAACCGTACCGGCTCAGGTCCTCCACCCTGAACGCCTCCTCCCCGATGTCCACCTCCCGCTTCGAATAGAACTCCCCCAGAGAGCGCCCCACCATCATCTCCACGACGTTTTCGGTATTGACCTCCCTTACCGCGCAGGTCCTGACATGCCTGCCGTCACGCATCACCGTGATCCGGTCCGCTATCTCGAAAATCTCCTGCAGGTGGTGGCTGATATACGCGATGGCTATCCCCTGCGATTTAAGCTGGCGGATAATGTCAAAGAGCCGCGCCACCTCCGCGCTTGAAAGAGCCGACGTCGGTTCGTCCATCACCAGCACCGCCGGGCCGCTCCCCAGTACCTTGGCAATCTCGACAAGCTGCGCCTCGCACTGGCTGATCTCGGAAATGGCCGCGGCGGTGTCCAGGCGGTCAAGCCCCACCCTGGCCAGAAGCGCTTTGGATTCCCGCTTTACCGCCTTCTTGTCGATGAACGGCGTCCCCTTTCTCCGGGGCAGGCGCCCGGCGAGCAGGTTCTCCTCGATGGAGATGGGCCGCGCGAGGCTCAGTTCCTGGTAGATCATGCCGATGCCGTTCGCCTTGGCCGCGGCCGGGCTGTGCAGGGTAACCGGCTTCCCGCGGATCAGAACCTCGCCGGTATAGTCGGTAAAGGAACCGGCCATGATCTTCATCAGGGTGGACTTGCCGGCCCCGTTCTCGCCGACCAGGGCATGAACCTCGCCGGGCTTCACGCTGAAATTAACACCGTCAACCGCCAAAGTTCCGGGAAAGGACTTTGAAACATGCCTCATCTCAAGGGCAAATTCCGAAATCTCAGCACTCACTTTTTACCGCGCTCCTCTTAAAAAAAACAGATGTTGTTTATATAAGGCCAAATGCCGGGTTTATTTTGGGCGCATCGCCGCTCCGCGGCGACCGGGCTATCCGCTCCAATTCCTCAGCCCCTTGCAGGGGCTTGCGGGATTTCCGCTTCTATCCCTTGCGCGTTTCGGTCAGCGGACGCCCCGGCAACAAAACTCGAAGTCCGGCTCAACTGTATTATGGAAAGAACAAATCCTGTTTATGATACACCGGATGTTGAATCCGGGCAATCCCTTTCATTGCCCAAAAATTCCGAAATATTGCTTGCGAAAACCGGCTATTTGCGCCGTTTCCGGCCGCCGGCCGGCTCCGCAAGAGGCAAAACCACAGCCGGCGCGGTAGGCAGTCCTAATTTCTTTGCGAGAACAGCCAACGGCGAATACCGGCATTCTCAAAGCTTGCCCGGTGCGTCAGGTGTCCATCGGGAACAACGGAACCTTTAATATATTCAACGTAAATCATGGTTGCCCCGGCCGCTTTTGCCCCGGCAATTGTATCGCAAGCCTGGTTTTCCGCATCAGAACCGCGAAGGGCCGCATCCCAGGCATTAGTGCCGGTACTCCGGTACACCCTTACCCCCATCTCTTGCAGTTGATCCATCATGGCCGGCATATTTTCCCTGATAAAATCAAAAGTCTCGTCCTCGGCAATAGTGAAAAATACCGGCTTATTCCGGAACCGCTCAAGCATTTCCCGGGGAAACACCGCCGCCGACGCGAAAGACAACGCCGCGGCAAAAAGTTCCGGCCGATCAAGCAGCGCGCAAACGGCGCCGCCTCCACCCATTGAGTGACCCGCCGCATAGATCTTTGCGGCATCAATGTCATAGACAGGAATAATGTCATGCAATATCATGTTGATCGCCGTATGAAGAGTCTTTGAAGGGTATGTATACCTTACACCATTTTTTTCATCTTTGACATAGGTATACCAGCCAAATTCATCGACAGGAACAGTTCCATTAAAAAGCCCCCCCTTCCGTTCACAAGTCATCGGACACTGGGGGATAAGGAGAAAACAAGGGGTCTCTTTCCGGGCGTCCTTTTTCAAGTACTCCTGGGCCTGCCGGTAAGCGACAACAGGCGCGCGGTTGTCGTAACCTGATTCGCCTGCGCCGTGCAGGAAAAATACCAGCGGCAATTTTTGGGCGCCTGGTACTTTTTTCTCATAGCCCTTTGGTATGTAGAGATTGTAATTAATGCTAATACCGGTTTCGGGATCGGTATAAGTTCCCCGGTGAAAATCATCGACCGTTTCAACGTACTGATCATTATTGACCTTATTGAACGGCGCAATCCGCCTGCCATCAAAGTTGAATGCCGTTTCAGTCTGCCTTACCGCCGTTACAATCGGCAATTCCACAGCCCATCCCATACCTCCGGCAATATACCGGTAATTTCCGGCCGGCTCCCTGAATTCATTTGAGTCAGGAGACTCGTTTATCAAAAGCTCAAGAAAAAGCCAGCGGCCTTCCCGGGCGGTATCCTTCCGTATTCCCGTAGCGCTTACATAAGTATGAACCACCTTCCGTCCGGGAACCTGAAAAAAAGCCGGCGGCAGCA
Source organism: Treponema sp. (assembly GCA_031279635.1). Taxonomy (GTDB): domain Bacteria; phylum Spirochaetota; class Spirochaetia; order Treponematales; family Breznakiellaceae; genus WQXQ01. The sequence goes on along the minus strand of JAITIC010000182.1, from coordinate 9,816 downwards.
GTCCCGCGCCAATCTTACCGGAAAACTCTATCCGTATGGCGGACATTACAAGGCCGTCTTCAAAAATTTCGCCAATAGCGGTAATACGTTCCGGCCATATAAAAACTTTACAGTCATTGAAATCCGGAGCGTCAAGGTAATGAAAAGTATCGCACATAACCTGTCCTTTTGTGACACTTTCCTAAACGATTAGGCTTCCTATCTCATAGCTGATTTCTTCATAAGTCTTATCGCGATTAAACAACAGCATCTCTCCCATTATCTTGTAGTCTTTCATAACAATGATACGATGCGCCAGAGAGATTATTTCCGGCATATCGGAAGAAATGAGAATCACCGATTTGCCCTGCCTCTTTGCCAAATCCCAGATGACATTATGGATGTTGCGTTTCGCGCCTACGTCAACGCCCACTGTAGGTTCATCAATAATCAGAATATCACAACCTGCCGCAAGCCATTTCCCGATAGAAACCTTCTGTTGATTTCCTCCGGAAAGAGTTTCTACAGCAGTTGCAAGTCCCGGAGTTTTTATCCGCAAATTTTCAATATACCCTTTTGATGCGTCGCTAAGCTTTTTCAGATCGAGCAGTCCACCGGCGCCCCGGTACTGTTTAAGTGACGGCATGGTGATATTATCCGAAACCGAAAACGGCAGTATCAGCCCTTCTTCCTTTCGGTTTTCAGACACATATCCTACCCCATACTTGTTTAGGGCGTCCTGCATATTTCTGATTTCAGCAAGACAACCGTTGACATATATCTTTCCGCTATCGTGTCTATCGGCTCCAACAATGGCCCGGGCAAGTTCTGTCCTGCCTGCCCCAATAAGTCCGTAGAACCCCAGGATTTCACCCCGGTGAAGTTCAAAACTGATGTCATCAAAAAATTCCCGGCGGGAAAGATGTTCAACCCTGAGTACCACATCGTCATTCCGATCAAACGTGCCAAAATTATCAATTTCTTCTTCACGTCCGATCATCATTTTAACAATGTCCTGCCGCGTGATATTTTTACAATCCTCCGTGCGGATATATTTTCCGTCCCGCAGCACCGATATTTTATCGCAGAGACTCAGCACTTCTTCTATCTTATGGGAGACAAAAATGATGCCGTGATTTTCCTCTTTAAGCTTACGGATCAGGCGGAAAAGGCTTTCTGCCTCATATTGGGTAAGCGAACTTGTTGGTTCGTCAAAAAAAATATATTTTGATTTGGAAGACAGCGCCTTCGCGATTTGAATGAGCTGTTTCTGGGCGGCGGTCAGCTTATTAACTTTTTCAAGCGGGGAGAGTCGCAGGCCAACCATATCCAGATATTTTTCCGCTTCCGCGTTTATCCTGTTCCAATTAAGAAAAATGCCATAACGCGAATACCGTTTGATGCGGTCAAGCATCATGTTTTCCGCGATGGTAGATTCCGGAATAAGTTGAATTTCTTGATTGACAATGTTAATATCGTAAGAAACGGCATCCTCAAAATTGTGAAGTTTGAGCGGTTTACCGTCAATACAAACCTGGCCGTCATCGGGTTTATATATTCCCGTGATGATTTTGAGGAGTGTGGACTTACCCGCCCCATTCTCACCCATAAGCGCGTGAATTTCACCCCGGCTAAACTTCAGGGAAACATCATTCAACGCCCGTACGCCGGGGAATATCTTGGTTATATTTCTGACTTCAAGCGTATGTCCTTCGGTCGTTTGCATTTAAAAAAAATATGGGCGCCAGCGCGCCCGGCTGCGCATTAAATTCACCGGATGGGCAGCAAAAAATTCACCGCCCACCTCAAATGAAACCCGGTTACTTGGTCAGATATTCGGTTAACAGACTGGCCTTAATCTTCTGGGTAATTGCGGTTACATCTTTTTCGAAACTGTCAACATTTTCCTGGGTTACCATAACCGTACCGGAATTGATGAAGTATTTACCGGGCCGGGGTTTGGCTCCCTCGTGCATGAGTTTCAGCATCTCAAGGGAAAGGTATGTCATTCCAAAGGGATTCTGGGCGATAGTCCCATAAATTGTGCCCTTCCGGATGGCATTGAGGATAAGATCGTCGGTATCGATACACACGGCAAAGACTTTCCGGTTCGGCATACCGTCGAGTACGGCAATAAGGCCCTGAGTCGCCACAAATCCGGTGGTAACGACACCCATCGCATCCGGGTTTGCGTTAAGAATGTCCGCCGCCTTTTGGGTAGCCGCGTCAATCGCCTCGATACCGGCGGTTTCACGATAAGTTACGCCCCGTTCCTGACAAGCCTGTTTAACCCCTTCCTGCCGGAGTACAGTATTTGGATCCGTAAGGACTTCGAGAATATTAAGGAGAGTCCCCTTTCCGCCCATCTTGTCAATAACGGTAATCGCCGCGTCATAGGCGGCCTGCCTCACATCTGTCGCAAGGCAAAAAGACGCCGTGGTATCCTGGCCCTTGGGATTGGAAGTAGAACTGTCCGCGCCTATGTTGATAATCCGGATGCCCCGGCGGGTCAGTTCCTCGTATGTACCATTGATACCCGGCAGGGGGTACATGGTGATCGCGTTGTATCCGCCGGCGGCCACAAGAGAATTGACTTTTTCTATTTCGGCATTGGTCTCAAAACTGGGACCATACTCAACGGTAAGATTGATGCCACTTTCTTCAACCCACGCGGTCGAACCTTTTTTTAACTCCTCGAAAAAAGGATGCGGCGCGGGGAAGTAAAACAACATTTTCAAATCCCCGGCTCCTGATGCCTGCTGCCTCCCGCCCCCAGCGAACGCCGACACAGCCGCCATCATAATGAGACAAAACAAACCCACTCTTTTCATCATTTTCCTCCAAAATAATATTTTAACGCCCCTATGGACGTTTATGCCCTTGTTCAGGAGTTGTCCTTCAAGCCCGAAGCCGGTGGAATCTTCTCATTCCGCTTTTCTTTTTGATATGCCCGCTTTTTGTTAAAATCGGAAATAATGGTACCCAGGCTGGAGAATGACACGGATATAAGGAGAATAATCCCCAAATAAACCTGCTCGAAATAAGAATTGGTGTTCATCATTACAAGTCCGTTTTTGATAAACACTATCAGAAACGCACTGACAATAAGGCCAAAGGGACTTATTATCCCGCCTTTTAATGAAGTCCCGCCAATTACCGCCACGGCAAAGGAATAAATCATCCAGTCAGCGCCGGTACCAGGATTCGCGGCGCCATCCTTGGAAACAACCGCGATTGTAGCGATCATCGCGGCGATTGCCGAAAGTATATTGGCGGCCAGGATCGTTTGATCCGTGTTAACCGCGGACATCCGGGCCGCGATCTCATTGCCGCCGGTAGCAAGAATCTGCCGGCCAAACACTGTGAATCTAAAGAATATATGTACCATGACCAGAATAAGTACGGCCAGTACAAGCATATAGGGAATCACCTGAAAAAGGCTTCCTCTGCCCAGCCACTGATACGAAACAGGTATCTTGGTATAGGGCATCCCGCGGGAAATACCGATAGTCAAACCCTGAAAAACAAAACTCGTAGAAAGGGTAACAACAAATGAATTGAGCCGGAGTTTTATGATGAGTATTCCGTTCACGAATCCGGCAATAACACCCATTAACAGAGTAAGTATTACGGCAACAGCCGGTGGCAGCCCCAACGACATCGAAAGTCCCAATGTCACCACACCCATACTGCCGATAAAACCAACAGAGAGATTCATTCCACCGACGATCAGCGCCATGCTCTGGGCAAGGGCAAGGAATATGTAATGCGATGCCGTCCTCGACATATTAAAGATATTAAAGGCGCTTAAAAAACTCGGGGAAGAAACGGCAAAAACGACCGCAAGAAACAAAGTCGCGCCAATTACCGGAGCTTCACTGCCGGCAATAAAACGCCTGAAAAGACCGGATTTCCTGTTCACTTGTACTCCCCTACCGCCCGGTAAAGGGCCAGCATATTTTCTTCCGGCACGTCGGAGAGGATATTGTGAACCGTGTTAAACACAAAGCCGCCGTCCTGAAAGAAAATGTCGATCATCTTCCGGGCGTGATCGTACACTTCCTGGGGAGCGCCCCGGTTCAGGACGCTCTGGGTATTGCAGCCCCCGCCCCAAAAAGTTATGTCCCTGCCGAATTCCTTCTTCAACCGCGCCGGGTCCATGTCCTTCGCGGTGATCTGTACCGGATTGATAATATCGTACCCGGCTTCGATCAGATCGCCCATGATCGGATAGATCGAGCCGCAACAGTGCAGGAAGGTCTTCATCCTGCTGTGTTTATGCACGTATTCGCAGAGTTTGGTATGCCGGGGTTTGAATATCTTCCGGTACTTTTCCCGGGACATGAACATGCCGGTGGTCATTCCCAGATCATCGCCAAAGCGGAGTATGTCCACGAGGTCGCCCACCGCGTTACAGACCTTTTCAAGGGAAGCTATATGTATCTCCATCAGGGTATCTACCAGCCGGATCACCTCGTCTTCTTCCGCGTAAATGTCCATGAGGAAGTTATCCATCTTGCGGAGAAAGGTTCCCCATTCAAAAAGGTTGCACCCGCAGGTGAGAATCAAAGCCCGGTCAGTCTCCCCCCGCAGCTTCTCCACCCGCCGCCTCAGTTCCCCCCAGAAATCGGGCATCCCCGCGTTGTCCCAGGGGCTGTGCGCCAGTTTCTGCCAGAGTACCTTGCTCATGGCCTTTGGGAGATCCTTGTAGTCCGCCGGGTATTCTTCGATATAGGGAAAGTAAGTCTGATCGAAAAAGGTGCCGCCCGCGGGCATCCGGGCAAGCTTGTCCCCGTATTCATCGTAGTAGTCGTAACCGCCCTGGGCCGCGGGAGTCGGCCTGAACCAAGCCGGGTACTGGGCAAGGCTCCCGTCCGCCAGGGTTACATCGTACCAGTCTTCAGGCTTTTCGTTGAAGGTCCGGCCCACGCAGAATACATCCACGCCCAGGGCGTCAAGCACGTTGAGTTCCGGCTGGGCCACCTGCTGTACCACGTCGTAGACCTTGTTGCTCCGGTCATTAATTCCTAAAGCGTGCTTGAGTTTATTGTAGCCAACGGCGGAAATTCCGGAACTGGGAGTTCCCCCCAAATCCAGCGGCAGCTTTTCCGGCTGTTTGTGGTTGATGCTCTGCAATACATAATCCCGAGAGGACATGTTGGATCTCCTTTTCCTCAATTAAGAATATACGAATAAACCAAGAAACATTGTATTATATTAAAAACCTGTAAAAATGATAGGCTTATACCCGGAATTTTCCTCACAAGACTGCTATCGTTGAAACAGACCGGACGGCAACCGGGAAGGGAGTCTACCTTGAAGCCAGTACTTTCTTTGTCGATCATATCGCTTCCGCAGTCAATGTCAAAAGGAACGATGCCTCGGGTCGCATTCTGGTACAACATTAACAGGGGGTAAAATCCCTGTATATAAGGCTGCTGATCTATCGAAAAGTCGATAATTCCTTCGTTGATGAGCTTTTTTATCCCGTCACTCACGTCGAATCCCGCCAAATAGGGTTTCGCGCCGGCGAGTGTCTGTATAGCCAGCCCCGCCCCTTCGGTGTCCGACTGCCCGGTACAGAGAACGGCGCTGACATCAGAGGAAAGATTTTTCAGAATAGCCTCTTTTGCCAGGTCCGGGGTATTCCCGGTAATTACCGTTTTTATCTTCACATTTTTTCCCGTAATAGCTTCGCTAATACCCTGGGCTCTTTCGTCCAGGGCGCTGACCCCTTCGTCGTGCAAAGCAACGATAACGGTAGAGTTTTCCTGTATCCGCGGAAGCGCGCGCTCCCCAAGACTTTTTCCGGCCCTGTAAAAATTCTGCTGTACACCGGCGAGTCTGCCCGAACCGGGATCGTCAATATTAAACGCGATGACCGGGATACCGGCATCCTTCGCCTCTTTGATAACATCGGTGAAAATGCCGGGACTGAATATATCCACAGCTATACCGTCATATTTTTCCTGTATTGCCTGGCGGACCATCCTGTTCAGGGTATCGACATCAGCGTCAGGGGTGCCGGTAAAAGTACAGCCAACACCGAGCATATCCGCCGCATCGTTCATGCCCTTTTTTACTTCAAGAAAGAATCCTTCATTAACAAAGGCAGTGATATAAATGAACTTCATATTTCCTATTCCCATAGACTTGATCAGCTTGATTTTACATTTGTAAGCTGTTTCCTGATAGAAGTATCAAGAATTACCGCAAGCACAAGAATGATACCTTTAAATAATCCCTGATAAAAACTCTGTACACCGAGCAAATTTAGACCATTACCCAAAAAGCCGATTATTAAAGCGCCAATGAAAGTACCAAGAACAGAACCCTCGCCACCGGAAAGGCTTGTACCGCCCAGTACCACAGCCACAACAACGTCAAATTCAAACCCCTGCCCGACATTCGGTGAACCTACGCCCAGTCTCGAACTCAAAATACACCCGGCAAATCCCGCAAGCAAACCTGTCAAAAGATAATAAACAACCACCAACCTATGTACCCCAATGCCGGAGTAGATTGCCGCTATCTTGTTGCCCCCAATGGCAAAAGAATATTTACCTAGCAAGGTTTTCCTTTCAAGAAAAATAAATATAAGAAGCATGACAATGGTCAAAAGTACCGGAACTGATAATCCGCCCAACATGCCCCTGCCTAATCCCGTGTAATTCCTTGGCAATCCGGCGTTGATTGCCTTGCCGTCACTGAAAATCAACGCCAGGGCTCTTGCTACGTACATGGAACCCATAGTCGTGATAACTGGCGGTATATGCAGGCGATCAACAAGGCTTCCGTTCAGGATGCCAATTAAAAAACCTACAAGAATACCGCACAGGACCGCCGGGCCCATCGGCGCCCCGAACTGCGTCATCCTTGCCATAACAACCCCGGAAAGGGCAACAACACTGCCTACGGAAAGGTCTATTCCTCCCGAGATCATAAGCAGGGTTGCCGCTGCGCCGGTTATTATAACAGGGGTCGTCTGCTGGAGAACATTATTAATATTGGTATAGGTAAGGAATTCTCTACTTAAAAACGAAAGCGCTATTATAATAACAAGCAAAATACCGAATGTAACAATGTTTTGTAATGAATTCTTATTCAACTTCATACAGCTTCACCCCCTAAAGCTATATGCATAATTCTTTCCGCATCCGTATTTTCTCCCTCATTCTTTATTATAGTTTTTAAACTGCCGTCAAAGAGAACCGCGATTCTATCACACAGATTCAAAACTTCGAGAAGTTCTGAGGAAAATACGATAACGGCATTGCCCGCCCTTACCAGGTCTCTGACAATATTATGAATTTCTTCTTTTGCCCCCATATCAATCCCTCTTGTTGGTTCATCTAAAAGTAAAATCTCGGCATCCGCGTTAAGACATTTGGCAAAGACAACTTTTTGCTGATTTCCCCCGCTTAAATACGCAACACCTTGTTCTTCGCTTCGGCAGGTAATGCCAAGCTGACTGATGTACTCTTTTGCGATCTGTCTTTCCCGGCCATTCAATCGAATGCCAAAAGATGTTGTTTTTTTCGCATTGGTAAGGGTAATATTTTCCCGAATTGAAAGAGTGGCTACAATCCCCTGCATACGCCGTTCTTCGGGAACAATACATATTCCGTTTTTATACGCTTCCCGGGGGCTTGAAAATTTACCATTTTTTCCGGATATTTTAATTTCACCATTATAGGTATCAATTCCTGCTATGGCCCGAGCCATTTCGGTTTTACCGGCACCCAATAAGCCATAAAATCCAAAAATTTCTCCTTTGTGTAACTCAAAAGAAACATCTTTTAACAAATGATTGCTTATTCCCCTGGCACTCATAATTACATCACTCATATCAATATCGCTGTCGATGTATTTTTCAGAGACCACCTTGCCTAACATAAGTTTGACGAGTTCCTCCTGGCTTAATTCTGAAAGAGCTGCTGTTTTTACAACCTGACCGTCAAGTAAAATTGTTACAAAGTCTCCTACTTTAAAAATTTCTTCAAGTTTATGAGAAATATAAATAATGGTAATTCCATTGTTACGTAAGGTTTCTACCACTTCAAAAAGCCGTCTCGTTTCGTCTTCAGAAAGAGCGGCAGTGGGTTCATCCAAAATGAGTATCTCGGCATTTAAAGCAATAGCCTTGGCTATCTGCAAAATTTGTTTTTTCCCAACACTGAGATTCGAAACATAGCTGTTCATTGCTATACTTGGATCAATTTTATGTAAAATATTCTTAAGGTTTTTTGTATCATCGCTCTTGCGTAAAATTCCAAGGGTATTCTTTTCATTACCCAATATCATATTTTCTTCAACGGTAAGCTGTTCTATAACGTTTAATTCCTGAAACAAAACAGAAACACCGCATTCCATTGCTTCTCTTACTGTTGCGGGACTATAATCTTTCCCTTTTAACAGAAGATGGCCACTGGTATATTTTTCCGCACCGGCAAGAATTTTAATCATTGTAGATTTTCCGGCGCCATTTTCTCCGACAATGCAGTGAACTGTATTTTTCTGTATGGAAAAAGAAACTCCTTTCAGGGCTATAATTCCGGGAAATGATTTCGTCACATTAATGATTTCTAAAATTGTTTCTCCCATCATCTATCCTTATTGAAATAGCGTTATCCGGATCGCATATAGTATGCGATCCGGCTGATAGACAAAAGTCTATTTAATGCCTATCTCTTTTTTCAAGTCAAGCTTTGATTTATGTTCCTCGGTGAGGAATTTTTGTGCATCATCAATTGACATAGTGTAAAAATCAATGATCTTGTTTTGGGTAGTTACGATAGTTTCGCCTACCCTTGGAATTTGTCCGTTAATAACTTTCATAATAGTATCAACCACAGCATAACCATTAGCTTTGGGGGACAAACCCATGGTCATCTTAAGTGCGGAGTTGGGATCGAATATTTTGAGCATTTCCGCTTCAGTACCATCGACACTCGCAATTAGCTCGGTTTGAGGGATTCCATTAATTGCTTTGCCTCTACCGAGCGCCTCATAGGCGGCAAGACATCCCAGGGCAGTATCGTTATTAACACCAAAAATAATATTTGCTTCAGGATGGGATTGCAGCAAGTCATCAGCCGCTGCCATGGAAATGTCTCGACGCCCCTTGCCATCGAGTCGCGCTACTACTTCCGCATTAGGCGCAACTGACTTTATACCAGCAATAAACGCTTCTGTACGATTTTCGACAAGAAAAGCAACATCAGGTTGATCGATAATAGCAATCTTAATCGGTTTATTCGGATACCATTCCAGCCACTTTCTCGCAGCCAGTGCGCCTAATTCCTTTGATGAGCTGGCTTCGTCTATCATTACGGACGGTACATTTTTATTAGCTGGTTGCTGATAGAACGTAATAATGGGAATATTTGCCTGTATAGCTTCATCAATCGAGGGTTGTATTGCAGCACCGTCCAGAGGCTGAACAATTATACCGGTCACTTTTCTCGAAATTAAATCTGTTATACAATTGGCTTGGATTTCTGCATTAGATTTTCCATCCAGATAAATAAAATTTACCCCCAACTCTTTGGCTCTTTCTTCCGAACAGGCATTGTCCGCCTGTAAGTACGGATTGGTCAATTCGAACACAACCCGGCCAATCGTTACTTTACCGTCAGTCCCACCTGCTGCCTGCCTGCCCCCCGCAAAAACCAGAGACCCGCTCATGACCAGTGCGATAAGCACTGCCAAAACCACACGCTTCTTCATAAATTCCTCCAAATTCGTAATTTTTTTATGCAAAGGGGTTAAAACCCTATAGCATCATCAATATAATATTGTTTACATCCCCCTGCCGCCCGAGTTTCTTCCGGAAAT
>JAITIC010000142.1 GCA_031279635.1 Treponema sp. | reverse complement strand
TCCCGCAAATTATCCCGAAAGCTCATGTTTTCATGGTAGCCAAAAATGAGGGGTGTTACCTTGAAAAACCTTTGATTTAATGGATTATGTTATTGACAAACCTTATATTTAAGGGTTATGCTTAATAGTGAGAATGAGAGACCCCTTCAAGACCCCCATTCTTTTTGCCCGGTTCCCTTGTTTTTCCCCTGATTAACTCATTCATATACAGAGGAAATCCAGGCCGTGTATTATTTTTCCGCCCTTACCACATGGCTCCCTTGGCAAATTAAAAGGTAATTTGAAAAAAGGGGCAAGGCCAATTTGCCAAAGAATGGGACCCCTTCTCGACCCCCCTTTTAGCTCATCGTTCCCTGCCCCCAAAAACAAAGACGCTATATGCGGGACTTGGCGTAATCCCCGGCACTAGGCAAATTCGATGCTTGGCGCCCCTGCGCCGTACTGCTGGAAACCGCCCAAATCCTGACCAACCGAACGGAGGATGCCGAAGTCATCGTAACCCTTGCGGAAAACGGCGGCTTGCGGATAAAGAGCCGCCTCTAAATACCCTCTTGCTGTCTTCTCCTCCCTATCTCATCCAGAAAAGAATCAATTTTTAGCTGGTTTACCGGGTTATTATCCCCGTCAAATTGCAGGCCGAGAAACGGCAGAGAGTGGTCAACAGGCAAAAGTTCCAAACTGGACCCGGTGTTTTCATGCTGTGATACCGCTGATATAACGCCAGAAACATGGGGACCGTCGTATACGGCGGCCTTTGCGATCCGGTATCTTCCAAACCCGCCGATAAAATTTCCGCAAAGCCTGTCGGCGGTATTTTTTAGTTCCGTCATAGAAGGAGCAAAGAAACGGCCAGGCTCCATAACATCAGCAATGGCATACCGTAACTTTTCCAGCTTGCCGGCGCTTTTTGACCGGCTCTGCCATTCAAAAAGAAGCATTTCGCTGACCGGCGCGAAGGCAACGTCCAGCCCGGCGGCCCGTACCTGTTCTATCACCGTGTTTTGGAAAAGGGCGTTATGGATACACCAGGGTTCGCCGGTGATAAGGACGCGGTTACCATCCCCCCGGTTTGAGCGCGCCCAGCGTAACAGCGTTTCATCGTCAGGCAAGCCTGTGGCAAAGGCCGCTTCCATGACACGTGCCAGATCGCCGCTTACAGAATAAAGCGCGATGTCTCCCGCCAGGAGAATCCGAAACACCGTGTCGGCGGCAGCCTCCTGTTCCGGCATCCGGTCCAGCGCCGGGGAAATTACGGAGAGCTTGTCTTGTAACTTGGTATAGACAAAATACGAATACAGCCCGTCAACTTCAACCCCTCCGTTTTGCGGAAACAGCAACTGCGCGTTGCGATGCGTTTCAGCATAAGCCGCGGCGTCCCCCAAAAGAGCGGTCAGGGAGAAATACTCTTTTCCCCGCATAAAGGAACGGCCCCGTGCAAGGGATTCAGGCGACGTGGGCGGCAATTCACCGGCGTTATAGCCCATGCGCCGTAGGCACGCGGCAAACAGCGCCGAATAAGGATAGCAGTAGGGAATGATCGTGGGGCGCTCCTTGTCCAGCGCCGCGATTTCAGTGCGAAAGCCCCGTATGTCCCGCATAAGCGGCGCTCCTTGTTCCCGCTGTGAAGCGGATTTTTCATACCCGTGGATGCTGTTGACAAAGGCTTCCAGCCGGGTAATGACCCCCACCTTCGAAGCGTGTTCGTCAATTTCAAGGGACAAACAGGGTTTGCCTCCAGTCTCGTCTTCAAACCAATGGGCCAATATGCCGTCCGGCCCGCATCCGTGATAAGTTGGATAGACGGCGTAAAGCCCCACGCTGGCCGCTATTGCTTTGGCGGTCTTCAACAGGAAGGTTCCGAATGACCAGTAGAGGTTTGGATACTGCTGATATATATTCAGTTTATGGTGATGAACAACATAGGATACTCGGTAGTCCCGTTCTTCCAGCATTTCTTTCAGCCCCAGGCTAAGGACAGGATCGCTAAGACAGTAACCACGGGATACGATAACAAACTCCGGCTTACCGGCGGCAGCATCTCCAGCGGCTTTTTTTTGCGATTGCTGGTAATTTTTCATATAAGCGGACATATAACCAAACATACCGCCTATGCCTTTCTTCAGGGCATTCAGGCATTTTACCGGGCGGTGTTCAAGCCGCCGCCCAAGCCGGTAAAGCGTTTTCATGAGCAGTAAAAGACCTTTACTCAGATCAATATCCATCGTAATGAGCGTAACGCCCCGTTCCGCAAGACCCAGTGAAGCCTCCAGTATGTGCGGCGCTTTCTGCATACACACGCACACCCGGCCAGGCGGCGCTTTGGATTTTGATTTTTCCAGCGCATACAACGCGGGAAAGAAGATATAGTCTACGCCTCTTTCGGCAAGCTGCGCCGCGTGGCCTATGGCAAGTTTTACCGGATAACACATTTCAACCTTTGTATATGATTGGGCTAGTTCTATAATCTGCTCCCCCGACTCACCGGAAATCAAAACATTGTATCCCAGGGCGCGAAAGAATGCGTTAAACAGCGGAAACAGGCTGTACATCACCAGGGCGCGGGGAATGCCTATCGTTTTTTTATCCGGGTCTATTTCATTTCGGTAATTAAACAACAGCGGATCGATAGCCTTGGGAAGCGGCGCGTCAGCCGCCTCTGCCTCATGCCGTTGCGCCTCGTTTTTCTCAATGTCCTCAAGGCACGAGAGGCCCTTGAATGACGTGGTGTTTCCCCCGGTTCTTTCCCTGACCATAAGGGCCGCGCCGATGGCCCCGCTTATGCTGAAATACGGGGCCGCCTTGAGCCGGGAACCGAACTCGCTCTTGAACGCCGCCACAAGGGCGCTGTTATGCGCCACCCCTCCCTGAAGAAGTATATGTTCCCCCACCGGTTTGTTCGCCACGACCCGGTGAAGATAATTTTTCACCACCGAATAACAAAGCCCCGCGGCAATATCCTCTTTCGACGCGCCTTTTGCCAACTCCTTGTTGATGTTGGTCTCGATGAACACCGTGCATCGTTCCCCCAAGTCGCACGGTGTCTGTGCCGACAAAGCCGCATTTCCAAATTGATTGAGGGGGATATTGAGCTTCCGCGCCTGTTCTTCGATAAAGGAGCCGGTCCCGGCGGCGCATATCTTGTTCATCTGAAAATCGGCAACCGATGCGCCTTTTATCGAAATGTATTTGGAATCCTGCCCCCCTATTTCAAACACCGTGTCCGCTTCCGGGGAAAAATGCGCCGCCGCCGCAGCCTGGGCGCTTATCTCGTCATACATCCCGTCCGCCCCGATAAGGCCGCCGATAAAATGCCGCCCCGATCCGGTCGTGGCAACGGCGCTGATTGCCAAGCCTTCAGCGAACCGCGCCGCAAGAGACGTAAACCCCTGTTTGACCGCGTTTTTCGGGTCTCCTTGTGTGCGCAGATATTGGTAATCCACAACCCGGCAGGATTGGTCCAAGAGGACAAGGTTGGTGCTGGTACTGCCTATGTCAATGCCGAGAAAGCACGCTTCTCCCTGTTTCAGCGGGAATGTTTTATGCAAATTCCCAGCGGACTGATCCGAGGCAAACAACTGAGGAAGGCCGCCCGATTCATCCCGATCCGGTTTCTCACCGGTTGGCATAACTATGCCTCGCAGTTCCGCAAGCGGCTGTCCGGCAGCGTCCCCGTCTCCGGCGCACAACGCCGCGCCGATAGCGCTCATGTACGGCGCGTATTCGGAAACAATCAAATCCTCCCCGCCCAGGCCAAACACGTCCCGGATAGCCCGGAGTAGACCTGCGTTGTAAGCCGTTCCCCCGGCAAACAGCGCCGGTCTTTTGAAGGGTAATTTCCCCGCCACGCCTGCCTTGTAATTCCGCGCCGCCGCGTAGCATAGACCCAAGAGAATATTTTCGATCTTTTCGCCGTCCTGTTGCAGATGAATAATGTCTGTCTTGGCAAAGACGCTGCACCTGCCGGCAATGCGCGGCGCGGCTTCCGATTTTTCCGTAAGCCGTGAAAAGGCGTCAAGGTCGATGTTCAGCCTCCCCGCCTGGGCCTCAAAAAAAGACCCCGTTCCGGCGGAACAGGTATCATTTATCGCAAACCTGACATTTCCGTCCCGGATCCCGGTAATATATTTCGAGCTTTGCCCGCCTATCTCCATGACCGAATGAGCGAGGGGCGCGACAAACCGCGCTCCGGCGATTAACGCGGTAATCTCGTTGACGGACTGGGCCTGAACGCTGTCCCGGTTCGCACCGCAGATAGCGGTACGGCAGAGTGCCGCACCGTCCGCCATCCGCAGAATATCTTCCAACAGGCCATTCAGAGCGTTTTGCATATCGCCGTGATGAAGACGGTATCCCTTTGCCGCGACCTGCGTATCATCATCCAGCAACGCCACAGCAATAGACACACTTCCCAAATCAATACCCAGACGGTACACAGGTTTATCTTTGTTTGCCATGTCGATCATACTCCAAAATACCCTGTTTTCTCTCGTATATTCTCAACAGCGACCCGAAGTGTTTTCTCCGACGCGTGATTTTCGTCATCCAAAATAAAAACTCTGCTGTTCGGGAGCAGCTTTGCGCTTTCACAGACAATTTGCAAAGGAATCATCTCATCGGTTCGGCTATGATAAATATGCACTTCGCAACTTGTTTTCGCAACGTCGAAGCCCCAATCCCTGTATTGTACATGGGTTGACCATCCAAACCCAGGCCAGTTCGGACGTACATATTTCTCGAATACGGTATCCATGTCCTCGCCCCAGACGGCCGGCTGCCATCCTTTTTTGCGTTCCATAGATTCCAAAGTTCGTACGGCGAATTTCCCAACCACAACGGCGGGAATATGCCTGGAAAGTGAAAAAAACACCCTGTCACGGAGAGGGTTCATGCGAAAAATATGCCGGTTGTTTGCCAGAGGGATACCTGCGCAAATGCTAATTTTTCGCACCCGTTCCGGGTATGCGGCGGCAAGCGCATAGCAATAAGGAGAACCGGCCGACAGCCCCATAACATCGAAACAGCCGATATGCAACGATTCGATGAATCCACCCAACAGAGCTGCATAGGCATAGACATTCTTATACCTGATCCGTGTGGATTGTCCATAGCCAGGGCGTAAAATAGTATAAACGCAAAGGTTATGCCGTTCAATTTCAGCGACAAGCCCGGCTGAAAAAGGCATAGGCGTTGCGCCGTGCATGAACAAAACGGGATGTCCGCCTGGTAAACCACATATCCAATACTCAATGGTTTTGCCGCCGCTGTCCTGAAACAGTACAATGTTTAGTTGCATACCATTATTTCCTTAATTTCAATATTGTATCTTAACATATCTTTATGTGTGGTCATTTAAAAGTCCTTTATTCCGTAAGCTCATACGCTATATTGACCCTCAAGGCCAATGTCTTGTTTAGTGTCACATTTTCAGATGGATGCATCTTCTTTACCAGCGATACGGCGGCATTATCCAGAATCGAACTGCCGGACGAATGATCCACCATGACAGCGACAAGACCGCCATTGCTTTCAATTTCAAAATGTACACCCACAACTCCCTCTATATTCCGCCGCCGTGCCATCGGCGGATACACCAAGTTTTTATCGACAAAATCTTTGATGTACGCCAGCAACGCTTCATATTCGCGGTTCGTCATGGTTCCGTCTTCTTCCGCCTTACTCTCCGGCAATCCTTCAGTTGCCCTGCCTTCTCCCACTTCGCCTTCCCGCGTTTCTTCATCATGCCCGCCGTCTTCCCGTACTTCTTCACGCGAAACGGTTTCCTCGACCTCCTCAATTGGGGGAACTTCCGGGGCGGTTTCTACGGTTTTTTCGATAACCTTTTTTTCCTGTGGTGTATCCGGCGCGTTTGTCGGCGGCCTTGTTCCAACCTTTATTATTTTGAGGGTTTGAACTAATTGAGCTTCCTTCGCGGGAGGCTGTGTGCGAAAACGGTCTCCGGGTACGCCGATCAGCGCCAAACCGTGAAGCGCCGCCGAAAGGCCGATCATGCTCAAAAAAATATTATTTTTCCTCATAAGCCAAATGGATATTCTTTATTCCCGCGTTACGGGAGGCATCGAGAATAGAAAAGAAATTACCGTAAGCCGCCGCGCTGTCAACCCGCAAAATGACATTCCCGCTGCTGTTTTGCGCGGCAAAAGACCGCAGAGCGGCTTCAACTTCTTCAATACCTACTATCCTGTCGTTAAAAAAGACACGGCCTTCCTTGTCAATGGAAATCACCATATCCGCTTCAAGGACTTCGTTACTTTGATTTGACTCGGGTAGATCAAGTTCAATACCCAGCTGTACAAGCGCGGAGGTTAAAATAAAAAAGAGGAGAAGCTGAAAAACAACATCCAGGAGCGGCGTTATATCAACTCCAACTGCCTCTGTTTTTTTTCGCGCAAACGATTTCATGCCCGCTGTTCCGTGTCAGCCTTCCCGGTGAGCGTGTTAAGATACGAGATTAAAAGTTCCATGTAATCGCTTCGTCCTCCCGCCAGGCGTGAAAAATAATGATGGGCAAGCAAAGAGGGTATGGCGATAAGGAGGCTGAAGGCGGTGGTAAGCAGAGCGACCCAGATACCGCCTGAAAGCAGCGCCACATCCGCCCGGCCTCCCAGGGCGGCAAGCCGCTGGAATACTTCTATCATGCCCAGAACCGTGCCGAAAAGACCGAAAAGAGGGGCCGCTGCGGCAATTGAAGAAAGGATAGGAAGGCGGCGCTCATTTACCATGACGATCTCTTTTGCCTGGGCAAAAAGACGTTCCCCGGTCCGTTGCGGCGTTTCGTCAAAGGCATCAAAGTAGACGGTAATGATGGGAAGAAAATACACGCGCTTTTTATTTTCCGCGAAACGTTTGGCGGCAGTTTTCCAATCGCCGCACTCTTTATAGAGTGCGGCAAGCTCGTCAACGACGCGTTCAACAGGGCGGGCGCGGCTTGACAGGTAGAATATTGACCGTTCCAGAATGACCGCGATAGAAACGATGGAAAAGGCGAGCAGGGGGTACATGACCCACCCGCCCTGCCTGAACAGTGAAAACATATCCGCCACGCTTTATCCCTTAAAGCCGATATTAAAAACGGTATTGGAGCAAAACATTTACCGAACGGCCCATGTTGGGATCAACATAATACACAGTCCCATAGAGGGGACCCAGATAATATACCGTTGAAGCGTATTTGGTATCCGCGAGGTTATGGATCGCAAACTGTACGGCAAGTTCCCCGTTAAATTTGTTGATTACATACCGTGCTTGAATTCCCCAGATAAGGCTGGAGTCAATAGTCGGCTGGGTATTGTCATAATCAAGCCCCTGGTACATTTCACTTTTATACAGCATATTGGGGCCAAGACTTAAGCCGAAAGGGAGGTTTATCATAAGAGAACTTGAAAGGGTATGTTCCGCGACCATCGGGACAAATTTGCCCTCATTAGCCCCTTCTGAAAATTTCGCGTTTACAAAACCATAGTCAAGATCTAGTTCCACATATTTCTTAAAGGGCGTCAGCTTTACGCCGATGTCGGTTCCAATCCTGGAGATTGGGTCCATGTTTACCGTAACATAAGACATAGACGGAAGCATAATCTCGGTGATTTCGTTATCGATCCTGAGATAATAGAAATTCGCGTCAAGCCTTACAATGTCTTTGACGTTAAGCCCGATACCGCCTTCGACGGTCCAGCCTTTTTCTGGATCAAGACCGGTATTAAGGCTCATTGCCCCGCCCATCGCGGGCATCACAATGATATTATCAAGATACGGATACTTAAATTGCGTACCGTATTTCGCGTACACTTTTAGAAAATCAAAAGGATTGACGGCAAATCCTGCCTCGTAAACAAATGCGTTCCAATCTGTTGATTCGTCTCCGTCCGTGTAGGACATGGGGTAACCCATAACAGTACCTGACCAGGAGTCCAAGTGCGCCTTTACAAAGGCCGTATCATAACGGGCACCGGCATTGAACGAAAGAAATGAGAAAGGTTCAAAATTAACCAATACCCAGGGGCCAAGGGTGAGCTCCGACATGGTTTGTGTCTGAGGATTCGATTCTTTGGCAAGATCATAGCTGGTTTTTATTTCGTTAAAGGCAAAGAGCATATCAACGCCCCCGGTCAAACGCAGGCCCATATCCGCCGGTTTGAAAGCGGCGCTAATTTTTGGACGGAAACCAAGCATCTGCGGCGCAAACTCATATACCACGCCCATACCCGCGCCCATTCCTCCATTCGGCTGATTCCAGTTCATGTTTGCAATACTGTAGGAAACCGGCACATCAAGATTGAGTGTTTCATTAATCGCCCACACGAAACCCAGCCCGGTAATTATTTCGGAATCGGAAAAACTGCCGTCGGCATAGGATAAAATCGCTCCTGCACTTTGGGTAGGATCATCGTCAAACTGGGCCTTGTTTAAGGGGTTGGCAAACAAGCCGTTTCTGGCGACAAAACCGACATTGGCCTGAAGGCTCATGGTGTCGTTTATATCAAAAATCCCCCGCAGTTCACCGTTCCCCGTATCGAAGGCGCTGTGTTTCTGGTAGCCCTGGGTTCCGCGGTGTCCGCCGCTTACGGTAAAGCCACCCCATCCTGTCGGGTGATGGTGGGAAAAGCGCTGTTCGTTCTGAAAGAAACTCCCGCCGGAAACGGTAATATCAGTCTTTGCCGCACCCGATTTTTTGGTAATAATGTTGATGACCCCTACTTGCGCATTATCGCCATATTGAACGCTTGCCCCGCCGTCAAGTATTTCTATGCGTTCAACCTCTGAAAGATTAATCGCGTCCCAGTTTAACATACTTCTGGTTGTAGTTGGGTTGAGTCTCATGCCGTCAACAATTACCAGCACTTTTCCCCGTCCATAATCGCTTGATATACCCCGCATGGTAATATCCCTGCTGACCCCTGACCGGTCCTGGGCTAACCTGATACCGGGTACCGATTCCAGCACCTCGGTTATCGTTGACGCCCCCGACTCGGCAATATCATCGGCGGTAATAACGGTAACCTGCCCGGCGACTTTGTTTGTCTCTTCCGGGGTTCTGCCGGCGGTAATCACGAAATCCAGGGACTCATCCGACTCTCCGGCAACGCCGCTGTCCTGGGTAAACGCGGACTGGAGAACGATGCCGGTTAAAAGAACCAAAAAGAGCTTTTTCATATAACGAATCCTCCATAAAGTACCTATCTGAGATGGTCTTGACAGCTTTCTCTGGTTAGCATAGACTAACAACAAGATGCCAAAAAACGCCGGGATGGACAAGATTTTTGGTGAAATTATGGCAGATTTAGAAAATATTTTGGCGGTTCGTGATATTTACAAGGAGGTAATGGTGAATTCCCTTATCGAAATGCTTTTTTTACACCGTCTCTCAAAAGAAAAATTATTGAAAAAGACAAAAGTTGCTGGGGACGGTCATATAGAGTTGATACCCAAACAACCGTATGCGGAGGGGAATTATCTATTGAAACCAGTAGGTAAAAGCCTTGTAGTAAGCGCGGCAGACCTCAGCTTTCGGCAGCCGTATGAATATACTGTAAACGATCAACCTGAGTATTTTTGCATCGGTCTTAGCCCCAGATTTACGGGCATTGGGGGAGCGTGTGTTGACAAAGACAAGATCTACCGCCAGCATATTCCAACCGGATTTTTGCATTCAGGAGTGGGTGTCGTGTTCCTGCCGGAATTTATTGATACCCTTTTGAATGCCCGCTACGGTATTTCACCGGAGGAAGTAGTACGGGCGATTGACGCGCTGGGCAGGTTCCCGCCAATCCCCGATGCCGCTGTGATACTGAAACAGATAGGCAATGTTTCTTTTACCGGGGATGTCAAAAATATCTGGATTGAGGCAAAAGTGCTTGAACTAATTTCGATTGTCCTGGATTGGCACAGGCGGCTTGAAACGGCGGCGGGCCCCTCGCTAAAGGAACAGGACCGGTTGGGGATTGCCGAAGCGATACGCTATGTCGAGGAGCATTTTTCCGAACCCCTTACCCTTGAAGTATTGGCAAAACAATCTGCCATGAGTTTAAGTAAATTTACCGCCGTCTTCAAAGCGCACACCGGCCTTTCCACCGCCACATACGTCCGCCGTTTCCGCATGGACCAGGCGATGTGTCTGCTAAAAAATACCACCGCCCCCTTGAGCGATATTGCCGGGATGGTAGGCTACAAACACCAGTCGCGGTTTTCAACCCTCTTTCGTGAACAATTTGGCCTTATGCCCAGTGAGTTTCGCAAAGCCGAACATCAAAAAGACAACAGTTAGAAAACATTAAAGAGGGGGAAAGCCTTCCCCCACGCTACAGCCCGGCTTGCGCCGGTCTTCCACTCCCCCCTTCTCCTGGGGGCTTCGCCCCCAAACCCCCATATTAAGTAAAAACCGCTTAGCGGTTTTTCCAAGTCATTAACCTTCGCCACCTGCCGCCTTTATCCCAAGTACCGGGGCATTTATTCCGCAGCCCCCTTTGTCATGATTTTTGCTTTACGGCCCCTGCGGGGCCTTGCGCCCGGTGAGCGGGCGCCGCAAAAACCACGCCAACCCTCCGGCGCAGAAACCTACGGTTTCCGGCCTCCGGGCCGGGGCATGGTTCATTCCCTAACTGTAACTTTTTCTCTCTATCAGGAGCAAAGAGCGCATTTACTCCGCAGGGTGGCACGGCCGGCCGCTGGGTGGTTTTTCCCCGGACGGGGGAGGGCCGGGGGGAGGGGGCAGTGGCCCCCAACGGCCCTCCCCCTTAAACCGGGGAAAAACAAAAGGGGCGGGCCTGGGGTCATGGCTGGCTTGGCTCCAGCCATATCCGCCCGGTTTCACATCGGGTTTTCAAGGGGTGTATACAAAATGTATACCAACCAAAAGCGGTATTACTCTCCGCAGTTCTCTGAAATGTCGGCGGTCTCCGTCCGCCGCCTTGCCTGGTCTCTGGGTGTTTCCATGCCCAAGGCCGTGGATCAGGCGGTCAGCCTGCTGCCCTCCCTGTTTTCTCCGGGTGTTGTCTGCCTGTCCTGCAAAGACAGCACAAAATGCAAATCTTGCGCTTTCAGCCAGCAGCCCGCCGCAGTTCCGGCGGCCCCTGCCGTCTAGCCACCGCAGCCCCGGCTTGCGCCGGGGGTATTCCACATCAAGGGTTTTTTTATGCTCTGTTACCAGGTTTTAGCGCAGTTTACTTTTCATCAATGCAAGCCGGCATTAGTTTCTACGCACATTAAAAAGCAACAACACGCCCGGCCTTTTCTGGTCCGTTCCCGCTTGCCCTTCGGTTCCGGCCTCAAGTACCGCCGCTTTTTCAAAACAAAAAAAGAAGCGGTCCGGTATGTCGCTTATCTTCATGCGGTCTATAAAGGCCGCATTATTCCAAACCCGCCATTACCCGGCAGACAGCAATATTTGTTTTAGGAGGTTTCACCATGGATTATTTCTCTAGTTGCCAATCCGTAGAAGAAACAAAGAAACTCTACAAAAAATTACTCATGCAGTACCACCCGGATCACGCAGGCCCGGAAGGGGAAGCCGTTACAAAGGAAATCATAGCGCAGTTTAACAGTTTCCTAAACGGCTTTATGTCCCATTCCTTTCATTCCTACTACGAGGACAAGGAATGGAAGCCCAAGGAAGAAGCCGTATATCCCTTCCAGGAAGTATTACAAAAAATTATAAAACTTGATTGCCAGATCGAAATCATAGGCTACTGGATTTACTGTTTCAACTCCAAAGAAGTCAGGGAACAGTTAAAGGAACTCGGTTTCTGGTTCAGCGGCAAACATAAGGCATGGGTGTATTCCGGCAAGCCCAAAAAGGGCAGGGCGGGAAAAGAAACCCTGGACGAAATCAGGGCAAAGAAGGGAAGCCAGAAAATAGAAAAGGAGGAACAGGATAAAGACAAAAAAAAGTACCCGCTTAAAGTAGCGGTTTAGTATCACTAAAACCCCCGCTTGTGCGGGGGTATTTCAAAGCAAGGAGCTATTCCCCATGCAGACCATTTTGACCACGGCCCACAAAGTAGCGGCCCTTATCCCCCACGGCCAGTATGCCGTAACCATCGAGCATATAGAAGCGTTTGAGGAAGCCTTAGTCGGGCTTGAAAAACGGCTTGATAAATGCCCCAAACTCCGGGAAACGGACGGCATGAATCGGACTTTAGTCCGCGAACATCCCGCCGTCTTTCATTACTTTTACGGGGCCACGGATATATATGTCTGTGAATACGATGGGGAAGATACCCTGTTCGGCTTTACCATTTTGAATGGCGACCTGGACAATGCCGAATGGGGTTATACCAGCCTTTCAGAGATAACCAATATTCCGGTCATGAATATTGATTATCACTTCGAGGAACAAAGCATAGAGGCGGCCCGGTACTTGCAATATCCCTGCCACTTCAAAAAACCCGCTTCACTGGAAAAGCAGCGGACACTTCCCCCGGCCCTGCGCCGGGGTATTTCAAAGTAAGGAGCTTAATATGTTGTTACCAGTTTTCAGCGGCCAGAAATACAGTTATTCCTACGAACCGGAAACCGGGAATTACTTCTTGCATGACAACAAGTATACCTCCCATATCTATCTACAGGGTGATGATGATGCCGTGCCGCCGGATGGCGGCTCATAAATCAATTCCGATCGGCAAACGGCCCGCAGGGACGTATGCCCGGATATTCCGTAAGGAAATAGAGCGCATTGACGACTTGCCGGACCCGGAATATAAGACCGGGTTATTAACGGAAAACGCCATTAGCGTTTATCTGTAAAAAGAAAAGGCCGCCCGGAATAATCCCCGGACGGCCCTCCTGTCCGCTCTCTATCAGGTTCCCCCGCTTCCACCCCCGGAAGCCGCCGCCTTGGTTTTCAGGATTACCATATTCCCCGCAGGCCGGGTTACAAGAAACCCGGCCCGCTTGCGGAACCGCAGAAACAGTTCCCCGTACTGCATACTTTCCGTGGTCTGGTCAAACTTCTTTATCTCTATCCCCTTCCGGTCCCCGTGCTGGATGCGCTTCGGGTTCATAAAGAT
>JAITIC010000137.1 GCA_031279635.1 Treponema sp. | reverse complement strand
CATAAAAATCAGTGATGAAGCTTTCAGTGAAATCAATATTACAAATGCTGATTTTCATGGAGAATGGAATTATACTATATCCACTAATTTGTAAACTTTATTTATATACACTTCCTTACCGGGTTAATAACAAGCAGTTTTGTGCCGAAGGGATGGGTCTTATGGGTCGCGTATAGCGCATCCCCCCCCTCGTTATAGCAGATCGCCACACCTTCCTCTCGCTGCTGTGCCGCGAGAGACAGTGCAAACGCGACAAACAGCAAACCGGCAATAAAGTGTTTCTTCATCCTTTTTACTCCTTCCGCACTGCGTAATAGTATTATGCCACCTTTTCCGATTTAAGTCTACAGACATTTCGGTAACATTTCAAAATGAGGCGTTTCGCTGAGGCTGTTCCAAAACCGTGCGCGTTTAGCGCACAGTCAATTAGTTTTGGAACGGACGCTGCTATATCAAATCTAATTCTACCATGTCAAATGCCGATAATAACACCATGACCAAGCATATCAATTTTGAGGATAACCTGTTCATTTTGAATGTCAGAATCAGGATGATCCACGATCTGCTGCGTCTTGATCCGGATCCCGGCCTGTTTCTTGAGCGGACCATGGACGACCTGGAATTTATCGACAAGGCGCTGGAATCCCTCATGGGAAGCCTCAATGACAATATCCGCCTTTTTGGCTGGGACATCGCCTTTAACCATTTATCGGACATCGAATGGCAGTTCAGCCGGCTTTTGATCGAGTTCGCCAGGGATTCAAGCCCCCTTTCCCCCGATAAATTCCCGCAAATCCAGGAGCGGTTCGTCCGCATAACAGATTCCGAGGCCGTCCGCCGGAAGGCCATTGAAGGAACCGCCGTTCCCGCCGGACAGAGCCGGGCGGAGCCGGTGGTCAGTCCGGCGGAAATGAGCGAGCTGCTCAAGGAATACTAAGGACTTGTGCGTATCACCGGCGGGGTTTTGCGGGGAAGGAGAATACAGGCGCCTCCGGGACTTATCCGGCCCAGCATGGACCGCGTGCGGGAATCCGTCTTCGCCTGCCTTGGGGACATTTCGGGGCTTTCCTTTCTTGACCTGTTCAGCGGTTCGGGCGTTATAGCCCTGGAAGCCGCCTCCCGCGGCGCGGCGTACATTGAGGCGGTGGAAGCGGACAGCCTCAAGCGCAAAACCCTGCTGGCCAACGCCGCCCTGTCGCCGGTACGGATCAACTGCCGTTTCATGGCCGCGGAACTGTACCGCAAACGGGCTAAACGGTGTTTCGACATTATTTTTCTGGACCCTCCCTTTCCCTACAGGTACAAATGGGAACTGCTCGCCGGTATCGCCGTTTCTCCGCTTGTTTCAGAAGGAAGCAAAATACTTATTCATCGACCCAGGGAAGATATTCAACAAAAACCGATAGACTTTCTAATGAAATATGACAGCCGTGAATACGGACGTTCGGTCGTTGATTTTTTTATTGCCAAAACCCAAAACAAATTATAAGATTTTTATAAAATTCTTATTGTTTTTTTATTAAAGTCATATGATAATGAAGAGGAGGCGCCGGGTATAATCCGGAAACGTCCGTTTTGAAAAACTATATGGATTATAAAAAAGCGTTTGAACAATTTGAAGATCAAAACGCGTTCATAAAAACAAGTTCCCCGCCCATGGACGGAGCGCAGAAGGCGGCTCTGAATCGAAAGGGCAATATACTATTTAACGCAGGTGACATCGAAGGGGCGCGGAGGATTTTTTTAACCACCGGATATTCCGACGGCCTCTCCCGTGTTGGGGATTATTACAAGTCCCGGAACAGAATGATGGAAGCCCTGCAAATGTATTGGCTTGCGCCGGATCGCGGAAAATGTGAACCCCTGTTTATGCAGCTTGCTGCCATACTGCAAAATATTATCCATGATGAAGAGGGCCTTTCCGATGAGTGATGAAGCAAAAGAAAACGAACAGAATGCAACGAAAATTTCCGAGCTTTCCAAAAAAGGATACCAACTGCTCAAGGAAAACAGCATCACCGAGGCTATCGACTGCTTTTCGCAGATACTCCTCGTGGACAAAATCAACAACTACGCCCTGGTCGGCATGGGGGACGCGACGCGCAAACGGGGTTCCTGCCGGGAAGCGGCGGCTTTTTACCAGCGCTGTCTGGAGTTTCATCCGGGGAACAACTACGCCTTGTTCGGCCTGGCCGACTGCTACAAGGCGCTCAACCAGTACCACAAAGCCATTGAAATATGGGAACAGTACCTGTTACACGACGATAAAAACATCACGGTCCTCACCAGGGTCGCCGACGTTTACCGCAAGATTCGGGACTTCAAACATTCCAAGGCCATTTACCTGCGGGTGCTGGAAATGGAACCAACCAACCCTTACGCGATTATTGGTCTGGGGCATCTGCATTACGATTTTAAGGAATACCGGGACGCGCTGTTCTACTGGGAAAAAATGCTGCGCCACAATTCCGACAGCGTGGATATCCGGGTGCTGACTTCCATCGGCAACTGCCACCGTAAATTAAAAACCTTCAAAGACGGCATCCCTTTCTTTGAACAGGCGCTGCGGAAGGAGCCTTACAATTTTTACGCCCTGTTTGGCCTGGCCGACTGCTACCGGGGATTGAACCATCAGGAACGTTCCCTGGAACAGTGGAACCGGATTCTCGAACAGGACCCCCGGAACAAGGTGATTCTGACACGCGCCGGAGATGCCTACCGTCACATGGGCCAATATGAGAATGCACAGGAGTACTACGAGCGGGCGCTTAATATCGAATTCGACACCTACGCGGTGCTGGGCCTGGCCCTGGTGGCGAAGGCCCGCGGAAAATACGACCAGGCCGCCACTTCCCTTGAACGCTTGATACAGCAAAACACCAGAAATTACCGTTTGTTTATTGAGCTTGCCGACTGTTATCTGAAGCTCGGCGACAAAAACCAGGCCGTCGAAGTTCTGGAAGAATTCCAAAAACTGGGAATCCGCAACACGCAGGTAGCCGAGATGCTCGAAAAAATCTGATGTCTTCTCCCGTCCTCTGCGGCCTGCCCCCGGAAGAACTGGCGGCCTTGCTCAATTTCCTCCCCCGCTTCCGCGCCGCCCAGATTTTCAAATGGATTGCCGCGGGCGTCTCTTCTTTTGCGGAAATGAAAAACCTGCCCCTGTCCCTGCGGGAAGAACTGGCGGGCCGTTTCGCTCTCCGCTCAAGCGCGGTGGACGCCCGCCGGGAAGACCCGGACGGTACGGTGAAACTCGGCGTGAGACTTGCGGACGGCGCGAGAATTGAGGCGGTGCTGCTTGCCGGCGGCAACGGGCGCCGCACCGCCTGCCTCTCGACACAGGCCGGCTGCCCCGCAGGCTGCGTGTTCTGCAAAACCGGCAGCCTGGGCTTTACCCGTAATCTTACTTCCGCCGAAATAGTGGAGCAGTTCCTTTTTCTGCGGGCCGCTGCCCTGGAAGAGGCCGCTGCCGCGGGTGAAGGCGCGGCGGAAAGCAGGGCCGCCGGAGCGAAAGGCAGGGCCGGCCGCGCGGTTGCCAATATCGTCATTATGGGCATGGGTGAGCCGCTCCTAAACCTTGCCGAAGTCCGCAGGGCTTTGGCGGTGATCACCTGCAGACAGGGGATGGACTTTTCAAAGCGGCGGATTACCCTGTCCACCTGCGGCATCGGCGCGGGCATTATCGACCTTGCCGAAAAGGGACCGGCCGTGCGGCTTGCCCTGTCCCTGACCACGGCGGACGAGGCCCTGCGGCGGCGTCTGATGCCCATCACCGAGGCCCACCACTTAAGCGAAATCAAAGAGGCCCTCGCCTGTTTCCAGCGCGCGGGCGGCGGGCGGATAACCCTGGAACTCGTCCTGCTCGGCGGCATCAACACACGCGGCGAGGACGCGGCGGCGCTGGCGGATTTTGCCCGGGGGCTTGACGTTGTAGTGAACCTCATCCCCTGGAACCCCGTCGAGGGCCTGAAAACGGACGACGGCCGTCCGCTGCGGCAGCCTTCTTCGGGAGAGGCGGCGGCCTTTGCCTCCCGCCTGGAAGCGGCGGGCCTGAAAGTTACCCGGCGTTTCCGCAAAGGCAGAGGCGTAATGGGCGCCTGCGGCCAGCTCGGCGTTTTACCGGAGCGGCGCGAAGATTAGGAAATTTGCGCGCTTACAGATGCCCGTCGTCGAGGATGATCACGTCCACGCGGCGGTTGTTGGCGCGGCCTTCGGGGGTGTCGTTGGAGGAAAGGGGGACGGTGTCGGCGAAACCGGCAACCTGGAAACGCCGCTCCTCAATGCCGAGGTCGGCGAGGTAATGGAGGATGCTTATTGAGCGGGCGGTGGAAAGTTCCCAGTTGGACTCCCAGGGACCGGCGGGGTCGACGTCAACGGCGTCGGTGTGGCCCTCTATCCTGAATTTTCTGCCGGCAAGCTCGTCGGAGACGAGGTATGTCCCCAGCCGGAGCAGTATGTCCCTGGTCGCCTCGATGTTGATACGGGCGCTGGCGGGGTTAAAAAAGGCGTCCGATGCGAGGGTGATTACAATGCCCCGCTCGTCGTGGGTAACGCGCACCTTGTTGGAGCGGATCTCAGGGGAAAAAACGCTCACCGCCTTGCGCAGGGCCGTCCCCAGCGACCTGCCCCGCTCCATTGAGGGAAGGGACATGACGGTGTTGCCCAGATCCGCGCTGCGGCCCGCCGAAAGGGTAAGGCCGCCGGCCAGCGCGCCTATGCCGCCGACGCGCATGGAAGTGGCGATCTGTTCCATCTGGGCCTGGGTGGTCTCGTCGGGGTTGAACATGATGACGAAAAAGCAAAGCATCAGCGTAACCATGTCCGAATAGGTGGTCAGCCACTCCTGCCCGCTGGGGCCTTCTCTTTCTTTTTTCTTTCGAGCCATTTGCCCTAGTCCTTCAGTAGTTCCGCTTCCAGGGTTTTTCTGACAGCCGGGGTCAGATAAGCCATAAGTTTCATCGCCAGGATGCGGGTATTGTCTCCGGCCTGAATTGAAAGCACTCCCTCGATGATCATTTCCTTGACCAGGCTTTCCTTGGCGTCGTGGGACTTGAGTTTCGCGCCCAAGGGGATCAGCACCATATTGGCGGCCATTGAACCGTACAGGGTGGTTACGAGGGCCAGGGCCATATTGGGGCCGATGGCGGCCTTGTCTTCGAGGTTCTGCAGCATGCCGATAAGGCCGATAACGGTACCCAACATTCCAAAGCCGGGGGCAAGGGCCGCCCATACACCGACGGTACCGATCTTGTCGGCGTGCCGGCCCTGCATCTGGCTCAGTTCCAGTTCCATAAGGTCCTTGATGATCGCCGCGTCGGTACCGTCCACCACGAGACGCAGGCCTTTTTTCATAAATTCGTCTTCCAGGTCCTCAAGCTCGTCTTCCAGGGCCAAAAGCCCCTCGCGGCGGGCCTTTTCGGAAAAGGCCATCATTTTCTGAATGATGCCCTGCTCGTTAAAAACCGGAACCCTGAAAGTACGGCCAAGAATGCTGAAAATACCCAGCGCATCCGACAGGGCCGCCGAGAGGGTGAGGGAGAAAAAGGAGCCGAGAACGACCATAAGGAATGATGGAAGGTCCAGAATGCTCAAAAGTGATCCGCCGCCGACCAGAACGGAGAACACTATCATGGCGAACGCGCCGATTAGACCTATAATACTTGCTAAATCCATATCCTTACTCCTGGACTATACACGGGCTTACCCGCCGGCGGTAGGCCTCGATTTTGCCTATAACATCATCCGCCTCTTCCAGCACAATATGGTGTCTACCGGATAACATCACCAGAGTCGTATCGGGGTTAATCTCGATACATTCGATCTGGTGGGGGTTTATGTAGTACGATACGCCGTCCAGCCGGGTTACTGTAATCATGTCCGTTCAGCCGCTTACCGCTTGAGGGTCAACAGTTCCTGCAAGAGCTGATCCGCGGTCTGTATGGTGCGGGAGTTCGCCTGAAAGCCGCGCTGGGTGACAATCATGTCGGTAAACTGTTCGGCCATGTCAACGTTGGACATTTCCAAAACGCCGGAAACGATTTCGCCTTTTCCGGCGATGCCCGAAGGCCCGATGTTGGCGGCCCCGGAGTTGTTGGAAACCCTGAAGGCGTTATCCCCGGCTTTTTCAAGCCCTCCCTGGTTGGGGAAGCTGGCCATAGCCACCTGGCCAAGCGCCCTGACAGAGCCGTTGTCATAAATGCCGGTAATTACCCCGCTTGAATCGATATTGAAGCTCTCAAGGTAACCCATGGTGCGGCCGTCCTGTTCAACGGCCTTGGAAGAGCTTGACTCGGCGTACTGGGTGATGGAGCGGGTAAAGCCGCCGACCTGGCCCAGGTCCAGGACAAATTCCTGCCGTACCGGAGTACCGTCCTCATTGGGGGTGGAAGTCTGCACGTCGTAGGCCACGTTCATCTGTACCTGGCCGGACGCGCCGGAGACATTTCCCGCCCCGTCTTCGGCGGAAAGCAGCGTGCCGTTATTGGAAAAGTTCACGACAAAGGTGGTGGGGCCGCCCGCCGCCGGGGCCTCTTCGCCAAAGCCGATAGCGGCGTTGGTGGGCTCCTCGTTCTGGGGGTCCACGTTGACGGTGGCGTTCCAACTGTTAACGGCGCCGGGTACCCTGGCGAACTCCACCTGAAGGATGTGCTTGTCGCCGTAACTGTCGTAAATGTCGATCTCCGTGTTCCAGGTGCCGTCTATTATCTGCCTGCCGGTGGGATTCTCCGGAATTTCAGGGATTCGCTTGTCCAGGTTGCAGGCGAAGTTGATCATCGTGGTGGCCCGGGCCGGATCTTTTCCGCCTATGGGGATAACGAGGTCTTCCACGGGGCGGGAAACGTCGATCACCGTGTAACCTTCGACATCGCGGGCCATCCAGCCCTGGACCTTCATGCCGTTGGCGGGGTTGACCATAAGGCCCGCCTCGTCCACGGTAAAAGCGCCGGCTCTGGTAAAGAGCTGTTTGCCCGCGTCGTCCAGCACAAAGAAGCCCGTGCCTGAAATGGCAAGATCAGTACCCACGCCGGTGGTCTGCAGACTGCCCTGGATGTGGATTGTGTCGATGGAAGCGACGCTCATTCCAAGGCCCACTTCTTTGGGGTTCACGCCGCCCAATTCGTCGGTGGGACGAGCTGCCCCCTGCAATTGCTGGTAGAGAATATCCTGAAAATTGACCCGGTTCCGCTTGAAGCCGGTAGTGTTGATGTTGGCAATGTTATTGCCGATTACATCCATCCTGGTCTGGTGATTCTGCAGTCCGGAAACGCCGGAGAACAACGATCGCATCATAAGCCTACTCCTTATAATCTGTGGAAATGTGCCTTCGGCAAATCTCCATGACAAAAACTACATATTCTGTTGCTGTTTCAAGGCGGTAATTTTTAAATTGGTTCATTCCTCAAAAACCTTGTGTACCTGGTTCCAGTTGTAATACACGCCGTTTACCAGCACCTGGGGATTGTCGCCCCTGCTTATGGCCTTGACCGCGCCCTGAACCGTGCGGTCCCCGTCGGTAAGTTCCACCGATTTACCCAGAGCGGAGGATGCCTCAGTTCCGGTGACTAGCGAGGTCAGCCTTGCAAAATCCGCGGCCATGCTGGTCATCTGCTCCAAACTGGAGAACTGGGCCAACTGGGCGATGAACTCTTTATCTTCCATCGGAGCGGTGGGGTCCTGATAAGAAAGCTGGGTGATGAGGATTTTCAGGAAATCGTCCTTTCCCAGATTCTGCTGGGGTTTGCGTCCGGGATTCAGCTTACTGTTGAAATCGTGGACAAACTTGTTAACACTGTTCTGTTCTTCCGCGCTTAATCTAAACGCATCTATAACATCCATATTCTCTCCTGTGTTTTATTCGCACCGTCTGACGGACGTTTGCCAGGAGTTTGCGGGGCCGCCCCCTAAATATTTTTACAATTATTGTAAAAATATACCTTGCAAACTCCCAGGCGGCTTTAGCCTCCGGAGCCTCGAAATGCGTAAAATCGCAGATTTCTTTATACGAATTACGCAAAGCCCCACAGACTCCTAGGCCAGCACGTTGACCGAAGTCAGGCGCCGCTGGTACACATCAAAAATATCCGGAAGCGGCATTTCCGCCCGCTCCGGAACGTCATAGCGGAACGCGGCTCCCGGCAGGAAGGGATTCGCTCCCGGCTCCTGTCCGCTCTGATCCGCCTGCCTGCCGTCGGCGGCAAGGGACATCTCCAAATTCGCGCTCTGGAAACCCGATTCCTTAAAGGCCTGTTCCAGGGAATGAATCTCCCTCTCAAAGGCCCGCATGGCTTCCTCGCTTTCAACAACGATGTGCCCCGTAATCTTGTTTTCGGCCATTTCGAGACGTATCTTTACATTCCCAAGGGTTTCGGGTTTCAGGGCAAGGCGGATGGTTCCCCTCCCCTCGTCCCGGAGTACCATTGATGCGTGGCGCACAATGTCGTTGTTAAAGTTTTGATGCAGCTCTCTGGCCAAAAGGTCCTCAAAAGCCTGGCCGGCTTTGGTTTCCCAGACGGTTTCCGCGGAGGGCGCGTTCCGGCTCTGATCCGGCAGGCGCAGTTCCAGGGTAATTTCGCGGGTTCCGCTTTCACCCTGAACGCGGGTTTCGGCGGAGGCTTTAAGCTGCGAACTTTCAGGTTTAAGACCCTCGCCCCTGTTACGGAGATCCCGTACTTCAAAGGAAAGACGATCCCGCCGCCTGTCGCGGCCCCGGACTTCCTCAAGCCGGCCGCGGCCTTCTTTTTCGGTACTGTTTTTCCGTGGGGCGGCCTGTTCCGGCTGTACGAGCTCCGGGGCAAGGGCGGCAAGTTTGCCGGTTTCATCAAGACCGCCGGGGGCATCGCCTTCATTGCCGGCAAGATACCGCACTTTAAGGCTTTCGGCAGGCGCCGCCGTTTCCGCAAGTGCGCCGGCGGCGGCCGGAGGCGTCATCTCCGCGGCTTCACCCTGCCCCGCGAAAAGCGCGGCAAGGTCCGCACTCTCAATCCCTTCGGCCTCAAGGCGGATTTCACCGGCAAGCGCTGCTTCCCCGCCTGCGTCATCAATGGGGATTTGTTCGGCGGAGCGGTTCAGAAGCAATTCCACGCTCAAAAGGATGTTTTTGTCTTCTTCGGAAAAATCAAGCGCGGAAAGTTCCTCGTCTAGCGCGCCGGTTTTGCCGGACTTGACCGTCATTTTTACGGCCTTTTCCGGCCCGCCCGCGGTTTCTGTTTTTCCGGTAATCAGGCCCTGATCCCGCCCAAAGGCGGCCGATCTTTTCTCGCCGGACAGGGCGCGCTCTTCAAAGGGAACGGCGGCGGCCGGGACAGCGGAGGCCGGCAAGGCTTCGGCCTCAAGCGGGATTTCAGCCGCAAACGATGTCATTTCATCAAGCCGGAGGCCCTCGCCGTAAGCCTCCCCGCCGCGGACCGTTTCGTTCTTTCGGAGCAGGCCCGCTAGAATCTCTTCGAATGATACGGATGATACAGGTTTTCCCCCGCTCTCATCGATATGATCCTGCTGATCCGCCCGGTTTTCAGACCGCGGGATATACGGCGGTTCTCCGGCGGGCATCGCGGGCGTTTGGGAAATCTCCGCATATACAGATACATAAGCGGGCGCATAAGCGGCTTCCATAGGTAGGGATATTTGTATCACCTGGACTCCTCAAATTAAGGATTCACTCCGGGTGACAAAGCGTTTGTTTACAGGCCGGGCGGCTTTCCCGCCATTTTACGCTGCAATTCCGCAGCCCGCTGGGGATCCATTAAGGAGAACCAGTAGGAGACGATGGAAGCAGTTCCCGCAGCCTGGGCAATTTCCTCGGTCTTCCGGAGTACGTCGACAGCGTCCTGATCATCCATCGCGGTAATGATACCCACAGCCAGCTCCGGCTGCATACCGTTCAGGTATCGGGCGTTCTGCTCGACATTTCTTTCCTTATTTTCGGCATCCGCGGCCTGCGCTCTGAGCGAATTTTCCCGTTCGTCCAGCGCTTTTTGGCGCTCTTCAAGTTCCTGGGCCATCTGCTCAATCTCCCCGTAGCGGGCGTCCATGTCCCGCTGGCGGGTGTCCATCTCCATGTTCCGCAGTTCCAGCGCCTCAAGCCGGACGGCCAGGCGCTCGGCATCCAGGTTGAGGAACTCCTCCGGCGTGGTTTCGCTCTGGCTCCGCCCCTCCCTGCCGATAAAACGGTACAGAGGGGCCAAAACGGTTTTCGCGTCAATAACGTTGAGATAATCGAACCAGACGATCCCGCCCCCCGCCAGGATCACGATGAGCAGCAACAGTACTATTATTCTGCCTATCATTTTTAATCTCCCAATCAGCCCTGAGAATCCGCCGGCTTCAGGGTTCCCTGTCATTTCAGGCTATAATATAATGCTATTAGGGCCTGTTCCAAAACTAATTGACCGTGCGCGCACGGTTTTGGAACAGCCTCATTATATAATATTGATCTATTTTCGTCAAAAATCAAGCGCGGATTGGGTGCAATTTCTTTTTCGGGGTTCGGGGCATTTAGGCAGCCATGATAAAGTCCCGAACCGAAGCGCCCCAATTTCCGCTTGCTTCCTTCGCCTTAAGCGTTACCATCTCCTGGGCA
>JAITIC010000048.1 GCA_031279635.1 Treponema sp. | reverse complement strand
GCCACCGCGTCCGTTATGAGTTTTTCCCGTTCTTTTGTGTCCATAGGTATCCCCTCCCGTGGGATACCTCAAGTATATCATACTTTCCCCTTTTGCCCCGAAAAAGAAATTGCACCCTTGACACAAGGTACTAGTGTGGTATATTATTTTTATTATAGGAGATGGAGGTAATCAAATGTTTTCTTTTTTATTGTATGCTTTTTTATTTTTGATGCTCGCAAATTTCGTATTCGATATTGTGGCGGCTTTTTTTGGTTACATTCCTTATGAAGCAGACAATAACCTCGTTTTTGGTATATCATTCGCTATTTCTCTTTTAGCAGGTATTTGTCTCGGTATAAGCACAGGAATAGCAATGAATGAAAGCGGAGGTGGAAACCCTTACTTATATGGAGTTGGACTTTCTATTTTAGGTACTGCGGTCGTCAATCTCATAGGGTCAGGAATAGGTGCTCTGATAAGAAAAATAGTTCGAAAGATAAAGCATACTATTTCAAGGTAGCCTGTCCATAATGTGTCTACATTATGGACAGACGCTCATTAAACTTGATTCTTCAACAGAGTAATTTGGCGGCGTTACGTGCGCAAACGTTCCCCTATGGTTAGATTTAACGTGGCGCAATTCGGCATATTGACGGTACAAACACCGCATAGTACACTGAATCAGCATATCCCTGACAGGAGAAACCGGCATGAGTCAAATACTTGATGTTGAAACCAAAAAAAAGTGGATCGAGGCAAACTGGCGCCTTGAGGAACTTGACGAAGTACCCTTTATCGTAGAAGTAGGCCCCATGCACATGGGAACCAAAAAATATTACAACAACCCCGACGCTGAAATTGAGTGGGCCGAGGATCACGCCCGCAAACGGGAAGGGGTGTACGATTACGGCTTTCCCAACATCAAACCGAATCAGGGTATCAATGTCGTGGCCGGCGCTTTTGGCTGTGAGTGCAGCCCCAACGACGAAGCGGATCCCTGGGTAAAATGCCTGATCCGCGAGGAGAACGCCGAAGATGTGTACAAGCTGAAAGTTCCCGACCCGGTGAACAACCCTTATTTTGAACAGGCGTGGAAACACGTGGAAGCCCTGCAAAGCCGCTCGCGGATTCCCCTGCGGGTAGTCAATGTTCCTTCGCCGCTGGTGACCGCTTCCCTCATCTGGGACTACACTTCCTTTATTGAGGCGACGCTGGCCTATCCCGACGAGGTACACGCTCTGCTGGAAAAAGTAACCGAGGCGACAATTCTGTATATCAGGGAAATGTTCAAGCGGATAAAAAATCTCTACGGGGTAAGTCACGAATTTTGGTACGTTCCCCGGGAAGTGGGCATCAGGGTGAGCGACGACACCGCCGCCCTGCTCTCGCCCGCCCTGTACCGGGAATTCGGCGTCAAGTACAACACCATGATCGCCAAAGAATTCGGCGGCATTGTGGTGCACTCCTGCGGCAATGTGCAGAACGTGGTGGAGGCGATGGTTGAAATACCGGGTCTGCGGGGCCTGGACTTTACCATTCCGCAAACACCGGACTGGTCAAAAATCCGCGACGCTGCGGCGGGGAAAACTGTTCTCTGCCTGCGCCACTTTTACTGGGATCACATCGAAGACGGCGTAACCGATTTGGCCGAATACTCAAAAAAGATAATCGGCTTCTTTGGACGCAAGGGTGTATTTATCCAAACCTCGGTCCCTACTCCGGAAGAGGCCGTCGCCCTGGGAGAAAAACTGCACACTATCCTGTCGAAGTAGTGTAAAAGAATAGTATCGAGGCTTTCCCAAAACTTCAGTTTTGGGAAAGCAACCTTGAAATTCGCAGTTTTTCAAGGCTGAAAGCCTGAAAAACTGCACGGGCCTGTTCCAAAACCGTGCCCCCGGCTATGCCGGGAACGTGAGCGCACAGTCAATTAGTTTTGGGACAGGCTCTATCTTCACCCTTTTCCCCATTTACGCTATACTCTTTTCATGACGAAGGAATTTCTCCAATTCGACACGGTGAGGAATAACGCGCTCAAACTGGCTCACCGCATCTACCATGACGGTTTTGTGCCGGATGTGATTTACGTTTCCCTGCGCGGCGGGGCCTACCTGGGGAACGTGATCAGCGAATATTTTAAGGTTGTCCATAAAGGCCAGCGGCCGGTATACTATGCGGCCGTCGTGGCCCGCTCCTATACCGATGTGGCCAAGTCCGAGCAGATACGGATCGACGGCTGGACCTATTCGCCTGAGCATTTGCGGGTGGGTGACCGCGTGCTACTGATAGACGACATTTTTGATTCCGGCAGGACGATCAATTACCTGGCTGAGGTGATACTGGACAAGGGCATTCCCCGCTGCGACCTGAAAGTGGCGGTCCACGACTACAAATACTTTGTTGATAAGGAAAAACAGCTCCCCATTCAGCCCGATTACTGGTGCCGCAAGCACGAGATCTCAATATATGACGAGAGTTACTGGATACACTACATGAGCCACGAACTGGTGGGCCTGTCTGAAAAAGAGTTGGAGAAAAACTACTACGTGCTTGATCCGGAACTGCGGGAAGTAATGTGCATCATCCCGCACAACATCTAAGCGCGGACCATGCTCTGCGGCATTGACGAGGCGGGACGGGGGCCTCTGGCCGGCCCGGTCTGCGCCGCGGCGGTTATCCTGAGCGATGATTTTCCGCGGGATATACTCAACGATTCCAAAAAGATGAGCGCCGCCGGGCGGGAAGAAGCGCGGCGGATCATCTGCGCCAAAGCTCTCGCCTGGGGCGTTGCCTGGGCCGCTCATACGGAAATTGACGAAATCAACATCCTTCAGGCGAGTCTTCTGGCGATGAAACGGGCTTTTGAACAATTGGCCGGGGCGGAAGATGCCGCGTGGCCTTCTGAGATTAGCGGGGAAATTCCTTTCGGCTCGTCCCGTCTTCACCCAAGTCTTCCTTCCGATCTTTCCGCCATCGTGGACGGCCTGTATTCGCCGGATATTCCCATCCCCTGCACGCCCATGGTAAAGGCCGACGCCCGGGTACCCGAAGTAATGGCCGCATCGATTCTTGCCAAGACCTCCCGCGACATGCTGATGGATCACTACGGCCGGCTCTATCCCGCATACGGCTACGAAAGGCACAAGGGCTACCCCACCGCCGATCACCGTGAACGGATACTGCAATTCGGCCCCTCACCCATTCAGCGGATGAGTTTCAAAGTCAAAAGTTAGGTGAAAGCGACAATCTTCCTCTTACCCTTTCCCATAAAAGGCCCGTATCTCCGAGGCGAGGTAAAACGATCCGGCGCCGAGAACCGGAAGCCCTCGCTGCCGGCCCCAGTCCAGGGCATGGCGGACGGCTTCGGCGGTTTCGCGGACAAGCGTCACGCCGGCCGGGCCGCCTTGCGCGGCAAGAACAGCGGTAAAGGCTTCGTATACCCTGCCGGGATCGCTGGTTTTGAAGCTGCCGGGAGTGGTGATGAATATCCGGGAAAAATGGGGGAGGAGGACTTCCGCCATGCCGGCGGCGTTTTTGTCTGCGGCGCAGCCGAAAAGAAGGACGCCTCCGCCGCCGTAAAGGGAACAGAAGGTGCTAACGCAGAGGGCGGCGCTTTCCGGAGTGTGGGCGCCGTCGATGATTACCGGCGGGTCCCGCGAAAGAGTTTCAAAGCGGGCGGGAATGTGAAAGTCCGCCAGTCCCCGGCGAATGGCCTCCTCCCCCGTGTGGGGGAAGGCGGTTTTCAGGGCCGTTATCGCAAGGCCGGCGTTTTCGGCCTGAATAGCCCCGGGCATGGAAATGGACAGTTCCAAAGGAGCGGCCCCGCCGTCCAAACCCGCGGGAAAAGCGTCTTTTTTGAATCGCAGGCTAAAGTCCGTACCGCCTGTGTGGATTTTCAGAATCCGCAGTTCCGCGGTTTCAGGAAAATAGATAAGGGGACTGTGTTTTTCAGCGGCGGCTTTTTTGAAAACGTCAAGAACCCCGCCGGGAGGGCAGACTTCGTCAGGAGACCATCCTTCGCCGCCCTGCCTCGCCAGAACCAGGGGCTTTCCAGGTTTTATGATTCCGGCCTTTTCACCGGCGACGGCGGTAATGGTATTGCCCAGAAAGCCGGTGTGTTCCAGTTCTATCAGGGTGATCACCGAAACCAGGGGATCCAGCACATTGGTAGAATCCAGACGCCCCCCCATGCCGGTCTCCACGACGAGCACATCACAAGCGGCATGGCGGGCGCAGAGAAAAAAAAGCAGCGTTAACAGTTCAAAAAAAGTAGGCTCCTCGCCGTCTTCACGGGCCGGATCAAACAGATCGCTTTTCGCGGCGGGAACCGCGGATTCGGCAAGCTCCCGCAGTTCCTCACCTGCGGCGCAATAGACCGCTTCATCAAAAAAAGAATTGCCAAGGCTGATGCGTTCCCGAAAATCGCTCACATGAGGCGACATGTAGCGGGCGGGCCTGCAGCCGTCCGCCTGCAGAATCGAGGCAATCATGCCGGTTACCGAGCCCTTGCCCTTGGAACCCGCTATGTGAATTGAGGGGACGCGGCGTTCGGGGTTTCCCGCAAGCTCCGAGAGAAGCTCCATCCGGTCCAGGCGAAAGCTCTTGGGGGTCTGTCCTTTTTCAAGGTTGATGAAGCGGGACAGCCAGGAAAAAACTTCCGCGGAGGATGAAAAAGGTTTGTGATTACCCAGATACTCTTCCTTAAATCTCCAAATAAGAATCCGCGTAGAGACTGTTGTTCATGATGATATCCGCGGACTTAACGGTTTCCATGAGCCGCTGATCGCAGGGATTGACAATCGCGGAAGTAAGGCCGTTGTTGATCGCCATGGCGATCATCACCGAATCCATTATGGGGCGGATATGCTTGGGCATCATGTTGGAAACATTGGAAAGGCCGCCGGTGGAATTAAAACCCATGTCGGTAAGCTGGCGGATAAAGGCCAGCACCTGGGTCTGCTTATCCTGCATTCCCTTGATCACGAGGAACAGGGGGTCAAACCAGAGGTCCTCCGCTTCCATTCCCAGCTCCATGCCGTGCTCCAGCATTTCCTGGCAATAGGCCATGCGCTCGTCGTTATCGGCGGGAACGCCCTGCTTGGCGCACAGAGCGATGCAGATCGCCTGATTAGCCGCGGCAAGATCAATGTTGGAAATCCGGTCGCCGGCGTCGGCGGAGTTTACAATGGGCTTGCCCTTGCCGCGCTTGTATACGCCAATGCCCGCCTCAATCGCTTTTTTGTTCGCCGTGTCAAGACAGAGGGGGACATTGTCAAAATTGTCCTGCAGCAGTTTGACCGCCCACTTCATCAACTCCGGGCCGTCTTTTTCCGCGGGACCAATGTTGAGATCCAGGTACACCGCGCCGGCATCAAGCTGTTCTTTTGCCCGTTTCAGAATCGGCGCGGGGTCTCTTGTCTCCATAGCCGCCCGAATCACCGGTGAAATACAGTGAATACGCTCACCGATAGTTATAAATTTTCCCATGATGGTTCTCCTTACAGTTTAAGTTCTTTGAGAAATTTAACCGCCCCCACCGCCTCGTTGGGAGCGACAATGATCCGCCAGCCGGGAAGGTTCTCTTCGATCTCGCCTTTGAGCACCGCCACTTTACCGGGGATGATCAAATTGCGGTTTTTGATTTTGACTTCGATGTCGTTTTCCTTTATGAAGCGGGCAATGGAGCTGGCCGAAAGTTTGCCCGCGGCCCAGGCGGTAAGTACCGAATAGCCGCCGGCGTCGGAGATAAGCAGATTCACCGGCACTCCCGAACGTTCCAGTTCGCCGGACACGATGAAATAGGTAAGAGCGAAATCCACGGTGGTGGCGCAGATCGCGTTTTCATCCGCGCCGTTCAGGGGATAAATGCCCGGTTCGACTTTCATCGGCTTTTGGGGATCGGTGAAGATGTTCTGCCTGAGACCGTAAAGGGGCAGGGCTTGCGCGTAACTCATGCCGCCCATAATAACGATGGAGCCGTATTTTACGGTGAACAGCGATGCGAGGGCCGCCTGCAAATCGGGATTGTCCGGCGCAAGTTTGGAGACATTGACCAGCGAAGGATAACCAACGCTCCGGTCCCCGTCCTTAAGCGCGGCGCGGCGGATCTGCACAGCTTTGGCAAAAGCGTCCTTAATCGAAACCGCCCCCACATCAATAATCAGGTTCTTGTTTCCCAGGACCTCAATGGCGGCAAGGGTGTCGTGGATGCTGTCCAGAGTCTTGCCCGTCACGCCGAGGGTCACGCCGTACTTCACCGCAAGGGCGCTCATTGCCTGGTAGTTGGATTCATCGGCGGCGTTGAGCACGGGCTTTTTGCCTTTGGCAAGATCGAGGGCCGCCTGCGCCACGGCCTCATCCTTCACGTCAAGGATGATGGTACGGCCCGCGGCAAGGGCCTTTTTCACCGCCTCAAGATAGGCGGCATGGTCGCCTGTATATTCCACATTGATAAGCTCAACGTACATGCGCTCGCCGATGCGCTCGTAATCAATTTTCAGAATTTCAGGAATCACCTTGTCCGCGCATTCGGCGCAAATGTTCACGCCGTACAGTGTTTTTGAGACAAAGGTCTTGTCATGCCTGAACAGTACGGTTTCCCCGCCGATGCTGTACTCCGCGCCGCCCGCGCCGATCTTGATGAGCTTCATCGGCGGCTCGGTAGCTTCGCTTAAAACCTTGAGGGCGTCATCTGACATGTGGGGGCATTTGTCGATTGCCACCGTGCCCTGGGCAACCTTCATGGCAAAGGCCATACAGGTGGGGCTGCCGCAGTCTTTGCAGTTGGTCTTGGGGGTCAGTTTGAATATATCCAATCCTTTTAACGCCATATTTCTCTCTCCTGTTTCGCCGGAATTACACAAGCCCGGCGATGAGCGTTGTAATAACCGACACCGAGGCCGGATGCCGCAGGATCACCGCGTTGGCGCCGGAGGCGATGTCCGCTGCTGCGGTGACAATCTCCATGTCAATGCCCCGCTGTTCCACCGGCCCCCAATCGGGAAAATCTTCTTCCGAAACAACCGCCTCCTTGACCGACCAGGCCTCGGAGCCTACCGGGGTGACTATCGGCATTTGAAGCATCACATCGTTCTGGGAAAGGGCCGCCGACTTGACGCGGTCCATAGTGGAGGCCACATATTCAAAACCGTACCCGGCGGCGGCGGAACCAAGGTTCATCGTCGTGTTCCCCGGCTGCACGCCGATTTGTGAGATGAGCACGTTGAGCTGTTTCGCCAGGTTAATATCCACCGAGGATTCGGCGCCGATTTTCTGACCGTAGGCCATTACCGCGGCCACCGCTACCGCCTTGTGGTTTTCTTCCCGCGCTGAAAGAAGCAGCACGTTTTTGCCCTGCAGCGCCTCGGCGATTTTTTCAAAGAGCTTGCCGTCTTTTTCGATGTTTTTGCAGCCCTGAATCATCAGGGGAAGGGTCACCGCCTCGGCGACTTCCCTGCAGAGGGCCGCACATTCCTCAATCGGCCGGTCCTGACCGTTGGGGTCCGCCCCTTCAAGCGACAGACTGACAAAATCCGCCCCGGATTTTTCACAGGCCCGCTTTGCCACATCGACCACGCTTTCCGCGCCCTCATAAAAGGCGGCAATTCCCGGCAGAGAGCGGTCGGGGCCGAGGTCCGAGAATTCAATTCCCACCCGGGGAGGATTCTTGATCGGCCCGTCAAAGCTATACAGGGGAAACACGTTTTCACCTCCCAGGGTAATAGCCGTGTCCCCCGTACCGATCACAACCTCTTTTATGGATGCGTTGAATTGTTGCGCTGTGCTTTTGAACGGCATAATCCACTCTCCTTTCAGCTCTCAAGACAAAATTGCTCTTTTTTTCATAGTTAATTAGTGTCTGTCCACAAAGTCGGTTACTTTGCGGACAGACCTTGCATTTGCTCCCGTTTTGTACCAAAACGGTGCGCAAAATGCCTGTTTTAAGGTAGTCTGTCCATAATGTGTC
>JAITIC010000038.1 GCA_031279635.1 Treponema sp. | reverse complement strand
TGAAGAAAATGAAGATGGAGAAGAAACGGGTCAGCGCCAAACGCCGCATGATGCACGCCGCCCTGGATTCTGATTTCCTGTATGAGGCATTGTTCTCAGAGTAAACGCCGATGCCCTGCACGTGACAAATGTCATTGAAAAGATACTCTATGGGATAACAACCGTCATTGCGAAGGCCCCGCGGGGCTGCTCAGCGGGGTCGCCCCCAGCAATTCCGATTTCAACCATCAGGAAGGTGGCCGGAGAGGGTCAGAAACGGGGTAAACACAAGGGCCCAGACACCGGTTAGCGCCCTGGCAAGACTACCGGTGTTCACAAACCGGCGCCTGGTACCCTTGCGTTCCTGATATGAATCAAAACCACGGACAAAAGCCAAAAGTCCGTATGGCCGGTGTAATCTGCGGACTTTTGGCTTTCATTCTATAAAGGCCTCCCGGTTTTAAGCAGGGTCTCAATGAACCGGACCGTTTCACGGCCGTCCTCGCCGCTTGACGCAGGAAGGCGCAGGTCCTGAATCGCGCCGCAGAAATCATCGATCTGACAGGTAAAAAAGTACACCGTGGGGTTAATCGTCTTGAAGAAAGCCTCGTCTTCCGAGCGGAATGTATCCAGTTGGTCCTTTTCCCCCTCAATGGTCCAGAGGTCGTTGAGGGGCGGCTCCACGATGCTGCTCATTCCGGCGATAAACATCGCGCCGCCGTCGGTTTGAACCCCGGCGGACCAGGCGGCGCTGCCGTGGATGTGTACTTTGGCGTAGATGCCGGGCTTTTGGGAATTACTCACCAGGACGGAGCCCAGAGCGCCGCTCTTGAAGCGGATTGCGGCCACGGCGCTGTCTTCAACTTCGATGTAAGGGTGGTTGAAGTTGTCCCAGAAACCCTGAATTTCGCCGAAAGGGCCCATGTACCATTGCATCAGGTCAATCTGGTGGGGGGCCTGGTTGATAAGAATCCCGCCTCCTTCGCTGGCCCACTTGCCCCGCCAGGGATCGCTGTCATAGTAGGCTTTGTCCCGCCAGCCTAAAATCGTAAGCTGGGCCAGAACCGGCCTGCCCAGTTTGCCTTCGTCAATGGCCGCCTTGATACGGGCGCAGGCGGGGAACCAGCGGCGCTGGCACACCACCGAAAGAACCTTTCCCGCGCGCTTCGCGGCGGCGATCATTTCGTCGCATTCCGCTGTGGTGAGCGCCATGGGCTTTTCCACAAGGACATGCGCCCCCGCCGCAAACGCCTCAAGGCTGCCGTCCCGGTGCCGGGGATGGGGCGTGGTAACGATAACGGCGTCCGCCCTGTCTTTTTCCACCATCTCCTGAACGGTTTCGCGGGAAGCGATGTTCCATTTGGAAGCAAAAGCGTTCCGCCTCTCGGTGTTCCGTCCGCATACCGAAACCAGTTGCCCCCGGAATGAAGCCCCCAGCGCTTCCGCGTGAAGATTTGCTACTTTGCCATAGCCGATAAGGCCGATTCGTACTTTGTCTTTCATGGAATGAGTACCACCTTGAGCAGATTGTCTTCCCGCTTGTAGAGTTTGTCAAACCAGATTTGGCCCTCCGAAAGGGGCGCTGTTTTGCTGATGAGGGAGGCTGCCCCGATCTTTTTCCGGGCGATAAGATCGAGAACCAGGGGGTATTCTCCGGCAATGGCGCAGGAACCGAAAAGGCTTATCTGGCGGGTAACCACGCTCTGAAGGGGAAGTTCGATTTTCGGACTTACGTTGCCGATGAGCGTTACCGAGCCGCCCTTGCGCACTATGGAAAGGGCCGTTTGTATGGGGGAGGTGGCCCCGACGGCCTCAAAAACCCGGTCAACTCCGCGGCCCGAAGTCAGTTCAAGCATTTTTTTGTTGAGGTCCGGGTCGGCCGGATCAAAGACCGCATCGGCGCCCCGCTTGCGGGCGGTCTCCCTTCTTGACGGATCGGTATCCAGGGCGATGATCCTCCCCGATATTGAAGCCTTGAGCACGTCAAGCAGGAGGAGGCCGATAAGCCCCGTTCCCACCACCGCCACGGTTTCATTGAAGCCGGCCGGGGTGATACGGAAAGCGTGGGAAGCGACGCCGGCGGGCTCGGTCATGGCCGCTTCCTCGAAGGATATTCCTTCCGGCAGGGGATAGCAGATATGCTCAGGAACCAGCACATATTCGGCAAAAGCGCCGTGCCGCCGGTAATCATCGCAGGAAACCCCCAAAACCATCCGGTCGTCGCAGAGGTTGACCTGGCCGTTCTGACAGTAAAAGCACCTGCCGCAGTAAATGGTGGAGTCAAAAGTGATCCGTTCCCCGATTTTGAATCCCGTCACCCCTTTGCCCAGAGCGGCGATTTCCCCGGCGGCTTCGTGCCCCATGATGATGGGCGGCTTGCGCCGGCCCGTGGAACCGTCAAAGCCGTGAACATCGGAACCGCAGATGGACACCGCCCTGACTTTCACCAGAATATCATGGTCTCCTTCAATCCGCGGGTCCGGGACATCGGTGTAATTCAATTTTTTGTATTCTTCCATTAACAATGCTTTCATAAAAACAACTCCCTTTAG
The DNA here is from genome assembly GCA_031279635.1 of Treponema sp. Taxonomy (GTDB): domain Bacteria; phylum Spirochaetota; class Spirochaetia; order Treponematales; family Breznakiellaceae; genus WQXQ01. Next base: position 6,670 of record JAITIC010000038.1, on the reverse strand, counting down.
TAAAAGCGGATTAAGGCCGCCTTTTGTTATGCGTAAATTTTGCCCGCTTCATCAAAGAGGGCGCGGATGTTCCGGGGCGATACATCCGGCAAAATGGCCTCGTGGCTGGGAGAAATGATAAGGCCGGTGGGGAAAATGCCCCGAAGTTCCCGTACCTTTGCCTTTACCAGTTCAGGATCATCCTGAACTAAAAGATACTGGGTGTCCACCCCTCCGCAGAACGCGACCATGCCGCCGTAGCGTTTTTTCAGATCGCGCGGGTCCATTCCGGCGGCCAGGGCCTGTATCGGATGAATCACATCGACCCCGGCGGCGATTAAATCGGGGATAATATCCGCGATGGAACCGCAGGAATGGTAAATCACTTTTTTCCCGTAATGGTGGGCCTGTTCAACCAGAGCGCGGCAGCCGGGCATGACAAAACGGCGGATCAGTTCCGGAGAAAGCATAAGGCCCCGCTGGGTTCCCATGTCGTTGCCGATGAGGACGGCGTGGAATTTATCCCCCACGGTTTTATAAAACATTTCGTTAACCGCAAGGTAAAAATCAAGGATTTTGTTGTTAACCGCCTCCACCACTTCGGGATTGGCGATCATATTCATCAGCGCGGTTTGCAGGCCGAAGGAAGCGCAGGTGTCCTGAAAGTGAACCGACCAGAGCAGGCCCAAACCGGTTTTCCCCCGCGGGACGGCGGCGCCTGTTTCCCGTAAATCGCCGGCATCCACGCACTTTGCCGGATCGGGCCATTTGAAAAAAGCGATGTCCTCCGGCGTTTCGCCGTTCTTAAAACAGCCGTCGGCGGTGAGGGTTCGATCCTTCCGGTCGGTAACGCCGTCAAGGTACCAGTCCCACACCCGCGCGACTCTTTTTCCGTTCCAGCGAAAGGGAATTCTCACGCCGTAAAAATCATCGCCCACCGCTACTCTAAGATCGCGCAGATTATTCACGCCGTATTCCGCGAACAGTCCCGATTCCGCGTTTTCATCGGGGACGCCGAGCCAGGCCGCCGGGCGGTCAACCGGCTCGCGGGCCACAGTTGCATAAAAACGGTCAATGGAATTCATATTAACTAGAATATTCTCTTTTCCTTTGAGTGCTCGTAATAATCGGGGCTGTTTCCCAGCTTGTCGAGAACCTTTTGACTTGCTTCGTCTATCCGCGCTTTGGCTTCGGCGGGCAGTGTTACGGAAAGACATTTGATGTTTTCCTCAAGTTCGCCGATGTTACGCGAACCGATCAGCGCGCAGCCAATCCGCGGGTTTGCCAGCACCCAGGCGACCGAGAGCTGGGCAACGGAAAGCCCCAGTTCAGGCGCGATTTTTTTAAGCAGGGCCACCGTTTCAAAAACTTCGGCCTCCGCGCCCGCTTCGTTGTGCCGGGATGTTCCCCTGCCGGTTTCCATGGAAAAGTGACGGGAGTGGGCCTGATGCGCCGGTACGTCGGCGGCGTTTTGGTAGAGTCCGGTAAGAACGCCCTGCTGCAAAGTCATTGAGGTAATGACCGCGATTTTGCGTTCCGCGCAAAAGGGTATTATTTCCGCCTCAATGGCGCGGGAGATGATATTGTAGGGGAGCTCGTTGGCGGCAATATCGGGACAGAAGGCCGCAGCCTCGGCGGTCTGCTGTATGCCGAAATTGCTGATTCCGATGCAGCGTATCTTGCCTTCTTTTTTCAGGGCGGCAAGAGTCTCAAAGGCTTCTTCCACGCCGGGCGGATTTTTTATCACTTCGGGATCTTTGGTAAAGTGCTGTATACCCTTGGGGTTAATGGGCCAGTGGAGCATATACATATCAATATAATCCATGCCGAGACATTTGAGGGAAGCCTCGCACTCTTCCCGCAGCGCCGCGCGGTAGGCTTTGGCGGGATTGACTTTTGATATCACAAAAGCCTTGTCCCTGTATCCGGCGAGGGCCCTGCCCAGGGAAATTTCACTTGCGCCGTCGTTGTACATGCGGGCGGTATCAAAAACATTCAGGCCCCGTTCAATGGCGGTATGCACCACGCCGTCCACATCTTTCTGATTCTGATCCCCCCAATAAGCGCCGCCGCCGAAGGGCCAGCATCCTATGCCTATCCTGCTTAAAAAAAGTCCGGGGTGCATCGTTTCCTGCAACATTTATTTCTCCTTGATTTTTATGGGGCAAATCCCCGCTTGCGCTGACTTATTCCAGAGCGGCTTCCATCATGGCGGTAATATTTTCAAGCGGTATATTGGGCAGAAGCGTTTCATGGCTGGCGCAGACAATGTAGTCAGGCCCCAGCAATTTTTTTACCCTTCTGACTTCGGCCTTTACTTCTTCCGGCGTACCGAAGGGCAGTATCTGCTGGGCGTCTATTCCGCCCATAAAGGCGACCTTGTCCCTGTACTGCGCAATGCTTGCAGCGTCCATATTTTTCGCCAGCGCCTGCAGCGGGTGCAGCATCCGTACGCCGGATTCAATAAGCCGGGGAATTACCCGGTAAATGGAACCGCAGGAATGCATGGTAGTATGTAATCCGTAGCTCCGGGCCTGATCAACAAGTTTTTTTATAAAGGGCAGTAAAAATTCCTCAAAGGTATTGGGAGAAATAAGGAGATCAAGCTGGGAACCAAGATCAATCCCGATAAATATGGAATCAATTTTGTCCGCTGCCAGCGAAAAAAGCGTCTCGTTGGCAGCAAGGTAAAAATCCGTAAGATGTCCGGTTACCGCCTTGACAAGCTCCGGCTCGCTGAACATTTTGACCATGCAGTTTTCCATGCCGAAAAAATTCCAGGTGTTGCTAAAAAGACTGCCCCAGGTGCTGCACAGCACCGCCTGGCCCGCTTCCACGGTACGGTCAATTTCCCTGATGGTTTCGCTAAAATCACAGTCGTCAATCGCAGGCCAATGGTAGGAGTGAATTGTTTCCTCGTCTTCGCAGTCCGCAAAAACCGCCTCTCCGTGAGTTATGGTTCCGTATCCGGAACCTGAGCTTTGCAGGACGGCGTTTTTATGAGCCGCCTGATTAAAAGGATCAAACATGGGATAATCGGTGCGCCGCCACAAATGGCAGTCTTCTTCGGGCCGCACATAACGGCAGATGCTTCCTAATTTAAGGCCCAGTTCAAAATCGTCTTTGACTCCGAAATGCATATGGAGTTTTTCTTTCGCGTCGTCATGGGGCACGCCGTGCCAGAAACCGCAGCGCTCGCTCTGCCTGTTGATTATTTTTAGAAAACGTTCTTTGCCGGTCATGACCGCTCCCGTTACTATCCTTTTATACCCGTGTTCATAAGTCCGGTTTTTATATTGGCGTTAAAAATGATGAAGATAATGAGCAGGGGGATGATGCTGATCACCACCGCGGCGCAGACTTCGCCCCAGTATTTAATCAGGTCGGTTACAAAACGGTTCAGGCTCAGGGTGACGGTCCTCATCCGTTCCTCGCTTACCACAAGGAGGGGCCAGAAAAAGTCGTTCCAGGTCCAAACCGATTTGATAACCAGAAAAGTTACAATGTGGGACTGCACCATGGGAACGATTATCCTCCTGAAGATCCAGAACTCGCCCGCACCGTCAATGCGGCCGGCTTCAATATACGATTTGGGAATAGGCTCCATAGCCGCCCGGAGGAGAAACGTTCCGAAGGCCGACATAAACGAAGGAACCATAAGGCCGGGATAGGTGTTTACCATGCGCATCTTCGACACGATGAGGAAGAGCGGAATCGAAGTCATCTCGGTGGGTATCATTAACATTCCCAGAAAAAGATAATAGATAATTTCTTTTCCCGGAAATTGAAATTTCGCGAAACCATAGGCTGCGGTAAGGGCCAGGACGAGGCTGGGAAGCAGGGTGATCAGTACCACGATCAGGGAATTGAAAATAGACCGGTACAGGGGAAAGCCGTTCTGCGCCACGGTTTTTCCCACAAATACGTTTTTAAGATTGTCAAAATATAAAAACGAATCGGGAATAATCCGGTGGAGTATGTTCCGGTTCGGCATATCAATAATTTCAGGATTTGACTTTAGCCCGGTAAAAACGATCATCACAAAAGGTACAATAATAAAGGTGAAAAATAAAAAGAGAAGCGGCCAGGTAATTATCACCCCTAAATCAATTTTCTTTTTCATACACGCTCCTAATATTCCACAGCCCGTTTGAGCAGTGTCTGCTGCAAGACACTGATAACAAACAGAAACAGGAGCGCCAATACGGTGATTGCCGAAGCCATACCGTAGTTTTCTATAAACACATTGACGATGAGGTAGATCATCACCGTCCTCGTGGCTCCGCCCGGTCCTCCCATAGTAGCCGAGTAAATCTGATCAAAAGCCCTGAAGGCGAATATCATATCCAGCGTTAGGGAGAGCACGAGTTGGGGGTTTATCAGCGGCAGGGTCAGGCGGAAAAAACGCTGGAAGGGATTTACGCCGTCCATCTCCGCCGCCTCGTACAGTTCTTCCGGCACGTTCCGCATTCCCCCGTAGAGGATCATGATGCTGAAAGGGCACCTGATCCAGATGGTGATGATGACCGTTGAAATGAGCGCGGTCTCGGAACTGCGCAGCCAAGCGGGGGGCTTGGCCATGCCCAGAAACTGCAGGATCGTGTTTACGATTCCGAAATTGGGATCAAAAACCCAGTCCCAGATAATGCCGGCGCTGACCATAGCGACCATAAAGGGAAGAAAAATGAGCGTGGTGGAAACGCCTGAGGCTTTGGACTTCATTTGGGAAACCGTGTTGGCAACCCATAAACAAATTACCATTAACGCCGGCACCAGCATAACAACGTACCGAAACGTTACCTGCACCGAGCGGATAAAGTCGGCGCGCCTAAAAAGGTTGGTGTAATTTTTCAGTCCGTTGAATGTCCATGATCCCATGATCAAATTAACCCTGCCGAAGGAATTGACAATGCAGAGAATCAGGGGATAAAAAAACACGCAGAGGTACACGATAAGAGAAGGTAAAAGAAAACAGGCGCCGGCCAGACTGTATTTTTGTTGGATTTTCACTTAAACCTCGCCAGATAAAGATGAAGAATAATCAACCACAAGCCACACTAACAAAGATGAAGAAAAACCACAAAGGACACCAAGAACACAAAGAGAAGAAGTGAAAAAGATTGCCGGCCAAAACTTTCGCGTCCTTCGTGGTTACTATTATCCTTAACGCTCGTCTAAAATGGCCTGCATTTTTTTGGCCGTGTCGTCAAGGGTCGCTTTTACATCTCCGCCTTCAATGATTTTGGTAACGCCGTCGCCGATTATTTCGGCGAGGGCGTTCCACTCAGGTATGATGTAATAGATCGGCCCCACTTCCCTGCTTACGGAACCCAGGAGCGCCTCGGCATAGGGGAGGCTCCTGAAATAGGGGTTACTCATGCTGATAGTCGTTTTCAGTACCGGCGGCGTCTTGTCGGGTTCGTGCATCCGTACATCGTATTCGGGGTTGACCAGCTCTTTATACATCTTGAGGATGAGGTCTACATGTTTGGATTTTGAGTTGATCATCATGTGCCAGGAACCGCCGCCCAGGGTAACAAGGTCTTTGGTTCCGGCGGGATAGGGGTATATCTTGAATTTGATGTTGGGGTTGTTGGTGGCCACCTGGTTGGCGTAGAAGGGCTCACGGAAAGTGATGGAGCAGAGTCCCTGCTGGAACGCCACGTCGGGAAGCCCCAGTTCCACGTTGGTTACTTTGTCAACAAATACGAGGTCGTGGAGGAACTGGAAGGCCCTGGTGGTTTCCGGCCCGTTCACAAAACCTTCGGCTTTCGTAAGATCCGGGGAAAGGACGCGGCCGCCGAAATTGTGGATGATCGGCATGTACTTCGCCGCCACGTTGAAGGAACCCCCGCCAAAACGCGGCTGGAAGCCGGCGCGGATAACATTGCCGTTGGCATCGTACTTGGTCAGCTTTTTAGCCACCGTGCGGAATTCCTCCAGTGTTTTGGGATAGTCTTTGTCCGGGTCCAGGCCCGCTTCCCTGAAGTGGTCGGTGTTGATGTACATGAACATCGAGGTATCGCCGGCTACGACGAAACCGTAGTACTTGCCGTTGAACTCGCCATCTTCTTTGTAGATGCCGCCCAGGGCGTCCTGCCATGTCTTGGCCACATCCGCCGGGAGGGGCAGGGCGACAGGGTTTGCGCCGCCGTCAAGGGCGAAGTCCTGGGACATGGCCATAAACATATCCGGGCCGGTGCCGCTTGAGAAAGCGGACACATACTTGGCCAGATAGCCCTGGTACTCAATCTGTTCCGAGACCATGCTGACATTGGGATACCCCAGCTTGGCGAATATCTCGGTGGCGATCTTGGCAAATTCGTTAAAGTTATTCACCGCTTGCAGTTGATGGTGCCAGAAAACCAGCTTGACCGGCGTGTCCTTCGGGGTGGCCCCCTGCTGGCCGCCGCCGCCCGCAAATAGGGGCGACAGGCCCAAAAGTACGGCCAGAAGTACAATCATCGCCTTCTTCATAACAAACCTCCGTTCAGAATAAAATGTACTACCTAATGCGTAGTATACATGTTCACCAAGTGAAAGTTTTTCAGATTTTTCACTCAGCATAGGGATTAATTAGAGTCTGTCCATAATGTAGACACATTATGGACAGACTACCTTAAAACAGGCATTTTGCGCACCGTTTTGGTACAAAACGGGAGCAAATGCAAGGTCTGTCCGCAAAGTAACC
>JAITIC010000026.1 GCA_031279635.1 Treponema sp. | reverse complement strand
GGCAAAAATCCGGCCCTTGTGGCGGAATACAAAAACTTGAAAAAAGCGGCTGTCGAACTCGCCGGTTCGGGGCTGGCTGTGTCAGGACAACGCTGTACGGCGCTTTCCCGTATCATCGTTTTAGAAAAAGAAGCTGACCAGTTTGAGCAATACCTTATTGAGTCCGCAAAAAACGACTTTGTCGTGGGCGATGGTATGAATCCGCAAGTAAACGTCGGGCCAATAATCAATGAAAAAGCGGGAAATGACATCATGGCCTGGATTCAAAGCGCCCGTGACGAAGGCGCTGTGATTGCGGCGGGAGGGCATCAACTTACAGGCGGCATTTTTGACAAGGGATTTTATATTGAACCGACAGTCATTACCAATGTCAAGCCAGGAATGAAAGTAGCTGTCGATGAAATATTCGGCCCGGTGTTAAGCGTCATCCGCGCCAAAGATTTTGACGAAGCTGTTTCTATCGCCAATGACACGAAGTATGGTCTGGCTTCGTCAATCTATACGGACAACCTGGAATATATCTACCGTTTTCAGAAAGAGATTGAGTCGGGCATGGTACATATTAACCATCCGACGGTAACTGATGGCGCTATGCCGTTTGGCGGGGTCAAACAGTCGGGAATTGGCCCGTTCAGTAAGGGCAAGACCAATCGGGACATGTTTACCCAGCTTAAAGTTGTGTACACCAAATTTGTGTGAAGGATGAGTCTATGTTGGTACACGTAAGAACAGAGATTGACCGGGTTGCGCCTGAACTGGTGGAGCAGTTTAAAAAACACGCCACTGCGACTATTCACGAGGCCAGCGGCCGTAAAGGTTATATCGACTATAAGATAAAACCTATTGCCGGGGGTATGAAGGTTTGCGGGCCCGCCTTTACCGTGCAGTGTCCGCCGGGAGACAATATGATGCTCCACAAAGCCCTTGAAAAAGCCCGGCCGGGCGATGTGATCGTGGCTATCGTTGGCGGCGCTGAAGATTACGGCTACTTTGGCGATTTAATGGCTACCAGCGCCATTGCCCGCGGGGTGGGCGGCCTTTGTATAGAAGGCTGCATTCGGGACAGCGCCGACATTATTGCGGCCGGTTTCCCGGTTTTTTCCAAAGGCTTCTGTATTCGCGGTACGGCAAAAGGAACGCTTGGCCTGGTGAATTACCCGGCAGTTTTCGGCGGCATCATGGTTAATCCCGGGGATTTGATTGCCGGTGATGATGACGGCCTGGTACTGGTGCGCAGGGAAGATGCGGCGGATGTATTAAAAAAGACTGAAGAACGGGTCGCTAAAGAAACCGATAAGGCGAAGGTTTTGGCTTCAGGGGTGTCCAGCGTGGAGTTTAATAAATTCGGGCCATTGTTTGAAGCGGCGGGACTGGCGGAGGAGTAATCGGGAAAATGAAGATAAAAGCTGATAAGTTGAAAGCGGCCGCTGTCGAAATTCTTCGCGCCTGCGGGGAATCCCGTGATGGAGCGGAGGTGGCAGCGGCTTCCATGGTGAAAGCCGATGCGCGCGGCATTACGACCCACGGGACCCACCTCCTTGTACCGGTATACGACAGGGTACAGGCGAATCAACTGCCGTTGCCGACCACAGTAACATTAGTTGAAGAAAAGGGCGCTACGGTGATCATTGACGGCGGCGACGGACTGGGGGCCGTGGCCGGAAGCCGGGCCGTGGAAACCGCGGTGAAAAAAGCGAAACAATTCGGCGTCGCCGCCGCGCTTGTCCGCAATACCAACAACGTCGGCTCCCTTGCCTGTTACACCGAGGCCGCCGCCGCCCAGGGCATGATAGCCTTCATGTGCTGCAACGCGGCAAGCGCCATGTCCCCCTGGGGCGGGGCCGAGGCCTGGATGGGCACGAACCCTATCGCCATCGCCATTTACACAGGCGGCGACACCATGTTTTCAGCGGATATGGCGTCCAGCGTGGCTGCCCGCGGGAAAATACGCAAGGCCGCCCGTAACGGGCAGGCCATCCCCGCGGACTGGGCCATAGACGCGGAGGGCAACGCGACCACCGATCCGGTGGCGGCCCTTAAAGGCTGTCTCCTCCCGATGGGCGGCCCCAAAGGTTCAGCCCTGGCCCTGGCGGCGGATATTATCGCGGGGATGCTGTCCGGCGCCGCTTACGCGGTAAATCTCAAGAGTTTCCATACGCCCTGCGGCAGTACCGGAGTGGGAGCCGCGCTTACAGTGATCAATATCGAAAACTTTATGCCGCTGGGAAAATTCGCCGGTTTGATACAGGGCTATATCGCGGACATGAAGGCCCTCAAAAAAGCGGCCGGCCAGACGGAAATTTTTCTTCCCGGTGAAATAGAGCAGCGGCGGGAGAAAAAGGCCGCGGTTGAAGGCGTTGATCTTGACGAGGGAGCAGTGGAGGAACTAAGAGGACTGCTTGAAAAAACATATTCCAGGATAACTTTAGAATAATTTCAGCTTAAAAAAAAAGGAGTATATAAATGGCAAAGCTGACATGGTTCGACAAAAACAAAATAGACGGCGAGTTAAAAGGGCCGCCTTACCGGAAAAGCTGGGCGCTTGTTACGGAAAAAACCTGCGGCGCGCAAAATGTATCGGTCGGCTATAACGAGACGCCTGTGGGCGGCGAAGTTCCCCGGCATAAACACGACAAAGAAGAAGAAATCATGTACTTCATCGAGGGTCATGGCGAGTTTCGCACAGACAATGAAACTATAGAGATACACCCCGGTATCATCGTCTATAACCCGCCGGGAGATTTTCACAACATCGTAAATACGGGAGACACGCCAATAAAATTTATTTGGGTTTATTCACCCCAGCTTGAAAGCCAACGGGTAAAATAACAAGGAGGAAAACATGTGGAAAGTAGGAGATTTGGAATTCCCCGAGCATGAATGGGAATTTCCGAACAAAGGCGCTATTGAGTCGGAAGAGAAACTCTACTATCACCTTATGACCAAAAAGGACATTGAAGATCGGCTCGTTAAAAACGATGTCATATTTATTCCCGTCGGATCTACCGAGAACCACGGTAACGGCGGCCCGGTCGGCGAGGATACGCTTATTGTAACCCGTGTTGCCGAAATGGTATGCCGTAAAGTTGGGTCTACCATTCTTTCGCCTATATGGTTCGGGAGCCATCCTTTTCACCATATCGGCCAGGCGTGTACCATTCCGATTCCGGATCAATATTTTATTGATTATCTTCGCTCGATTATGACGGGTCTTTGGAACACCGGTTACCGGAAGATGATCTTCATGTCCCTTCACGGTCAGGAGTATAGTCTGCCGGTGGCGATTCAGGAATGGGGCAAAAAATATCAGGTGCCGGCGATGATCTACTTTGTTGATTTTCCGCGCATAATGGGCGGAACCCTTATGGACAAAAAACACGGCGGCCCTTATGACCGGCCGTTCCAGCACGCCTGCGAAGCGGAACAATCAATTTCACTTGCGCTGTTTCCTGAGTTCTGTGATCCGGAAAACGCCGAGAACACTGAAACCGGCGGCCTCCTGCCTCCCGGCCATATTGACCGGGGCGGCGATATTTACGGCAACCCGATCCCGGGCCACTGTGTTGTAGGGAACGCCGCTATTGAGTGCGTTTCGCACCCGGAGGGCGTTTTGGGCCACGCCAGGGACGCGGACGCTTCCAAAGCAAAAGACAGCGTCCGCAAGGTCTGCGACTACCTCTTGCAGCTTCACAACGACATCCTCAAGACCTGCCCTGTCGGGAAACTCCCGGATCCCC
>JAITIC010000269.1 GCA_031279635.1 Treponema sp. | reverse complement strand
AATGCCTGCTGGCTCATGCGGACTGTTTCTTTTATTTTTGAGAAAAACCGTTCAAGGGCATTCTGCGTACTTTCCTTTATCATGCCGAGCATGAAGTACATCAGCTTTTTGAACGGCATGTTGCGCTTCCGGCTGAAATCCTGTTTTCGTTTCTTTGAACGGTTTTCATAGTCCGCTTGTTCCAACAGGTTTCGGACTGTTTCAAAACAAGTTTTTTTTCCATGGTATCCTCCCATATTCCGGTTTATCACGGCTTTGGGAGGGTGTCCAGTTCTTAACTTGTTGACAGTGGGAGACTTCCCCCTCCTCTTGGCAATTTCTTCATTTGGTACTATTATTCTTCCTGTACAAAGTCGATCGGTTTCGTATCGTGTGGGGCGTGCTTTTTAACAGAGGACGCGGGGCGGGAGGTCTCTACCGGCAGGGGGTGTATATGCGCTATGTGATGGACGGCTCTTTTTTGACCGGCTGCGGGGCGGTGGACGCCCAGCACCGGCAGCTTTTTGAGGCGATAAACAGTTTGATGGAGGTCTGTGAAAACGGCGCGGACACGGAAGGGCTGAAAAAAAGTCTCCATTTTCTTTCAAATTACACGATTAAGCATTTTTTTGATGAGGAGCAACTCCTCAAAAAGTACGGGTTTAGCGGGCTTGACGGCCACCATCAATTCCACGAGGCGTTCAAGCAGGTGGTCAGGGACCTTTCCCATGAATTTATTTTGAAGGGCGCTTCCGAAACCCTAGTTAACGAAGTGGAGAAAAAAATCGGGGCCTGGCTTATCGAACATATCAAGGGTCAGGATTTCCGCTGGGCAAGGGAGCTGAAAGTAAAAGCGCCGGAAATGTTCAAGGCCGGCGCCGCAGCGGAACCAGTCGCGCCGGCATCCCCTTCTCCTGCCGCGCCTTCGGCAGCGGCGGCGAAAGATGCGCCGGTAAAAGAGGCGAAGGCGCCTGAGAAAAAGGCCGCCGGGTCTCCGTCCGCCGCGGAAAAAGCAACGGCCCGTTCAGGGAGCCTCCTGGCAAAGATGACGGTACTTTCCTCGCTGCCGGTTTTTGCCGCCGTTTTGGTTATGACCGTTTTGAGCGCGGGCGCGTTTGCCGGTTCCGCGCCGGGCCGCCTTCTGCTGACCCTGGGTTTGGCCGCCCTGGTTTTGCTCGCGGCCGGGGCGTTCTTCAATTTTATTTTTATCAAAATACTGGTCATCAGCCCCATGAAGAAAATAACCGATGTGCTGCAAAAGGTGGGGGAGGGCGATATTACCCAGCAGATACGCCTGCGTTCCGGAAACGAAATCGGCGAGATGGCCGACCGTTTTGACCAGACGCTGGACCGGCTGAAGCGTCTGGTGGTGACCATTCAAAACGAGTCCGAGGTGGTCGACGAAATCAGCAAAGACCTCTCGATAAACATGGCGGGGACTGCCGGAGCGATCCGCGAGATAAACGGCGACATTCAGCACATGCAGCGGCAGGTCAATTTGCAGGCGGATTCGGTGGCCGTCGCCACTGCCGCGGTGGCGCGGATCAGCGGCAATATCGAAAAACTCATCGCAGAGATAGATACCCAAACGGAAAGCGTCTCCCAATCCTCATCGGCCATTGAGGAAATGCTCGCCAATATTGATTCGGTTACGCGCATCAGCCGGATCAATTCCGAGAACGTTACGCACCTTGCCGAGGCTTCGGAAGTGGGGCGCAGCGGCCTGGAGGCGGTGGCGACGGACATGCAGGAAGTGGCCAGGGAATCGGAGGGGCTGCTTGAAATTAACGCCGTGCTGCAAAACATCGCAAGCCAGACCAATCTGCTTTCCATGAACGCCGCCATTGAGGCCGCCCATGCCGGGGAATCGGGGAGGGGCTTTGCCGTGGTAGCCGATGAAATCAGGAAGCTTGCGGAATCCTCCGGGGAGCAGTCGAAAACCATCAGTACCGTGCTCAAAAAGATACGTAACGCGATGGCAAAGATTTCCGTGTCCACCGGGGAAGTGCTGGATAAATTCGAGGCGATTGACAGCGGGGTAAAGACCGTGTCGGATCAGGAGGATCAGATTCGCGGCGCGATGGAAGAACAGAGTGCCGGCAGCCGGCAGATTCTGGAATCCATGCAAAAGCTCACCGAGATAACCAGGATCGTCAAAAGCAGTTCCGAGGAGATGCAGCACGAAAGCAGCGAAATTACCATCGAGGGAGAAAACCTGAGAAGCGCGACGGCGGAAATCACCGACAGCATGAACGAGATGGCAAACCGCACCAGGGAAGTCAATGATTCGGTCGATCATATTAACCGCATAAGCGGTAAAAATAAAAATAATATCGAAGTGCTCCGGAAAGCGATCTCTGATTTTGTGCTGCAGGACAAGCATTATCTGTGGGACGACGCCCTGGCTATCGGGGTTGAAAATATCGACGAGCAGCACCGGCAGCTTTTTATCGCGCTCAACAGTTTAATCGACGCCATTGAAATGGGGAAAGGCGCGGAGGAACTTAAAAAGGCCCTGGATTTTCTGGTCAATTATACGGCGACCCATTTTGCCGACGAAGAAGAGATACAGAAACAGTGCGGGTTTCCGGATTTCGAAAACCACCGCCTTATTCACGAAGCCTTCAAAAGCGGCGTTATACAAATGGCCGGGCAATTGGATAAACTTGGAAGCAGCGCCGACACAATCAAGGAAGTACGGAATAAAGTCGGCGAGTGGCTGATCAACCACATTAAATTCCAGGATTCCAAAATCGGGGCTTTTATCAAATCAAAGGGATAGGGCGGCGGGAAGGGCCGTCTTGTCCGGTGAATAGGTTATGTGCTATAAACCTCTATGACTATAACGAAAAACCGGGTGGTCAGTATTGACTACACGCTCACCGACGAACATAACAATCTGCTTGACAGCACCTTAGGCGGCAGGCCTTTGGATTATTTGCACGGATTCGAGAATATTATCAGCGGCCTTGAAGACGCGCTGGAAGGGAGGTCTGCGGGGGAGCGTTTTTCGGTACACCTTCCCGCGGCAAAAGCCTACGGTGAACGTGACGAGCGGCTGGTTATGGAGATGCCCCTTGCAGATTTCAAGGACATTGAAAATCTGGAAGAGGGAATGCAGTTTCACGCCCAAAGCCCCGAAGGGGCCTGTCTGGTGACGGTGACCAAAATAGAGGGCGCTACGGTTACTATCGACGGGAACCATCCGCTGGCGGGAATGAACCTCAATTTTGACCTTACCGTTACCGCCGTGCGGGAGGGCAGTGAGGAAGAACTGAGTCACGGCCACGTGCACAGCGGCGCTCACGATCACGGGGCCTGCGGCGGCTGTGATAAGTCTTGCGGAGAGGGCGGCTGCGGGGGCTGCGGCGGGTATTAGGCCGCTTCGGTCAGCGGAGGCGGATCTTTTGAACGGCGGAAGATCGGTATCAGCGTGTTAAAGCCTTTTGATTTCAGCGTTTTGGTTTCCGCGTTTTGCGTGGCTGCGGGATCTTTTGTTTTCGCGTATTCAGGCGTGGTGGGCGATTCCGCCGTACACGTGAAAGGCGAAGGCGGCGAATGGATCTTTTCCCGCGACGCCGCCGAGACCATAAGCGTGGCCGGGCCTTTGGGAGATACCCTGATTGAAATTCAAGACGGCGCGGCGCGGGTCCTTGCATCTCCCTGCGCCAATCAAACCTGTATTGCTTCGGGGACCATTCATTCGCCGGGCCAGTGGACGGCCTGCCTTCCGAACAGGGTGATGGTTTTCATCGGGGAAGAGAGCGGCCGGAAGCCCGGCAGCGGAGGTGAAACCGGTGTTGACGCCGCGGCATGGTAGGGCGCGCGCGCAGGCGCTCCTGGGGGGTCTCTGTCTTTTTTTGTCGGCCGTTGAATACCTGATCCCCAAGCCGCTCCCCTTTATGCGGATAGGCCTCGCAAACCTTCCCCTGCTGCTGGCGCTTGACATCCTGGGTCCGGCGGACTATTTTCTGCTGGCGCTGCTCAAGACCGCCGGTCAGGGAATTATCTCAGGCTCCCTTTTTTCGTATGTTTTTCTGTTTTCCCTCGCGGGAACTTTTTCGTCCGCTGCGCTCATGTACGGCATACGCCGCGTTATGGGAAAGCGCGCCGGTTTTACCGGCATCGGCTGCGCCGGGGCGATGCTTTCCAACGGCGTTCAATTGCTCCTGGCCCGCTATTTTGTGTTCGGCGCGGGGCTGCGCTTTCTTGTCCCTCCCTTTCTCGCTTCAGGCTTTATCAGCGGCGCGGCTCTGGGCCTTTTCTGCGAGACCTTCTGCCGCCGTTCGCAATGGTACGCTAAACATAGCGGAAACGCTTCAGGCCGTCCGTATCCGGGCGGTAATGAAATCGCCTCCGCCCCAGCAACGGAAGAAGCCGTGTCCGTGCCGTCCGCTCCGCCGTTCCCGCCCCGCAGGCAGGCCGCCGAAGCGCGCCGCCTCCTGCGCAGGCGGCAATGGAACAGCCTGTTCAGCGGCGGCGGACTTTTCGCCGCTTTTCTCCTGATGGCGCTGCTCTTTCTGTGTAACAAGTCAACGCCGTCCCGCATCTCCCAGTTCATTTTTTTCTGTTTCCTCGCCTGGCTTTCCGGCAAGAAAATCATGCCTCTTACAACTACGCTGATTATGGCGGGCATTGTGTTCTGCAGCCTGCTTGTCCCCTACGGAAAAGTCCTGGCCGTGTGGGGGCCGTTGCGCATAACGGAGGGAAGCCTGTGGGGGGGGCTGGGAAAAGCCCTCAGTCTGGAAGGGCTGGTAATGCTTTCCGCGGCCTGCGTCAAGACCACTCCGAATCTTTCAGGCGGCCTGGGCCGCCCCGGCGCGCTGCTCGGCGAATCGTTCCGTATGCTGGAGCTGATGCGGGAACGGCGGGGGCTTATCCGCCGGGGCCGCGTCATTGAGGGAATAGACTCTCTGATGCTGGAACTGGATGCCGCGCTCCCCGCCGCGCCCGTGCAGACAGGCGGCCCGCGGGAAAAACATTCGCGTTATGTGAATTCGCGTAACGTGAAAAGCATCCTGCTGCCTGCCGGAATGGCCGCGCTGGCGGCGGCTGCAGGAATGTTGCCGGCGGCTATCGGAGCGCTGCCCATGCGGTTTATACTATCCCCATGAACCCCATGAAAAACCTGCTGCGGGCGGGCATCGTCTGTTTCGGTATTCTCGCCCTGCTTACCTTTCTTGTCTCGCTTTCCATCGCCCGTTCTTTGTATATCCAGCAGGCCTCCGGCGGCTCGCTAAATTATCATTTTGCGCTGTATTTGCCGGACAACCGCAACTCGTTTTTTACCGGAATCATCGCCGGGGCGGAACAGGCTGCGGAGGAGTTCAACGCCGCGATTTCGGTACATTCCATAGATACGGCAAAAAACGAACTGGAAATGGCCCTGTACACCGGCATTGACGGCGCCGTCGTCTGTCCCTACCTGGACGACAGCACCGCCCGCCGCCAGCTCGACAGGCTGGGCTCGATGCAGATTCCCACGGTGATCATCAACCACAACGTACCCAACGATCAGCCCTGGCCCTTTATCGGCAACAACAACTTTGACGTGGGCAAGCGGCTGGGCCTTGCCGCGGGCGGCGTCAACGAAGGCCCCATCCGCCTGGCTGTGGTGTACAGCGACAAATCGCCGGGCATTTACAGCGAGCGGGAACTGGTGGAAATGGGAATCACCGCGGCCCTGGGCAGCCGCCTTGCCGCCCCTGTCGCCGGCTTCAAAACGAACCTCAACCCCCTGGACGCGGAAGCTCTGCTCTCGCGCCTGTTCCGCGGCGGCGCAAACGCGGGAAGCGGCGCCGCGGACGGCGCCGATTTTAACACGATCATTTTTACCGATCCCAACGACACCATCGCCGCCGCCCAGACCCTGATCGATCTGAACATGGTAGGCCGCGTTCAGGTTATCGGTTTCGGCAGAGATCCGGGCGTGCTGGAAAGCATCCGCAAGGGGATAATCGCGTGCAGCCTTGCAATCAACCCCGAACGTATCGGCTACGAAGGGGTACGTTCCCTGGCCGCCCTCAGGAAAACGGGCTATACCTCGACATCAATTGACACGGGAATAGAGATTGTTAATCGGGAGAATCTGCCGTAAGCTTAGAGGACTAAAGTGCGCCGCCACCCAGAGACCGGCCCGCGGACCGCCCTTGCGGGGAGCCTCGATTTTTTATTCGAAAGTCTGGTTTAATACCCTAAGGCAAGCTGCGCTTGCCAAGCTTGCTCCGGCTCAAATGACGCAACGCTTACAATGATTTGGTATTAAACCAGACGGTATAATAAACTTCCTGTTGAACGAGCCTCCGATCGAACTAATGCAGCGCTTAAGATACCGCGGGTTTGCTCCGCGAAGGCTCATGGTTTCTATACCAATGGGGATGTCCAGGAAGCAACCAACTTCTTGGACAGCCCCCGGACGCCTTTACTTTCCCAGGCTGCGATTTATGCTATACTACAAACATGAAAAATTCTGAATTAACGGGACGGGATAGCGTTCTGGAGACGGCGGCGGCCCTTTGCGCGGTGGGCGCTGAAAAGGTTGTGTCTAACGAACTGCGGAAACTGGACCTCAAGGTTCTGGATTCGCTTTTCGGCAGGGTGCGCTTCAAGGCCGACACCGCCGGCCTGTACCGATCGCTTATGGGGCTGCGGGCCGCGGATCGCGTATTGCTGGAAGCGGGTTTTTTCCGGGCCGATGATTTCGACGCGCTCTTTGAGGGGGCGGCGGCGTTTCCCTGGGAGCGGCTCGTGCCGAAAGGCATGGGGCTGAGGGTGGTCAAGGTGCGGACCAATCGTTCGCATCTTATGGCGGAAACCAGTATTCAGGCGGTGGTCCACAAGGCCGCGGCGGAGCGGCTCTGCCGTCACTACAAGCTGGCGCGGCTAAGCGACGAGGGCGCGGCGGCGGAGGTCCGGGTCTATGTGGAAAAAGACATGGTTTCGCTGCTGGTGGATTTGTCCGGAGAGCCGCTCTTTAAGCGGGGCTACCGGAGCGAAGGGGGGACCGCCCCGTTACGGGAAACGACCGCCGCGGCGATGCTGCTGTTGTCGGGCTGGAAGCGGAAGTTCCCGCTTTACGATCCCTTTTGCGGTTCGGGGACGATTCTGATTGAGGCGGCCATGTACGCCTGGGATATGGCCCCTGGGCTGAACCGGCGCTTTTCCTTAAGCGGGTTGCTTATCGGCGACCTGAAGATCGAGGAATCCGTGCGGAGGGAACTTCGGGACAGGATTAACTTCAACCGGGTCATTAGAATCGCCGGCAGCGACGGGGAAAGCCGGGCGGTTTCCATCGCCCAATCCAACATTGAGCGGCTGGGGGATCTGGCCGAAGCTAAAGTGCCGGTCAGGGGGATACGGTTCGCGGGGCAGCGGGAAATGCCGGGGCTGCCGCGGCTCAAAGCCCTGCCTATGGCCAGGGCGCGGCCGCCCTTTGCGGAAGAAGCGGGTTTTATCATTACCAACCCGCCTTACGGCAAGCGGCTTGGCGACCGGGCGGCGGCGGAGCGGACCTACGGGGAAATGGCGGCGCTGCGGGAGGGCTTTCCCGGCTGGAAACTTGCCCTGATTACCGACCATCCCGGTTTTGAGTCTTTTTTCGGCAAAAAGGCGGAGTCTTGCAGGGAGATTAGTAACGGCGCCATTCCCTCTTACTTTTTTCAGTATGATCAACTGTGACTAAAAATGCCGGAGCTGTTGCATTTACTTTTTTGATCACCAAAATTTCCCCGCCCATACTATTTTTGAAGAAAAACCAGCGGCAAGCCAAGCCGCGCTTGTGTGCCCAACTACGGCTTGGCTTGCGGTTAAAATTCTTGAAAATTTCAGTTTTTTCGCGGTATCTGAAAGTAAATGTAATAGCCCTGTTTTGCCGGCCGCATTAGACGCTGCTTCCATGATCTGACATCTTGTGACTTTTTTCAAATTTAAAAATCGCTAAATTATCATAAATTCGTAAATTTTTCTTGACAATTGCTATCTCCATGTTACAATTGTATAATCCTGGGGGATTGCCCCGGAAATTATTCGAATGTGGAGGAAAGAATGAAAGTTACAGCGAAGATTCTTGCGGCGCTTATCGTCGTGGCCCTGACGGCGCTCGCCGGATGCGGCGGCGGGAGCGGCAGCAGCGCGGCAAGCAGCGGTGCGGTCCAAACCGTGGGGCTTCACGGCTCGCCTGATGAGGAATACTATCAGGTACAGTTCGTTTCGGGCGTGGAATACTGGTTCCCCGTTTACGAAGGGTTCAAGCAGGCAGGTAACCTCCTGGGGGTAAAAACCTTCTATGTGGGTACCACCGAATATGATGCCAACAAGGAAGTGGAGGTGTTCGAGCAGACCCTGGCAAAAAATCCCAAGGGGATTTTCCTGTCGCCGATCACCGCGGAAGCCTTCAAGGAGCCGGTTGACCGGGCCGTTGCCCAGGGCGTGGCAATCATTACCATGGCGTCGGATTCTCCTGAATCCAACCGGAACGGGTATATCACTTCCGATAACGTCAACGAAGGCCAGTACGCGGCCAGGGCCATCGCCGAGGCTATGGGCGGACGGGGTAAAGTAATGACCCTGCGCAATCCCGGACAGACCAACCACGACATCCGCATTGATACCTTCATTGCTACGCTCAAGGCCGAATTCCCCAACATCCAGGTAGTAGCCGATTCCCCCACCAATCAGGACCCGGACCGGGCCTATTCGGCGGTTATGACTGTCGCGCAGATGCACCCCGATCTGGGCGGGGTCTTTATGCCCGAAGCCAGCTCCGCTATCGGCGCTTCCCGCGCCGCGGTTGAGCTTGGCGGTGGCAAAGCGGCGATCAAGGTTATGTGCTGCGACGTTAACGAGCAGATCCTTGACATGCTCCAGACCGGAGATATGTTCGGCGCGATCAACCCCGATCAGGGTATGCAGGGCTGGTTTGGTATGCTCATGCTCTTTACCGCCGCTCATCCTGAGCTGATCAACCCCATGAACGGGAGGAAAGCGCAGGGGCAGAATCCCACCTATATTCCTTACCTTGACAACGGCCTTAACCTGGTAACGGCGGAGAATGCCCAGTACTTCTATGTGGACAAGTATGCCGAATCCCTTGGGTATTCAAGTATTCAGGACATGCTGGGTCCTGGCGGCCCCGGACAATAAGAGCGCTTACCAGGCGCCCGCGGGTTTCCCGCGTCCGGGCGCTTTGTATCGGACTGTTTGCGAAGCAGTGTTTTTCGCAAAGCTCAAACGGGACTGCTGTTTGGGCTTTTGTGTGGTTTCAAAAAGGGCTGCAATTGTCCCGGCTGCTTTCCCAAAACTTCGGTGTTGGGAAAGCAGCCGGATTTGAACCTTTCTAAAAACGGTGAGTGATTTGAACGGACATTTACTGGAATTGAAGAATATCTCCAAATCGTTTGGTACCAACCAGGTTCTTTTCGGCGTGGACTTTACCCTGGACCACGGAGAGATTCACGCGATTATCGGCGAAAACGGCGCCGGTAAATCGACCATGATGAATATCATAGACGGTCTTTTTCCGCCGGACTCCGGGGAGATTTACCTTGAGGGAGAGCCGGCGGGAATAACAAGTCCGATTGACGCCCAAAAGCTGGGCATCGGCTTTGTGCATCAGGAGATCGCCCTCTGTCAGGATGTGTCGGTGGCGCAGAATATTTTCATGTCCCAGGTTCCTATGGACGTGGGGAAAAAGGCGTTTATGAATTTCAAGAAGCAGGCCACCGAGGCCCGCGCCCTTTTGCGGCAGCTTGACAGCGGCGGCATTGAACCCACCGCGCCGGTAATGAACCTGACCATTTCAAATCAGCAGATTGTAGAAATTGCCAAAGCATTATCAAGGCAATGCAAAGTGCTGATTCTTGATGAGCCGACGGCGACTTTAAGCGAAACCGAGACAAACGCGCTCTATAAAATCATGCGGCAGCTTGCGGGCCAGGGTATAGGGATTATTTATATCAGCCACCGCATGACCGAAATTTTTGAAAATTGCGATACCGTGTCGGTCCTCCGGGACGGTTATATGATATCGAAATATAAAGTAAAGGAACTTACATCGGTGCAGCAGTTGGTTAACGATATGGCGGGCCGGGAAGTAACCATGCTGTATCCGGAAAAACGGAAAAGCTCCCGGACGGAAAACGATCATGTCCTGCTGGATGTAAAAGACCTGACCGATGAAAACGGCAGATTTGAAAACATCAGCTTTAAGCTTTATAAAAGTGAAATCCTCGGTTTTTCCGGTTTAATAGGATCGGGACGCAGTGAAACCATGCAGGGAATTACCGGGCTGAGGCGGCTGAAAAGCGGGAAAGTGGAATTCCTGGGGAAAGACATTACCGGGCAAAAACCGGGAAAGACTTTTTCCCAGGGGCTGCTCTACATGTCAGAAGATCGCAAGCGGACCGGCCTTTTTCTTGACATGAGCATTTCCCCTAACATCAGCGCCGTGCACCGGGACCTTATCGCGAAAAACGGCGTAATACAGGTCGGCGTTGAAAAGAAACTTGCCAGAAAAATGATTGAGGAGTTGAATGTCAAAGCATACGGCATAGAGCAGTTTGTGATGAATCTTTCAGGCGGCAACCAGCAGAAGATTTTTCTGGGCAAATTATTGGCAAAAAGGCCCCGGGTCGTGATTCTTGACGAGCCTACCCGCGGCATTGATGTGGCGTCCAAGGCGGAGATACACCGGCTGCTGAGGGATTTAGTCGCTCAGGATATCGGGGTTATCATTGTTTCATCGGAACTTAATGAAATAATCGGCATGTGCGACCGGGTTGAGGTGATGAACGAAGGGCGTTTAGTCGGGGAAGTGGAAGGGGAAAACATTAATACCGGAAATATTATGTATTTTGCCTCGGGCGCTTTCAGAATTGACAGCAATCAAACCAACAACGGAGTTTCCAATGCGTAACAATCTCAATATGAGTATGGCAAAAAGCAGGCTGGGATTCAATATAAGAAAGCTTGCCGTTTTTCAGCTCAGGGAAATCAATTTGCTTATAATACTCCTGGCGCTGATTATCGTCCTTTCCTTTACTTCCCCCTATTTCGCGAAATGGGCGAACATCAAAGTTGTATTAGGCTCCCTTTCGATTGACGGCATCGTTGTTATAGGAATGACGATCATATTGATCTCAGGCGGCATTGATCTTTCGGTCGGCTCCATGATGTGCCTTTCCATGACTATCATCGCAAAGTTCTTTTTGGGAGGCGTGAATCCCTGGCTGGCGGCGCTGCTGGCAGTGCTTATCTGCGCGGCCATCGGGGCGTTTATGGGCTTTCTGGTTACGTATGTCAGGTTAAGCCACTTTATTGTTTCGCTGTGTTTCATGGGTATCGCCCGCGGCGTAGTGCATACCCTTACAACAGGAACGCCCATATCGCTGGTCCGGGCGCTGAACGCCGCTCCCAGGTTCCGTTATCTGGGGCAGGGGCAGATAGGCGGCCTTATGCCCATGACGGTGCTGCTCTTTATTATCATCGCGATCCTCGCCGAAATTTTTGTCAGAAAGGCCCTGCTTATGCGGCTGGTTTTTTACACCGGAAGCAATGAAAAAGCCGCCGCCTATTCGGGAATTAACGTCAAGCGCGTTAAAGTGCTTACCTGTATGGCCTGCTGCGTATTTTCCGCCCTTGCCGGCGTTATCTATGTCAACAAATTCTCCGGCGTTCCGGTAACCGCGGGGGCGGGACTGGAAATGACCGCCATCGCTTCCGCCGTTATCGGAGGGGTCAGCATGAACGGCGGCAAGGGTTCTATCCTTGGCGCCATTCTGGGGCTTTCCCTTATGGCCCTCGTTCAGGACGCCCTGACCCTGTTTAACGTTCCCGCTTTCTGGCAGGAACTGATACGGTACATCATTGTATTGGGCGCCGTGGTAATTGACGCCCTGCGGCAGAACACCGCGGTACGGCGAACGGAATGACGGAATGAATGAAACTTAAGTGTATTGTGTTCCCGCTTTTGGCTTTTTCACTTTTAACGCTATCCTGTGAAAAAAGCGGCACTGCAATTGTAACGCCGCTTAACACTTACTCAAAAGAAGATATTCTCCAAAAGGCCGAAGACTATTGCAAAAAATACGGCATGCTTCCCACCGAGGTAAAAGCGGACAAAGAAATCTGGCGGCGGCTTATTGACGATGTGGCAAGGGAATATGTCTACGCGGACCTGAGCCGGATACACGCCGGGGAAATTGAGGCGGCGGGTGAGCCGCAGGTAAGCGAAGAGGAAATCCGTTCCAAATACGAAACGCTTCTTTTTTCGCAGAAAAAATATTTTACCGATAAAAAAGAAATCGTAAGCGCCGCGATAACGTATCCCAGAGAGCCTGTCCTTTATTATCCTGAAGGACTCAAATGGGTAAAGAGCTTTACGCTGCCCTTTGAAGCCGCGGTGCGGGGACAGGCGGCAATACTCCTTAATGAAAAAAAACAGGGAGATTATGAAACGCTCATAGCCGCCGCCGAAAACGATATGGCCCCGCTGATTCAGGAAGTACGCCAAAAGCTGCGCGGGGGGATCGGCTTTGACGAGCTGGCGTCCGAATACGGCGCGGGCAGCGCCGAAGAATTGCTCTACGACAAGGATTCGGGGATTTTTCCGGCCCGGCTTGCGGCCTTAAAAACACTCGAAAAAACCGGAGACACCGCGGAATACAATATTTATCAGGGCCATGTGTTCATGATTTTTGTCAAAAAGCCAGACTATATCGAAATGCCCTACGAAATGGTCAGGGACGAGATCGAGGCTTCAATTAAATCCGCCAAATCCGTCCTTGCGCATGACAGACTGATGAAAAAGCTGTACGCCGAATCGCTTGCAAACGGCTCGGTAAAGGTTAGAATGAAAGAATTAAAGGAGTTATGATTTATGACCGCGCGAATCGGATTATACGAAAAGGCAATTTGCTTTAATCTTGACTGGGAAGCCAAACTGGAACTGGTCCGTTCTTCGGGGTTTTCCTTTATGGAACTGAACATTGACGCCGCCGATGACCGGCTTCCCCGGCTGTACAGGGGAAACGAGGCCCTTGCCCTGCGCCATGCGGCCGAAGCGGCGGGTATTCCCGTTGAAACTATGGCGCTTACCGCGAACAGGGGCTATCCGCTCGGCTCGGAGGACCGCGCCGTCAGGGAAAAAGGCCTGGACATTGTAAGGCGGGCCGTCGCTTTTGCCCACGACGCGGGCATCAGACTGATACACCTTGCCGGCTACGACGAGCACGGCGAAAAATGCAATCCGAAAACCGAACGGCTTTTTTTCAGCGCTATTGACGCCTGCGTCAGGGAAGCGGCGGCCGCGGGGGTAATGCTGGCTATTGAAACCATGGACAGTCCTTTTATGGCAAGCGTGGAACGGATCATGGCCGTGGTAAGGATGATAGACTCGCCCTATTTGCAGTGTTACGCCGATGTGGGCAATATCACCGCATCGGGCCTTGATCCGGTGCGGGAGCTTACCCTGGGAGGACGGCACATCGTCGGGATACACCTGAAAGACACAAAACCCGGTATCTACCGGGACATACCCTTCGGGGAGGGCATTGTCGATTTTGATCTTTGTTTCAGGACCCTTGCCGCCACGGGCTACAACGGTTTTCTGACAGCGGAAATGTGGTCTTACGATAAAGAAGTTTTTCACCATTACTTGCCCAAAGCAAGCGCTTTCCTGCTGAAAAAATTAAATGGTATTACTAAAGGATAAAGGAGAAACGCCATGAAGGATTCGGTTAAATGTTTAATGGGAATTGACATTGGCGGCACGATGGTAAAGGCGGCCCTGTTTAATCTTGAAGGCAGGGAACTGACCACCGTGGGAAAACGGCTGACCATTCTGTATCCCGGAAAGGACATGAACGAACGCAGCATTGCAGAAGCGGAAAAGATGACCTGCGAGGCGATACGGGGCGCGCTGGAAACCTCCGGCATTGATCCGGCGGATATCCTCGGCATCGGAGTTACCGGGCAGGCAAACGGTTCGTATATGTTTGATGAAAACGGAAAGCCGACCCATAACGCGGTGCTGTCAGGCGATCTGCGGGCAAAAAGCTACATTAAAAAATGGTATTCCGACGGCACCTACCAGAAGCTGCTGCCCAAAATACGCCAGGCAATTTGGGCGGGTAATGTGCCGGCGGTGATTGCCTGGTTCAAGGATAACGACAGGGCAACGCTGGACAGAACCAAAACCATTGTAACCGCCAAAGATTATGTGCGTTATCTTTTAACCGGCGTTTTCTGCCTGGAATTAACCGAGGCGTCCGGCATTGCCGGCATGGATCAAAATGTGGGTGCGATTACCGAAGAAATATTTTCCGCCTACGGTATTCCTGAATATCTGGACAGGCTGCCGGAAAAGATCGCCGCCTGTACCGAAATTGTCGGCTATGTTACCGAAGACTTTGCCGGAAAAACCGGCCTCAAGGCGGGCACGCCCGTAGTGGGCGGCCAGATGGACACCGGCGCGTCGGTTGTTTCCGCCGGTGTCACCGATGAAACCAGATGGGGCATCATAGTCGGCACCTGGGGCATCAATACCTTTCTTAGCCGGGAGCCGATTGTTTCGCCGGATATTTTTATGGTGTACCATTACTGCATTGACGCGTTTTGGCAGTTTATGGAAGGAAGCTCTACCTCGGCTACCAATCTTGAATGGTTTATCGACCATTTTTTGGATCGTGAAAACGAAGAACACATTTATGAGAAATGCAACCAACTGGTTGAGCAGGCCCCCTGGCGGGATACCATACTCTTTCTGCCCTTCCTTTACGGAACCAACGTCAACATTGACGCCAAATCGGCCTTTATCGGACTCAAGGGAAACCACGGCCCCGCTTCTTTGGTGAGGGCGATTTTTGAAGGGGTAGTATTCTGCCACTGGTATCACCTTGAACGGCTCCAGAAATTCGCCCCCATGCCCAACGCGATTCGCATGGCGGGGGGAGCCACCAGATCGAAGACATGGATGCAGATGTTTGCCGATATTCTGGGGGTCAGCGTGGAAGTTTCGGAAGCGGAAGAACTCGGCGCTCTGGGAGTTGCCATGCTGGCCGGAGTAGGGGTGGGGGTCTATAAAAACGTGGTAGAGGCGGCAAATATCTGTACAAAGATCAGCGCCCGCTACGAGCCGGATATGGAAAAGCACGCCTACTACATAAAGAAATACGCCGCTTATAAGGCGGTTATCAACGCACTGGATCCGGTATGGGAAATGATTGATACGCTTGGTTAAGGATCAAGGCTGTGATGGGGGAGGGGGTGCAATTTCTTTTTCGGGGCAAAAGGGGAAAGTATGATATACTTGAGGTATCCCACGGGAGGGGATACCTATGGACACAAAAGAACGGGAAAAACTCATAACGGACGCGGTGGC
>JAITIC010000205.1 GCA_031279635.1 Treponema sp. | reverse complement strand
AAATCATCAAGCGCGGTTTGAAGGACAAAGGGCTTTGGCGTTTCCAGAATAGAAGTGGTTTTCAGCGCCGCGTCGATGAGGATCTGGTGTACCTGGGTCCAGGGAACGGCGTAATTCATGGTAACATCGGCGTAGATGATAAGCCCCTCCTCGTCCTCGTCGGAAGAAGTGTTGTAATTGATAATCCCGGAACTTAAAATCATCGTGTTGGGATAGGTAACGTATTCGTTTTTGTGCGTTTTTATCCGTACTACCATTAGTGTTTTTTCTACTACAAAGCCGACGTTGTTCTGTATCTGTATGCGGTCCCCGATTTTGAACGACCGCATATACGTGATCACCAGTCCCGCGATAAGGTTGCCGATAGCGCTGGATGAACCTAGAGAAAAAATAACGCCGATGAAAACGGACACCCCCTGAAAGATGGGCGAACCCGAACCGGGAAGATAGGGGTAGATCATCACTATGGTAAAGGCGTATACCAGAACCCGCAGGATGTTAAACGTAGGCCGGGCCCAATCCGCGTAGAAGCCGTTGATAACCAGCCGTTCCCGTTCAATCTGGTTGGTGAAAAATTTCAGGGCCCGTAGAATGTACCTGGTTACCCACAGAATTATTACAACCGTGATCAAGTTTGGCACGTAGCTAATGGCCCCGAAGAATATTTTCTTCAGCGGATTCAGGATATAATCAAAAAGGGTAGACGCCAGGCGCTGCGTTGCCGGAAAGAGGCTGAAGATCATCGGCAAAGTGATAAAAAGCTGAAAGATAGTGATAATATACTTGAGTATCTTTAAAAAGAACTGAATAACATTGAGAATCTGCTGGGTAGAGAGGAGTTTTAGTTTTTTGATGGTAAGGGGTTTGATCCTGCGCTTGCCCCAGACAAGTACCTTGATGGAGATCTTTTTAAAAAGTATCGCCCAGATTAGCCAGATGAGCAGGGCCTGTCCGGTGATAATTGCCAGGGAGATACCGATCTTTTCCAGCCAGTCAACAATATCGAATTTGTCTACCGCTTCTTCAATCTCGAGAAGGGTATCTTCCGCCGATTCCACCACGGTGGCAATCTCCGACTGTGACGCGGGGGCCGTTTCCGCGGCCTTCTGAATTGCATCCGCCACACCGGCCTCCTGCCCACCGGCCGCAGGCGCCGGCCGGACGGCAGCTTCGGGAACCGCCGCCGGACTCTCCGGGCCTTCTCCGGCAGACGGCGCCGAAGCCGATTCACCCGCGGGACTCTCGCCTGCCGCTTCGGCCGGGGCGGAATCCGTGTCGTCATTCTGCCCCAGGGCAAAAGACAGGGGAAATTGTAAAAAAACAAAGATCATCCCAATAAAAAAGAAACGAAACCTCATAAGCGGACTCCAAAATTTAAAATACGGCGATTGAAATCCAAGGATGCAGAACAAACAAAGCTCGTGTCCCAAAATTTGACATTTTGAAACAGCCTGAATTGAGTCGATCTCAAAACCGGGTTAGGAGCTTGTGGGACTTTGCTCCGGGGAAACCGTTCCCGCAAACTCCTAGAAACAGCTTGCAATAGCTCCCTCAAGTGCGTCAAGGTGGGGATCAATCAGGGCAATAGGATCGCACCGCTGATGCAGCTGCTCGAGGTTATAGGGAACCTTTATCGTTTGACCGGTAGCTTCTTTGACAATGGCGGGTTCTCTGGCCGGATGTCCTGTGGCAAGGATCACGAAATGCCCTGCCTGATCAAGGCGCGGCGCGGTTTCTTGCGCCCCGGCAAGAGCCACCGCACCGTGGGGATCGAGGAAGACACCGTATTTTTTGTAGGCTTCTTCCATGGCGCTCAGGGTAACGGCATCGGTCACAGACGCGGGATAAACCATGTTTCGCATAACCGCCGGCGCCTCATCGTAGAAAGAGGCCAGGCGCGCGTAATTGGAAGGTACGGTCACATCCAGCGCGGGGGATTTGGTGAAGATCAAAGGGTGGGGGACGAAAGCCTTCCCCTCGATAAAATCCCCAAAGGCGTTATTCGCGTTCATGGCGGCGATAAAACCGTTTACCGGCATACCGAATTTCCACGCATAAAGCCCGGCGATAAAATTGCCGAAATTCCCCGATGGCACACTAAAGTAGAGATCCCCGATCAGGTTTTTTTTAACCTTGGTAAAAGCATAGAGGTAATAAAAAGCCTGGGGAATAAGCCGTCCCACATTGATGGCATTGGCGCTGGTAATCCCGTATCGTTCCGCGAAAGACCGGTCGGTAATCGTTTCTATAACCAGCCGCTGGCAGTCGTCAAAGGTACCCCGGACCTGAATAGGTATAATATTCCCCCCATTTGGGACAAAGGTCGCCGGATCCAGGCCTCTGATAGGGCCTGAAGGGTAGAGCAACGCTGTCGTAACTCCGGGGCGGTTCCTGAAAGCCGCCGCGATGCTTGCCCCCGCATCGCTCCGTGTGGCGGAAAGAACTATGGATCGGCCGTTGCTTTTAAGCAGTTCCTCCAATACGGCCGCAAGAAAGGCGATGCCGAAATCCTTAAAAACCCCGGTAGGCCCGTTATAAAGGGTAAGCAGGGAGAAACGCTCGTCAAGCTGTGTAAGTTCAGGCTCAAAATCAAAGGCGCTCTCCGCAACACGCGAAGCGGAAAAAGGGTTCAGCTCACCCTGAAGCAAAAGCGGCGCCAGGGTGGAAACCAGCTCAGGGTAGCTGGTTTCGGAATCCATGTGGAGGAAAAATTGACGCATATCCATTACCGAGGCAGGAACATAAAGTCCCCCCTCCAAAGGCAGACAGTGGAGTACCGCTTCTTTAAAACTCACCGGGGATTCATGGGAACGGGTAGATCTAAACTGCATAGCGATCCTTACAAATATTCACAATTCAGGAAATCGAAAAGAGACGGCTTCAAAAGACTGGCTTTCGGAACCACTTTCCCTTACTTATAATGTAAGCTCTTGAAACGTAAGCGGCAAGCTTCTTTCGGAATTTGGGCGCATCCGGCCTGCGGCCGGACCGGGCTTTACGTGGAACCGGAGGTTCCCTGTATCTTTTGCCCGACACCCCAAAACGGGCAAAAGGATACCGCTTCAATCCCTT
>JAITIC010000122.1 GCA_031279635.1 Treponema sp. | reverse complement strand
CGCGTTGCCTCATCGAAAATGTTACCGAAAAGAGGAGGAGTGAAGGAATGAATGATGAGCAATGAGGAGTTTGGGGCATCCAAACCGCGCGGCGGCTGTAGCGCCCTGCGTTTACCGGTCATGAAGCGGTAACCGGCGCCTCCTGCCTCCGCGTATCCTGTTCCTGACCCTCTCCGGCCGCCCTCCCGGTGGTTGAAACCGGATCTGCTGCCCCGCGCCCTTGCCCCGCTATGGCGGTTCATGGTAGTTTTAGTTAGAATGATACCGGACAAGGGCAAGGCCGATTTTTTTGATCGCCTCCAAAACCTCACCGAGGCGTATCTGACCCGCCGGAACCGGATACGGCGGCTTAAAAAAGAAAAACAGCGGGGTAAAAATCCGGTGCTGGACTGGGCGGAGGCTTTTTTGTGGGCCGCCGGCATGGTGCTCCTTATCAATCAATACCTCTTGCAGGCCTACCAGATTCCCTCAGGCTCCATGATCGACACGCTGGGAATCGGCGACCGCATCTTCGTCAACAAAATTATCTACGGGCCGGAACTCTTGCCCGGCGTGCTTAAGCTCCCCAGTCCCATAAGGCCCAAACGGAACGACATTATCATTTTTGAAAACCCTTCGTATATTTCAAGAGGGCCGGTTTTTGACATTGCCCAGCGGATTATCTATATGCTCACCCTTTCGTTCGTGGATATTGACCGCGACGAGGCCGGGGAACCCAAGGTCCATTTTCTGATCAAGCGGGCGGTGGGCATGGCCGGGGATCGCTTCGCCATGGAACGGGGCGAGATGAAGATCCGCTTTGCCGGGGAGGACCGCTGGACGGACGAGCGGGAATACGCAGCCGCCCGCGGCTGGAAACATAACATCAGCCGGCTCATGGAGCAGGGGCAGTACCCGGCGCTTGAGGCGGCGGGACAGGCGGCCGCATGGTCTGACCTGGGCTTCCCCATACCCGAAAGGCTGCGGAGCGCGGCCGCAAGCGTGGGCGGCATCCGCTTCCCCGATTACCTTGCCCACGAGCGGGCAAGGCTCCAGGCGCTGCGGGGAGCCGCGCCGCACGACAGGCGTTACGCCGCGCTGCTCGCCCGTCACCGGCTGGGCTGGTACGTGAGCGAAGGCAGGGTGCTGCCCCTGGGGGACAACCGGGACAATTCCCGCGACGGCCGTTACTTCGGGCCGGTTAGGGAGTCCAAGGTGCTGGGTAAAGGGGCCGTCATTTACTGGCCCGCCCGGCGTATCGGGCCGATTTTGTAACCGGTCGTTTCCGGAGGCAGCCGATGTTCGACAAAACCTTAAAATACTCCTACGCCGCGCAGAAAAAAGAGCGTTACCGGATGCTCCGGATTGTTGTTTTTTTTGTTGGTATGTATGTCCTGTACAATGTCTTCGGCGCTTTTTTCTTTTCGATTTGGGCGCTGGAAAACAACACCATGCGGCCCGGCCTGGCCGCCGGGGACCGGCTGGTGCTAAGATCCTTCGCCTTCCGCTCTTTATTGACCGGCGGCAGGCTGACAGACGGCGATCCCCCTTTTGAGCGGGGAAGCATCGTGCTGGTTGACACGGAGATGAGAGGGCGCGGAAAAGCGCTGTGGAAAATCGCCGACGGGATAGTCCGTTTCTTTACCGCCCAGCGCGTGAGCCTTTACGGGAAGGAAGAACACCTGTACCTCAAGCGGCTCATCGGCCTTCCCGGTGATGAAATAAGCATGACGAACTTTGTCTTCCGGGTAAAACCGGCGGACAGTTCCTACAGCCTTACCGAATTCGAATTTTCCGACCGGCCCTACCAGCCGGACATTCCCCGCGTGCCCGCCCTGTGGGACGAATCCCTGCCGTTTTCGGGCGCCATGGACCGGATAGTCCTGGGTGAGGACGAATGTTTTGTGGTTTCCGATGACCGGAGCAACACCAACGATTCCCGCAGCTGGGGGCCGGTATCATCGGGGGCGATTGTGGGCGAGGCGGTGTTCCGCTTCTGGCCCCTTACAAGGATAGGCCGGCTATAGGAATCTGCGCCTCACTGTATATTCACGTTCCTTTCTGCGCCGGCGCCTGCGATTACTGCGATTTTTATTCGCTTGCGGTCAATCCCGCCCTGCCTGAGACGCAAAGACGGATGGACGCCTTTGTGGACGCCCTGCTTGCCGACGTGGAGGATCAGCTTGAGGCTTTCGCCGTGGAGGAAGTTCCCACGCTGTATGTCGGCGGCGGAACGCCTTCGCTTTTGGGGGCGGCCCGCGCGGGGCGGCTGCTTGCCGGGCTTGGCGCCCTCCTTCCTCGCCGCCCTGCCGAGTGTACCGTGGAAGCCAACCCCGAATCGGCGGATGAGGATTTTCTGCGCGTTTGCCGGGACGGCGGCGTAAACCGGATCAGTCTTGGGGTGCAGAGTTTTCACGCGGCGTCCCGCCGGGCTGTGCGCCGCGTGGGGCATGACAGTTCCCTGGAAGAGCGCCTGGCCCTGGTTTCCCGTTATTATCCCCTCGCCTTTTCGGCGGACCTTATCGCCGCTCTTCCATTTCAAACAGGGGCGGTTTTACGGCGCGATATTGAGCGGCTCCTCGCCTTTGATCCCTGCCATGTTTCGCTGTACAGTCTCACCGTGGAACCGGGAACGCCCCTGGCCGGTCGGGCCGTTCTCCCCGCCGCGGACGAGGCCGACGCCCTCTGGCTCGCCGGACGGGACGCCCTGGAAACGGCGGGTTTTGAACAGTACGAGGTTTCCAACTTCGCCCTTCCCGGCAGGGAGTGCGTCCACAACATCCGCTACTGGCGCATGGAAAACTGGCTCGGCGCGGGCCCGGCCGCGTCGGGGACTTTGATTGACGACCGCAGTGGAACCGGTACGCGCCGCGCCTACCCGCCCGACCTGGACGTCTATCTCGCCGCTTCCCGCCCCGCCGTACAGACCGCCGCCCGCGCCGGGGAACTGGACAGGACGGCCCTTATCAAAGAAAGCCTCCTCATGGGTTTCCGTTACCGGAACGGCCCTGACCGGGACCTGTTCCGCCGCCGTTTTTCCCGAAGTATTGAGGAATGTATCCCGCAAACCATCGCCCGCTGGGAAAAGCGGGGTTTTTTCAGGCAGGCCCCTACCGGCCTCGCTCCTTCCCGCCGGGGACTGCTTTTCCTTGACGCCTTTCTCCGCGACGCTTTTGCGGAACTGGGGTGAAGGGGAAGAAACATTAAACGCTGTCCGCTTTTCATCCTTTATGTTAAATTATATCACATATACGCTTATTTACCTGTTTAATTATGTTAAATTGCAGTTCCATTTTTACTTTTTGCCAATTCATGCAAAAAAACAATACAAAAGTCAACAAAAATAAAAAAAAGCTTGCAAAATCGGAGAAGCCAGAGGATAATATCAGCTAGACCTGCACGGGGACGATGAGGAGATGATATGACCGCGAGGGAAAGGGTTCGGACGGCGGTGGCGCATAAAGAGGCCGACCGGGTTCCGATGGATCTCTGGGGTTGCGCTTCCCGCTTGCACAACGAGGTGTACTTCGGCGTACTTAAAGAACTCGGTCTTGAGGGTACCGGCCCGGTGATACGGCCCGGTACCCATACGGAGTACGAGGACTACCGGATAAGTGACGCGCTTAATATCGATTTCCGTCATGTCAATATCGGCAAACCCCGCAATTTCAG
The DNA here is from genome assembly GCA_031279635.1 of Treponema sp. Lineage (GTDB taxonomy): Bacteria > Spirochaetota > Spirochaetia > Treponematales > Breznakiellaceae > WQXQ01. Next base: position 3,467 of record JAITIC010000122.1, on the reverse strand, counting down.
GAGCCGGACCGATGAGGCCGGCAATGTCATCGACGAGTGGGGCATCGGCCACTTCAAAAACGACCACTACAACGCGATTTCCCTGCACCCGCTTGCCGACCCCGACCCGGCCAAACTCGCCTCCTACCGCTGGCCGGACCCCGACGACCCCGGCCGTGTGGAAGGGATAGGGGAGGCGGCCCGCGATTACTACGAAAACACTTCCTGCGCCGTCACGGCGACCACCGCCACGAGCGGCCTCATGTTCGATTTCGGCCAGTACCTTTGCGGAACCGAGCAGTTCCTGATCAACCTGTATGAAGAGGAGCTGTTCACCGAAACGCTGATAGACAAGCTCACCGAAATAATGATCCGTATCTATATCAATTATCTGCGCCCCATAGCCCCGTACATAGAATGGGTGGAATTCGCCAGCGACTTCGGTACCCAGAACGGCCCCTTCATGTCGGTTGAGATGTTCCGCAAGTACTTCAAAAAGCCCATGGCGGCCCTGTTTGGCGCGGTCAAGAAGGAATACCCCGGCATGAAGGTCATGCTCCACTCCTGCGGGGCCATGAGCTGCTTTATCCCCGACCTCATCGACTGCGGCCTTGACATCCTCAATTCGCTCCAGCCCCTGGCCCGTGACATGGACTCCGCACGTCTCAAGCGGGAATTTGGAAACGATATCGTGCTGCACAGCGGCGTTGATATTCAGCAGGCCATGCAGGGAAACGCGCAGGCGGTGGAAAAAGAAGCGCGCCGGGCTATTGAGGCGATGGCCAAAGGCGGCGGCTATGTGTTCGCCCCGGCTAACCATTTGCAGGGGGACTGCCCCCCGGCGAATGTTATAACCCTTTACCGGTGCGGCGAAAAATTCGGGCAATACCCGTTAGGGTGTATATATCAATTTGAATAAGGAGGCAAGTCGAATGGCAGAAAAAAAATTGGTTGTCTGTGCCTGCGGCGCCGCTATCAACACATCGAACATGGCAAAGATATTCATCGAGGACTACCTGGAAGCTAAAAAGCGCCGGGACTATAAGGTGGAGATTTGCCGGCTCGATCAGCTGGACGAAAAGTACGGCGGCCGCAAAAACATGGTTGTCTGCTGGATGGGTCCGGTGGATGATAGTTTCAAGGCTCCGGGGGTGCAGGGGCTGTCGTTAATGGTCGGGGCCAAAAAGGACAAGGAAGCCCTGGTGGAAGAGATTATTAAACTGATGGAAGAAAACTACACACCGTAGTTTCCGTTTCTTTCGGTTTAATGAGGCTGTTTCAAAACTTCAGTTTTGGAACAGCAATTAATTTTTTGGAGGTATATCGTGGAGACTTTTAACACTATAGTGAATAGTGTCCTGTTGAACCTTGGCGGATCACTCCTCATTACAATCGTCCTGTTTATTCTGGGCCTGTGTTTTGGGGCAGGATTCAAAAAGAGCTTTAGGGGCGGTTTGTACGCGGGCTTCGGTTTAACCTGTTTAAACATGATGACCGGCTTCCTTACCACCGCGATGGGGCCGACCGTTCAGGGTTTGTCGGAAATGCTCGGACGCACGTCGCAGATCCAGGACGTCGGCTGGGGCGTGGCCGGACTCGCCTTTGCGTGGCCGGGGGCGGCTTTTACGATTATCGCTGTTATGCTGGTAAATGTCATCCTGATTATTATCAAGGCCGCCAAGACCATGTGGACCGATATCTGGAGCTTCTGGCACGGCCAGGTAGTGGGCTGCTTTGTGTGGGCCATGACCGGCAACCTGTTCCTTGGAATCCTCGCGGCGACCATATTCCTGACTATCGGTACCTTCCTCGGCGACGCTACATGCAAGGAATACCAGGAATACAACAAAATGCCCGGTATTTCCATTTCCTGCTGTTACGCGGTGTTTGGCCTCATCGCGAAGCCTTTTAACTGGATTTTCGACAGAATTCCCGGCTTCAACAAGATCGACGTTTCCCCCGATACGATTCGGGAAAAAGTCGGCGTATTCGGCGATCAGGGCGTTATGGGCGCGATCATCGGCTTTATCATCGGCGTGGTTGTCTGGATCGGCGGCAAAGGTTCTATCTTCGCGGCCCTTAACCTGGCCGTTAACGTCGGCGTTTTCATGGTCTTCCTTCCCAAGGCCATCGGCGTACTCTGTGAAGGAGTTATCCCAATAGCCAACGCGGTTGTTAACCTGGTACACGAAAAATTCAGCGGCAAGCGCGATATCTGGGTAGCCATTGACTGCGGCGCCCTCATGGGCAGTCCCGCGGTTCTGGCAAGCGCCGTTATCCTCTATCCCCTGGTTGTTCTTATCAGCGTGTTCCTGCCGGGTAATATGCTTCTGCCCATCGCGAGCCTCGCGGTAATTCCCGCGCAATGCGGCGCTGTGGCTCCCTTCTTCAAGGGCAATATCCTGCGCATGGTGGTTTTTGTCCTGCTTCTCAACATTCCGCTTTTGTATCTGGCGTCTTCCATGGCGCCTGTTCAAACAGCGGCAATGGCGGCAATGCAAATGGGCGATCCCAACGTATTGAACTCCTCCCTGGACATGGGCGGTGACCCGCTTGGTTTCGTCATCGTCAATGCGTTCAAGCTGCTTACCGGAAAATAAGTTAAACGATGCTGGCCGTAACAAAAGAAAATGTTTTGATAAACGTTGAAGTGGACAGCAGCGGGGAGGTAATCCGTCTTTTGACGGACCTCCTCGTAAAAAGCGGCTGTGTAAAGGGCGAATATGCCGACGTTGTGATAACACGGGAGGAGCAATATCCGACCGGGATTTCCACCGCGGGCCTGCCGGTAGCGATCCCCCACGGTTTTGCGGACGACTGTGTTCTGGAGCCGTCCGTCGGGGCCGCTACGCTGGCCCGTCCCGTAATGTTCAGGAATATGTTCAACCCGGATGAAGAATTGGCGGTTGGGATGGTGTTCCTCATTGCCCTGTCGAGCAAGGACAAGAACGAACTGGCCAAAGACCTGGAGCGGGTGATGAGTATACTTCCCGATGCCGATCTGCTCTCCAGATTATACGCCGCCAAAAGCGGGGTTGAATTTGCGGCGGCAATGGGCAGCCGGCTGGAGGAAGTTCCATGAAGGGGGGGGCAAGAACCAGGCAAGTGCTTGTAGCGGGCGGCAGCTGTGGAATAACCATGATAACCGCCGCCCGGCAGATCGAGGACGCCTGCTGGGACCGTAAGATACGGGTAAATGTTAAAGTGGTGAACCTCTGGGAATCCCAATATACGGGAGAGGGATACGACTTAATAGTAGAGATGTTTGAATTTTTTAAGGATCAAAAATGTCCTGTTATAAGCGGACGGCCTTTTGTCTCACATCAGGGCGAAAAAGAGCTGGTTAATGAGATAGCGGATATGTTACAATGAGCCTCCGCGGAGCAAGCTCCGCGGTATCTTAAGCGTTGCATTAGTTCGATCGGAGGCTCGTTCGATAGGAAGTTTATAATACCGTCTGGTTTAATACCAAATTTTTGTAAGCGTTG
>JAITIC010000120.1 GCA_031279635.1 Treponema sp. | reverse complement strand
GCATTTTGCTGTTTTTTAGCGGTTGTTGTTCAAAAACTGAAGTTTTTGAACAACTCTAGTGTAGCCGGAGACAATAATATAGGACCCGGCCGCATAGACGCCACCGCCGCCATCACCACCGGTGGGGCGGGAGGCAAGCAGGATACCCATTGCCGCGAGCGCGGCAATGGCGAAGAGATTCTTCTTTATCATACGTTACTCCCTTTAATGGAGAAATACAAGAAGCCGGACGCCTCCGTGCGGAGGCGTCCGGCATTTTACGCGGGTAAGGAAGGAGATACCCTGCGGGCAGAGTCATCACCCTGAAAAAAGATTCAGGTGAGTCTATACAGAGAGGGATTATACCCGCAAAGGCGCTAAAAAGCAAGCAAAAAGTGAAAAAAATCTCCGTCTCCGCCCTTTTCATGGAAAACAGCGCAGCACGGATCGGGCCGGCGGTCAAGCGGAAATTGCGGGAAAGCGGCAATTCTCAGTGCAACACGACCACAGGAACAGACACGAACTTTTAATTCGTGTCTGTCCACAAAGTCGGTTACTTTGCGGACAGACCTTGCATTTGCTCCCGTTTTGTACCAAAACGGTGCGCAAAACGCCTGTTTTAAGGTAGTCTGTCCATAATGTGTCTACATTATGGACAGACTCTAATTCGCGGTAACCGGCGCCCGGCATCCCTGTGGTTACCCGAAATTCACGATATTGACCGGCTTTTCGCCCCGCTCGATGCGCCCGACATTCTGCCATATATTTCTGTGCGCCCGCATAAAGCTGCCCGTGGTAATACCCCCCAGGTGGGGTGCGAAGATGACCCTGTCCCGGCAGCTGCCGGGCAGGCCGAGCAGGGGATGGTCCGCCGGCACCGGCTCGGGGTACAGGGTGTCGAAGGCGGCCCCGGCGATTTTTCCGGCGACAATCGCCTCCCTGAGCGCGAGGTTGTCGACAATCTCGCCACGGGCGGTATTCACCACAAACGCGGAAGGCTTCATCCTGCCAAGGAAGCCCGCGCCGATCATGCCCGTGGTTTCCGGCGTTACCGAAGCGTGTATGGAAACAATGTCCGACAGGGCTGCCAACTCCTCAAGGGCGGCGTAGCGGACGGCGAACTCTTCCTCCGTTTCCCTTGGTTTTTGACGGGGGGTATAATAAAGGATCCGGCACCCGAAAGCCCCAAGGCGGACGGCTGTTGCCTTCGCTATGTCCCCAAAACCGATCAGGCCGGCCGTGCAGCCGCCCAGCTCGGTAATCCCCTCTACCATCAGGCGCTCTTTCATCTGTATCTGGCGGCCGGCGCGTACCTCCCGGTCCCCGGCGATCGCCCTGCGCAGGAACGCCAGCATCAGGAGGATCGCCTGTTCCGCGACTGCGGCCGCGTTGCAGCCCTTGTTGTTGCAGACAAACACCCCCCTTTCCGCAGCGGCCCGCAGATCGATCTTGTCATAGGCCACGCCTTCGGAATGGATCATCCTTAGATTGGGCATCTTTTCGATAAGATCGCGGCCTACCGGGGCGATCGCGTCCGCCAGAATAATCCCCGCGTCCCCTCCGGCTGCCAGCAGTTCCCCGTCCGCAGCGCCTCTTTTGCAAAAAACAAGCGCCTCCCTCCGCTTTTCCAATTCGTCCGGGGTAAATTTCCCGTACCTGTCCCTGTTCCCGATAACCAGTATTTTCATGCCTTGTCCCTCTTCCCCGATCCTACCGCAAAACCTGCCCGGTGTCAGTGGCCGAACAGGAATTACGAAAGAGCCTCCGCGGAGCAAGCTCCGCGGTATCTTAAGCGTTGCATTAGTTCGATCGGAGGCTCGTTCGATAGGAAGTTTATAATACCGTCTGGTTTAATACCAAATTTTTGTAAGCGTTGCTTTATCTGAGCCGCAGCAGAGCTGCGGGGTATTAAACCAGACTTTCGAATAAACCGTTGCTTCCGCAAAAACCGGGTTTCACTGTTCTGACCGTCTCCGGCCGCCCTCCTGATGGTGAAACCGGAATTGCTGGGCTTGCGGGGCCTCTGTCAAAACCAGCGTTTTTCCGTTATAGTATTAATCGTGAATGAAGCATTAAAATCCGTCTGTCTGTACAACGGGACAGTGCTTACCGGTTTCGCCGCTATGGATCGCTGCGCTGTGTTGCTTGAGGACGGCCTTGTCTCCGACGTGTTTTCCCAAAAGCGTTTTGAGCAGCGGCGCTTCGAGCCTTCGGTCTATGTGATGGATGTGGGCGGCGCTTATATTGCCCCAGGCTTTATCGACACCCATATTCACGGTATCGGGGGCTACGGGACCGAAGACGCGGGCAACGCCGCGGACGGAAGCGGAGGGGCGGAGGCGGTGCTGGCCATGTCCCGCTTTTTGGCGCAGATCGGGGTGACGGCCTTTAATCCTACCCTGTACCCCTCGGAGCCGGAACACATGTTGCGGGCGGTGCGGGAAATCGCCTCCGCCATCGGCAGGGAGGAGGGCGCGCGGATCATGGGCCTCCACCTGGAGGGGCCGTTTCTTTCGCCTGCGCGCCTGGGAGTGCAGAAGGCCGACACGGTGCGGCCGGTGGACATTCCCCTCATGGAACGGCTTTGGGAAGCCGCAGGCGGGCATATCGTCAACATGACCGTTGCCCCGGAGTTGAAGGGCATGAGGGAACTGGCTTTGTTCTGTATCAAAAAGGGGATTGTGCTTCAGGCGGGGCACACGGACGCGAAATATGAAAACATGGTGGAGGGTATGCAGGCGGGCATCCTCCATTCAACCCATCTTTTCAACGCCATGAGCAAGCTGGACCACCGCAACCCAAACGCGGTAGGGGCGATTCTTATTCACCCTGAAATGTCCTGCGAGATTATTGCCGACGGTTTCCACGTGCATCCGGATCTGTTCAAGCTGCTCCTGCGGGACAAGCCCATCGACAAGATCGTACTCGTTACCGACGGGCTGAAACCAACGGATCAAACGGCGGGGGACTTGTTCGCCAATCAGGAAGAAGTGCGCTTTCACGACGGCGCTTTTCACCGCGTGTCGGATGATGTGATCGCCGGTTCAGGGCTGACCATGATTCGGGGGATTCGCAACCTCGTCGCCAGCGGTTTCAGCCTGGAAGACGCGGTAAAAACCGCGTCGTTCAATCCCGCGCAGGTTATGCGCTATGTAAGGCAGGGGGCGATCATTCCCGGCCGTCTCGCGGACATTACGGTGTTTGACCGCAATTTTGACATCCGCCTCGTTATGGTGGGCGGGAAAATCGTGAAAAATTTGTAAAGAGAGGCTTTCCCGAAACTTCGGTTTTGGGAAAGCCTCAAGAGAGAGGAGAGGGAATGCGTTTAATTATTCACCGGAATTATGAGGATGCGAGCCGCTGGGCGGCCGCTTATATCGCCGGGCGGATCAATGAGTTTAAGCGGAAATGCGGGCGGCCCTTTGTGCTGGGTCTTCCCACAGGCAGCAGCCCCCTGGGTATATACCGGGAGTTTATCAAACTGTATCAGGAAAAAAAATTGTCGTTTGAGCGGGTACATACCTTCAATATGGATGAATACCTGGGCCTGAGCGCCGACCATCCCCAGAGCTACCGCCGTTTTATGATGGAAAATCTGTTTAATCATATTGATATTAACCTCGCCCACGTGCATATTCTTGACGGCATGACCAAAGACCCGGAAGAGGAATGCCGCCGCTACGAAGAGGCCATTGCCGCGGAAGGGGGTATAGAGCTTTTTCTGGGCGGCATGGGCAGCGACGGGCACATCGCCTTTAACGAGCCGGGTTCTTCCCTTCGTTCAAGGACCAGGGTCAAAACCCTTACCGGGGAAACAAGGATCGCCAATGCCCGCTTTTTTGGCGGGGACCCTTCCAACGTCCCGTCCACCGCCCTTACCGTGGGGGTGGGCACCGTGATGGATGCCAACGAAGTGCTGATCCTCGTGAGCGGCCAGGGCAAGGCCCACGCCCTGCGGGCGGTAGTGGAAGAGGGGCTTAACCACCTGTGGACGCTTTCCTGCCTGCAAATGCACCCCCGCGCGATCATCGTCTGCGACGAAGACGCCGCCGGGGAACTGCGGATGCGGACGGTACGCTACTTCAGGGATATTGAAAAAGAAACTCTCGGCATGTTCAGCGGGAAACCCTGCGGGGGAAACTGATTGGCTGTCCGCGCCCTGCTGTCTCTTTTTATCGTTTTTCTTGCGGGCGTTCCGCTTTCCGCGCAGACAGACGAGCTGGCCGCCTTTTCCGATCCTGCCCGTATCTGGGGAAACGGGGTTGAGCGGGTCATTGAGGAGGCCTATCGGCTCTGTTTCAAAACGAGGATCATCGGCGGCAGGGTGATGAATCTCCGCATGCCCTTTGCGGAAAATAACGAGCGGGACATGCTCAGTGAAACAGGCTGGGAATTCCTCGGCGGCGGCAAGGGGAACCCGGACATGCTCTGGCCGGTCATTGAGGGTATCATCGATTCGGCGGCCTTCGCCGAATACGCCGGAACGCTTTCAGACGGCCGGGAGCAGGTGATCATCTTCGACATCCCCAGCCAAAGCTGGCGTAGTTCCCGCGATCTTTTCGACATTGCCCGCATGAAGGCCGGTTCCTACCGGGGCCTTCCCCACCGGCCCTATGTGCTGGTCACGGGCAGGGGCATTGAGGAAACCGATGTCTACAATTACCTCTACTGCGTGGGCCTGGCCGGAATGGACTGCTCAGGCTTTGTCTGGCATGTGCTTTCGTATGTCGGGCGGCAGGGCGGCCTTGACCTGGGCAGGACACTAAGCCGTGTTCTGGGAGTGCCCAGGGGAGGCGACCCTTCCTGGTATGTGGGCACCTCTTTCTTCAATTCAAAAAGCTCCCAGATCATCACCGTAAAAGATCAACTGGGCAGCCTCCGGCCGGCGGACATAATTCTCTTCCGGGGCGCGGACGGCTCTATGGCGCACTCGGCGATCATTCAGTCCATCGACTTTACCAGGGGAATCATCCGTTATCTGCAATGCACGGACGAAGCGCCCCTGTATGAACGGGGTGTCCATGAATCTTTCATTTACTTTGACCCTTCCAAACCGCAAAGCTCCCTGAGCGATACCGGCCTCACCTGGACACAGAAGCGTTACGCCCCCTTTCCCGGCGAAAAAGACAGCCCCTTCTCCGACGACGGCGAGCGTTACCGTGCCTTCGCAGAGCTGGGCGGCGGCCGGGTGGTACGCCTCAGGGCCTTGGCGCCGGTTATAGAAAAACTGAATAAGCAGAGAGCGCAAAGATAGAAAAGCGGCTCATTCCTCGCCCAACAGATATCTTCGCAGGCGCTTGATCAGGACATCCAACTCAATGGGTTTGCCCAGGTGGTCATTCATTCCCGAAGCCAGGCAGTGATCAATATCTTCTTTGAACACGTTGGCGGTCATGGCAATTATGGGGATTTGCGCGCCCTCACCGCCCAATGCCCTGATGGCCATGGTGGCCTCGTAGCCGTTCATTTCGGGCATGTGGATGTCCATAAGAATAAGGGCGTATTTGGCGGGGTTTTCGGTGAACAGCTTTACCGCCCGCCCTCCGTCTTCGGCCCTGTCAATGGCAACGCCGGTTTCTTCCAGCAGGGTGGTGATGATTTCCCGGTTGATCTCCACGTCCTCGACCAGCAGGATGGTATGCCCGGCAAAGATGCCCGCAAGAGTTTTTTCCGCAGTTGCAGGGAGGTCTTGCCGGTTGTGAGGGGCCGCCTGTTTGTCGCTGCCCTTGCCCGGTTCCGCCGTAATCTCAAAGGCAAAATTGGAACCTTTACCCGGCTCGGACTCTAGCCATATCCTGCCGCCCATCATCTCCACAATGTTTTTGGAGATCGAAAGCCCCAGGCCCGTGCCGCCGAATTTGCGCGAGACACTTCCGTCGGCCTGCTCAAAAGGGGCGAAAAGCCGCGCCTTTTGTTCTTCGGTAACGCCTATCCCCGAATCGGTCACGTCAAAGCGGAAGACGCGGGAATTGCCCGCACCGCCGGTCATGCGGGCCGAAAGGGTGATGGAGCCTCTCTCCGGCGTGAACTTTACCGCGTTGGACAGGAGGTTGGTCAGCACCTGGGCGAGCCGTTGCTCGTCGGCAATGATCCACGCAGGCATGGCCGGATCAAAACGGGCTATAAAGCGCTGCCGCTTTTCGTTCACCTTGAATTCGATCATGTCCGTGACCCGCTTCAGCATCCGCTCAAAATCGAATTCGGTATTCGACAGCTCAAACTTGCCCGCCTCTATCTTCGACATGTCCAGGATATCGTTGATCACCCCCAGCAAATGCAGGGAGGCTTCGCTGATCTTGCCCAGGCAGTATTCCATCTTCTCCTGGCTGCGGGAATTCCGCGCGATGGTGGTCATGCCGATAACGGCGTTCAGGGGAGTGCGCATCTCGTGGCTCATGCGGGAGAGGAAGTTCGATTTCGCGCGGTTGGAAATCTCCGCCGCTTCCTTGGCCTTCACCAGGACCTTTTCCGCCTCGGCCCTGATAAGGAGGCTCGTAACCGCCCCGGAGACCAGTTTCAGTATTCGTATGTCCGCTTCTTTCCAGACCTGCCTGCAGGTACATTGCTCAATACCCAGCACCCCCCAGAACTGGCCCCACACGTTGATGGGCACAAACACGCAGGACTTGACGCCCCGGGGGACGAAGGCCCGGGCAATACAGGGGTCTTCGTCCACATTGTCACAGATCAGGTTCACATCCCCCCGTATTACAAAGGTATCGTAGAACAGTTCCCCTTTGGTAAACTCGGCCCCTTTCCGGATCAGGGGCTGCAGGCGCTGTCTGGGATCGCTCCACTCATATTCAAAGGCGATGATATTGGTTTTCTGGTCGAGCCGCGCCATGACGGCCCGGCTTACCTTCATGGACATGGCCAGCATCATCAGCGCGTTGTGGATCAGTACGCCGGTATCGTCGGATGAGATAAAGCTCTGCGTAAGGGCGGCCATCAGTTCCTGCTGGAGGAGTTTTTCCCCCAGCGCTTCCGCGGCGGCCTGCTGCTGCCGCAGCCTCCCGCTGAAACGCCGGTGGAGGAAGCAATATACACATACTGTTGCCGCCCCGCTGATTCCCAGTGCGGCCAAAACCATGATGACAAACCCCATTATTATCCGTAAATGCTACTATAGCATAGAGTTACCGCGTTGTCTTCAAGAAATCGGTGAGGGAAACTGTGATGATCAAAAATGAGAATTGCTGCCCCGCGCTTGCGGGGCCGCTTGATACGATGGTCTCTTGGGAAAGAAAAATCTCAATCTTTGGGATTTAATTCCAGAACCAGTTCTACTTCGCCTTTGGAAACATTCATGGTGTCGGCGATTTCTTCCACGGTCCAGCCCTGGCGGCGGAGTTTTATGATGTTGTCCCGGTCACGCGGGGGCGGCGCGCCTTTTCCGCTTTTACCCGCCGCCCTGGCGCTTGCGGCTGTCTTGCCGCTTTCCCGGTCAATGAGGGAACGGGTCAGGCGGAGCTGGTTTTGGGCGTCTTTGTCCAGGGCGCGGAGTTCCGTTTCGGTACGGGCCAGCCATTCCCGCGCGACGTTCATTTCCGCAATTCGTTTTTCAATAAGGCCCAGGGATTCGTCCAGGGTGGAGATTTTTTCTGCGGCGTCACGGGCCTTTTCGTTTTCCGCGGAGAGGGCCTCAATGGACGCCCCCAGAGATTCGGCCTCAACGGAAAGCCGCTCGATGTCTTCGGCGGCGCTTTTAAGGGCCTCCTCGGATTCCTGCAGGGCCTTGAAGTTGCGGTCTATGCCGGCGTTGGTTTCTTCCAGGGTCTGGCTTTTCCGTTCTATGCGCTGGTACTTTTCCTCGGTCTCTTTTATGGCGTCTTCCAGGCGGCGGATCTGTACCTGAATGGCCTGCAGGGTATCGTCGGAAGAAGAAACCTGGGCGAGTTTTTCTTCCACCGCCTGGGATGTTTGAAGCAGGCGGTTGAAATCGTTCTCCATAACTTCGATGCGGCGCTTTTCGGAGAGGAAACGGGTCATCTTGGCGTTCACATCATCCTCAAGGCGTTTGATCTGGGTAAACTGCCTTTCGATTCCGGCGATTTCATTTTTACGCTGATCCAGCCGATCCATGTCGCCGTTCAGATCTTCAACACGGCGTTCAAGCTCAAGTTTGAGTTCGTCGGTCCGGTCAAAGAGTTTTGCCTGATCGGCGATATCTTTCCGTATGTCGTCCAAAGCGGCGCGGGCCTGCGCTATGCGCTCATCGTTTTCCGATGCCATGTCGCGGTTACGGCGGCGGATCTCTTCCATGGAGATGTCGAGGTCCCTCATTCGGGCGTTGTACTGGCCCTGCCAGTCCTCAATGCTCCGGCGGGAATTTTCCGCGGCGGTTTCAAGGCCGGCGGTCTGCTCTTCAAGACGGGCGCCGATCTTCCGAAGCTGTTCTTCCAACTCCCGCTCGTTTTGGCGCAGGGTTTCGGACACGGACAGGCCGTACTGTCCGATTTTGGTTTTTACCTCGTTTTCGGCGGCGTTTCGGGCCTCCTCCAGATCCCGCGGAAGCTGTTCGGTGAAGGAACGGAGGGTCTCGTCGGCGGCCTGCATTTCCTCCCGTATGCCCTCCTCAAGAGCCACGGTTTCGGCCTTGAGGCGTTCCAGTTCGGACACCAGCCGCTCACCCTGCCCGGCAAGGTTTTGCCGCAGTTCCTCGTTCAGGCGGGCTTCAAGCTGCCGCCGCTCCTGTTCTCCCGCTCCGGCGATTTCCTCAAGCCGCTTGTTCAGTTCTTCGTTCCATTGGCTAAGGCGGTTTTCAATATCGGCGCTCCGCCTGGCGAGGTCTTCGGAGAACTCATCCTCAAAGAGTTTGAGTTTTTCGGAAACATTTTCAATAGCCTGCGCTTTAAGGCCGTCAAGTTCTTTGCCCGCCTTGTCCAGTTCCCCCCGCAGCGCCTGAACCTGGGAATCGAATTCCGCAGCGGCGTTTTCCCGCCCCCGGCGGGACTCTTCCTCAAAGCGGGCGAAATCGCCGTTGACTTTGGCCGTAATGTCCTGCATGGAACGCCGGAGTTCCGTTTCCAGCCGGGTCACGTCGCCTGAAAGCGCCTCCAGCTGTTTGAAGTCCTCCGCCTGGGCCTGCTTGTATTCCCCAAGCCGCGCCTCGGCGGCGGCAATAATGTTCCGCTCCGCCTCCTGCGAAAGGAGCGACCATTCTTTTTTTTGCCTGACGATGGCCTCGCCCATTTCCCCGCTTTGCCGCTTGATAAGGCCGGACAATTCCTCAACAGCTTTTTCCCACTCTTCCCGTCGCTTTGTCAGGGCGGCGCTCAATTCCTCACCCTGCACGGCGATGGCGGTGTTCAGCGTTTCGAGCTGCCGTGCGGAGAGTTCGCTCAAGTCCTTGAAACGCTGACTCCATTCGCTTTCCTGCCGGCTTATGGCCGCGCTCAACTCGTTCCGCTGCTTTGCCGCCCCGGCGTTCAATATGTCCCGTTGTTCGGCGAGAGCGGCGTCTATCTCGGTTTTTTGCTGTTTTGCCAAGGCGTTTAGTTCCTGGACGTCTTTCTTCCATTCGTCGCGGTAAGCTTTTTGCCGGGCCTCAATGCCGGAGCTTTCGGCTTTCCATTCTTCCCGGCCGCTCTTGAGCTGTTCCTGAATTTCCCCAAGCCGGGTCTTTACGGTTTCCTGGGCGCTCTTGATTTTTTCTTCCCAGAGGATTTTGAACTCCTTGAGCCGCTCCTGGGCCTGATCCCGCAGCTTTACCAGGGCCGCGTCTTCTATTTTGTCGGCGCGGTTCCCCGCCCGTTCCACCGCTTCTTTAAGGGTTTTGTTGATGATCTCGATGTCCCGCGCCAGAGCCGCTTCCCGCTCCTGTTCCACTCTGGCTACCGCTTCCCGATGCTCCTCCACGCGGCGCTCAATAGTTTCCGCGCCGGCCTCAAAATCTGAAAGCCGGGAGCGCGCCTCGGCAAGCACCGACCCGGCGGCGTTTTCCAGGGCCGCGGCGCTTTCCCGCTCAAAACGGACTTCCGCCTCGCCGAGCTTTTTTTCCGTTCCCGCAACCGCTTTTTCAATATGTTCAAGTTTTTCCCTGAGATCGCCGACTTTTTTACCGGTGCTTTCCACAAAGGCGGATTCATCCCGAATGCGGTCCAAATTCTCCTGAACCCTGCCGGTCATTTTGATCAATTCTTCCATTGAGGAATCATAGGCCCGTATCCGCTCGTCGATCCGGGTGATAACCTGGGCTTTTTCGGCAAGTTCTTCATCGGTAACGGTACGAATATGCCGCATCAGCTCCGCCGCGGCTTTGCGCTCCACTTCCAGGGCAATGCCGAAGTCCTTGATTGCGGCGCTTTTCTGCTCCGTGTAGGCGGCAATGTCTTCCTTGCACTTATCAGCATATTTGCGCACCTTGTCCAGGGAACGGTTGTTCTTGTCCAGATACCGGTAAAGTACAAGGCTCAAGGCCACAATACCGAGGGTTAAGAGATTGCCGATTGTGAAAAAACCCATTGAGCTAATGTATCATATAATCGCGTAATTGGCGATAGTCATGGAAGATAAAATCCGGGGAAACGGTACGGCCCCCGCTTCCCGCGCCGGTTTCGGATAACAGGCCCGTGAGCAGGGCGGTCTTCATCCCCGCGCGGGCGGCTCCTTCCACATCGTAGCGGCTGCTGTTCCCCACGTAGAGTACCCGCTCCGGCGGGATGCCCAGCGCCGCGGCCAACTCGTCAAAAGGACGACGGTCCGGCTTCAGCGCGCCGAGCCGCTCCGAGCAGAGCGCCACGTCCCAGCAATCCCCGATGCCCAGATAGGCCAGCTTGGTTTCCGGGGGAAAATCCGAGAGCATCCCCAGCCTGAAACCCGCCTGCCGCAGCGCCGCAAGAGTTTCCTTTACGTGGGGAAAAAGCCTGATTTTTTTGAAATGCGGCTCCCAGCCCCGGTAGATAAGACGCTCCGTTTTTTCCTTAACCAGCGCGGGCGGCGCTCCGAGTATATCCGCGATGATTGCCGCCTGGTAATCGTAAAAATCGGGGAACAATTCAGGGGAAGGGGGAAGCCTGCTCAAACCTGCGCTTTGAGCGGTGAACCGCAGGTTCGCCACCCCTTTGCGGGGAGGCCCGCGGTCGGAGAGCGGCGCTGACCCGGCTCCGCTCCGCGCGTCCTGCCCGGCGCGGATGATCGTCCTGGCCCTGCCAAAGGCCCGGAGCAGCGGCAGTTCTTTAAGGATAAAGGGTACCAGCCTGACGTACAGACGGTAGTTGGGGTACAGGGTTCCGTCCAGGTCAAAGACCGCCGCCTCAATGCCGCTCTGCATGAGATTAGTATACAATGGAGGGGCGGGTAATGAGAAGCTTGCTTACGGATCAAAAACCGTCTCAACGGGAAGGCGCACGAGGTTGACGTAGTGGCCGGGGTAGCGGGTTTTGAAGGCGTTGAAGGAGGTTTCCTCGGCGCTTTCGAATACCGTGACGCGAAACTCACCGTATTCGTTGAAATAGGGAATGAGCGCGGCGATGTGAAAGTACTGACGCATACGGGGACGGCCGCGGGGGTTTTCTTCAGTTGTGGCCGGTCCTGTTTCGGTGTTTATCGCCGCCAGGTAAAACGAGTCGGGATCGTCGACGGCCAGGGTGTACAGCAGGGGATGGATTCCCTCAAAGCCGTAACCGGCGTTTTCAAGAAAGCCCGGATATAAACGGATTGTTGTGCTCCCGTCCCTGCGGACAATCATCTGGGAGAAAGGCTCGCTTCGTACCTCGAATTCCGCAAGGGAAGCATAGGCGGGGGAACGGAGGGTAGTCCATGTCTCCGAGGCAAGATTTCTCACCCAGTCAAGGCCGAAGAAAGGCTGCCGGATTTCTTCCCAGGGTTCGGTAAACGAGGAACCACGCTCCCCGAACCGCGCCTTTAGCGGCGGGATGACAAGCCGTTTTCCGGTGACCGGCCGGAGGATACCGTCTACGAGCCATTTGGAAAAACCTGAGCAGTTAAGGCCGGCGGCGGTCTGGCTTTCCAGGGTTTCGATAAACACGTAGTTTCCGTTTTCGTCAATGGCGCCGTCATCGGCAAAAGTCAGTTCCGGCAGCCGCTCCCGGACATTGGCGATAAAGCGCCGCTGGCTGCGGTACAGGGCCGGATCCGGCTCAAAATACCGCCGGGGAAATTTATCCCCCGCCAAACTCAGCAGTTCCGCAAGCGGCATGGTGTAAAGCCGTTCAAAGGGAACCGGCAGTGACAGGGAACGGGTAACGTAGGCTTCGTAGAGTACCACGTCCATCCGGCACTTGTCGGCGGACAGGGGCCGGAATTGGATATACATCCAGGGATCGCTGCGGAGAAAGATCCTGATGCGGGCAGGCTCCCCCGTATCCCTCCGGCGGGTGAGTATCCAGGAACCCTGAGCCCAGCCGGGAAAAGAGCCGGTAGCTCTGCGGGAGGCCGCGCCCGCCCCATCATCCACACGGCCTGAGAACTGTTCCCGCGCGAGGATGATCATAAATTCGTCACGGCCCGCCTCCACCCGCAGTTCCACCCTGCCGCCGCCTTCCAGGTTGTAGACGGCCGGCCGCTTCCCCATCACCCTGCCGGGGATTTCGGTAAGCCAGGAATCTTTCAGGCTTATCCGCAGGGAAGAATCGTCGCTGATTTGCGAAAGGGGCAGATCCAGGCCGCTCAGGGGGAATGCGGCGGCAAGACAAACCGCCAGGGCAATCGAAAAAAACTGTTTTTGGGGCACAAAAAAACGCATACCGCTTTTATTATCGGCTTTTTTTATGTATATTGGAAGCAGAGCGCGAAGCGCGCGGCTATTTGGAGGCGTTATGATAAAGTGGTACAGCCGGGGACAGGTTATATTTTTTTCACTCCTCAGCGGTCTTATAGTGGTACTGTTTGCCCTTGGCATAGGTTTTCTCGATATTTTTCCCAAAAAAGCGGGAAACGCCCAAACGGAGACGGAGATCGCCTCCGGGCAGGTTGAGGCGGAGTCTCCCGCGCCGGAGCCGGCCGCTTACGCCGACCGATCGATATCCGGGGCGGCGGTCAATACGGCGGATGTCCTTCCCTATACAAATGAAGAGCAGGAAAACATCAGCATTTACGAGCGTCTCAACCCGGCGGTCGTCAATATCACCACAGAGACCATGGCAATCAACTGGTTCCTGGAGCCGGTTCCCCAGGAAGGCGGTTCCGGGTCGGGTTCAATTATCGATACCAAGGGCTATGTGCTGACCAATAACCACGTGATTGAAAACGCCTACAAGGTGTTCATCAACTTCGCCGACGGCAGCCAGGCCGAGGGAACCGTGGTGGGGACTGACGCGGAAAACGATCTTGCCGTGCTGAAGTTTGATCCTCCCAAGGGAACGGAACTGCGCGTTGTGCCTTACGGCGACTCTAGCGGTCTCAAGGTGGGGCAAAAAGTGCTGGCTATCGGGAATCCTTTCGCGCTGGAGCGGACACTTACGGTGGGCATCGTCTCCGGTCTCGGCAGGCCCATTCAGACTTCGCAGCAGCACATTATCCGCGACATGATCCAGACCGACGCCTCAATAAACCCCGGCAATTCCGGCGGCCCCCTCCTTGACACCCAGGGCCGCATGATAGGGATCAACACGATGATTTTTTCTCCCTCCGGCGGCTCGGTGGGAATCGGTTTCGCGGTGCCGGTGAACACCGCCAAGCGGGTGGTGACGGAACTGATCCGCTACGGCAAAGTGCGCCGGGGCTGGATCGACGCCACGGTTGTGCAGATATTCCCCGGCCTTGTCCGCTACGCGAAACTTCCGGTCAATTCGGGCCTGCTGGTTTCCCGCGTCACGCGAAACGGCCTCGCCGAGAAAGCCGGTATCCGCCAGGGCAGTGAGCCGGTACAGTACGGCCGCAACGTAATCTACCTTGGCGGGGACATTATCACCTCGGTGGACGGCATGAAAACCAACACCCTTGCCGACCTCTATTCGGCGCTGGAAGACAACAAGCCCGGCGACAAGATCAGCGTGGAGATTCTCAGAAACGGCAGGCCCGGCACGCTGGAAGTAACTTTGGCGGACAGGGAAGAGGTACTGACCAAGTAGGGAAAGAAAGAAGAATGAGCAGTGAGTAAATGAAGAATTAGTGTCTGTCCACAAAGTCGGTTACTTTGCGGACAGACCTTGCATTTGCTCCCGTTTTGTACCAAAACGGTGCGCAAAATGCCTGTTTTAAGGTAGTCTGTCCATAATGTGTCTACA
>JAITIC010000091.1 GCA_031279635.1 Treponema sp. | reverse complement strand
CCCGGCGCAAACGCGGAAGTGAACGCGGAAACAAACCACGTAACCGTAACGCTTACTCAGGCGGACGCGAATATCGTGGTACAAGGGACGTGCGCAGACGGTTCGATCACCTTTACCGGCAATCATGCGTTTAACCTGTATCTCAACGGACTGGAACTTGCCAGCCTGTCGGGAGCCGCCATTAACAACGACGGCTCGAAAGCAATGAACGTTACCCTTGTTGATGGAACAGGGAACCGGCTGATAGACGGTGCGGAGGGCGGTCAGAAGGCGGCGTTTTACAGTAAAGGCGATTTTGCGGTAAGCGGCGGCGGGCGCCTTGAAGTACGCGGGAAGACGGCGCACGCAATCGCTGCCAAAGGCGCGTTTACCCAAACCGGCGGAACGATTTGGGCGAAAGAAGCCGTGAAGGACGGCGTCCACGCCAAAACAGTAAACGTTTCGGGCGGCGCTTTTACGGCGCGGACAAAAGGAGACGGCATTCAGGGGGATGAGGGCGTTACCATCACCGGAGGCGCTTTCAGCATTGTTACAACCGAGGAGGATGTGAAAGCCCACGGCATAAAGAGCGACGGGAACATTGTTCTGGGAACAGACGGCGGCGGGACAGCGCCGGACATCGCCATTACGGTGTACGGCAACGGCTCAAAGGCCTTGAACGCCGACGGCAATATCACCATACATTCCGGCGCGTTCACCTTGAACACCGCGGGCAACGGTTACTGGGACACAAGCGCCGACGAAGCGGACAAGACGACCGCCTGCGCGGGCATTAAATGTGACGGCGATCTCCTGATAAACGGCGGGACCTTTGCCATTTTGAGTACCGGCACGGGCGGCAAGGGAATCAGCGTTGACGGGGATATTACCATTAACGGTGGGACGCTTAACGTTACCACCACCGGCGAAACATATACCTACAGCGCAGTCTATGACACAAAATCAAAGGCAATCAAAAGCGACAAGAACCTAAGCATCAACAACGGGACTATTGCCATCAAAACGTATACCGATGGGGCGGAAGGGCTGGAATGTGAGTACACCCTTGCCATCAACGGCGGTGTTGTTGAGATTAACAGCTATGATGACGCGATAAACGCGTCGGGCGGCGATGACGGTAAAAGCGGGCATATCCTTATCACCGGAGGCAAGGTCTTTTGCAACGCCAGCGGCAACGACGGCATTGACAGCAACGGGACCATCGCCATTTCAGGCGGCACGGTGATTGCCCTGGGAACCACCGCGCCGGAAGAAGGTTTTGACTGCGACAATAACACCTTCGCCGTTACAGGAGGCACGCTTATCGGCTTTGGCGGGGCCACCAGCAAACCGACCGCAAGCGCCACAGTATGCACGGTTGAGTGCAATGTGAGTTACGCTTCGCTCTATCATATTGAAGCGGCGGACGGCGCGGAGATTATGACCTTCAAGATGCCCCGCGCCTACAATGGCACGGTCTGTATGCTGTTTGGCGGCAGTGGAATGGCGCGGGGAACAAGCTACACCCTGTATGCGGGAGGCAGCGTATCAGGGGGCGAGAATTTTCACGGCCTTTACTCCGGCGCAGCCTACGCCAAAGGAAGCGCGGCGGGAACCTTCACCGGCTCCGCGTACGCGACAGTAGGAACCGCGAGCGGTTCTCCCGGACCAGGCGGGCAGCCGGGGACGCCGGGCGCTCCGCCGCGCCGCTAAATGAACCTCCCCGCCCCAAGGCTCCCCGCGCTTGGGTTCTTGGGTATTAGACCCCACTGCGAATAAAAATAAATGAAACAAGAGAACTTTCCCTGGCGTTCTACGGAATGTCCGTAGAACGCCAGGGAATTCGCGTTATAAACCGTTGACATTGTTGGTATAAAAAGACCGGGAATTCAGGGTAGAATAGTATACTCGTCTGAACTGTTTTTATGCTCAAGGGAAAAAACAAATATAACAAAAAATTATAAATTGTTTATCCCATGTTAATGGCTTTTTTTTTTTAAGGTTTTTATTTTTTCATTTATGAAAAGAAGTCCTCTCCTTTGCATGATCCTCATCATCCTTTGTTTTGCCGAAGCCCGGGGGCAAACCGTCCCGTCCCAAAGCGCCCTCACCGTTGATGAGGCGGTACGGATCGCGCTGGATAACAACCTTGGGCTGCGGCGGAGTACCCTGGAAACCGCGGGAAAAAAGAGAGCCAGCGACCGGTCCTGGAACAGCCTCTTGCCCTCCCTGAGCGCCTCCGCGGGGATCAGCCATCCCAGTTCGATCACCGGGCCGGTATCCCCGGAACGGAACGAATGGACTCCGGGCATTTCGCTGTCGGCGTCCTTCAGCGTATCTACCGCGGTAATAGAAAACATAAAGAAAGCTAGGGCGGACTATGAGGCGGGCCTTTTAAGCCGCGAAATGGCCGGGCAGGAACTGGAATTACAGGTACGAAAACTTTTTTATCAAATTCTCCTGTTACAGGCCAATAAGGAATTGGTATCCCAAAGCCTGGAAAGCGCCCGGGCGCGGTATGAAGAAAGCGCCGCTCTCGCAAGAGCCGGGCAGGCTTCCCGGCTGGATGAACGCTCGGCGCGGGTGGATCTGGAAAACCAGCGGCCCCAGCTGCGAAACGCCGAAACCCTGTACGCCAATGCCCTGGACTCCTTTAAGGCGGTACTGGGTATTGAACAGGAAACCGAACTGCGGTTACAGGGAAATCTTGAATATGACGGTACTGTTGTTGCTGGTGAAAGCAGCGGAGACGATTCACTTGAAGCGGCGGTATTGCGGCAGGGAATAAAGGCCCTGGAAGCCCAGCGGAAAGCGGCGTGGCATGAAGCGTATATACCGGGCCTGCGGTTTTCCTGGAACGCCAATCCCCTTTACGATAATGAAGCCTGGAACGACAACGCCGGTTCTTTTTCCATCACTCTGGGTATCAACATCGACAGCTTCCTGCCCTGGTCCGCGGCCAAAACGCAGATGGATGCCCTTGACGACAGTATTCAATCCTCCCAATTACAACTTGCCGAATCGTTACGAAACCGGGAAGATCGTATCAGGCAGTACGAACGGACGATTCACCAAAGCAGAGAAACTATAGAGGTCCTCGCGTTGAATGTAGAATTGGCGGAAAGCACCTACGAAATGTACGGGGAAGCCTACCGCCAGGGGGCCGCGGATTACCAGAGCCTGCGTAACGCCGGGGACAGCTTATTACAGGCAAAATATCAGGTTCAGCAGGAATACTACAATTTTATCGCGGCGGTACTGGATCTGGATAAAGAATTGAACAGGGCTTTTACGTTTTAGGTTGCGACGGATGAGGAGGCGGCCTTGAAAAAATTAGTGATACTTGTAATTGTGGCGGCCCTGGCGGCGGCTTTCATTTTTATCCCCCCAAAACTGGCGAATACTAATACCGCCGGATCGGGTATGGGGCCGGGGCCGGGAGCTTCGGAAAACCAGAGCCGGGATACGGTCTTCGCGGTCCGCACGGCACACGCGGAAAGGCGGACCCTCCAGGCGTACATCGAGGTAAACGGCAACATCGTCAGCGAAAAGCAGGTAGCCGTCGTTCCCGACGCCGCGGGCAAACTGGTTTCCATGAAGGTCAGCCTTGGTTCCCTGGTACAAAAGGGCGCGCTGGTGGCGGAGGTCGATCCGTCCCGTCCGGGCACGGTCTATTCGTTAAGCCCTGTCTACGCGCCCATTTCGGGAACGGTGGTCTCCCATCCCCTCACCGCGGGATCGACCGTTTCTACCGCTACCACCCTAGTAACCCTGGCGGCCGCCGGGTCCGTGGAAATCGAGGCCGCCATCCCTGAACGGGAGGTCGGGCAGCTTCGTACCGGGCTCCGCTCCGATGTGTTTCTGGAGGCTTTTCCGGGAGAGGTTTTCGCGGCGGAAGTGATCCGCCTTTCCCCGGTGGTCGATCCGGTTTCCCGGACAAAACAGATCATTCTGCGTTTTTCCCGTGAGGATCCCCGGATCAATTCGGGAATGTTCGCGCGGATTAAACTCAACACCCGGACGTATCAGGATGTCGTATCCATCCCCGAAGACGCGGTGGTTGAAAACCGGGGAACCACGGTGGTGTATGTGGTATCGGGGGAAACGGTACGCATGAGGGAAATAGAGACCGGGGTAAGCGTAGATGGAGAAGTGGAGATAAAAAGCGGCCTTGAAAGCGGGGAAGCGGTGGTGGTTCAGGGACAGCAATTTCTTACCGACGGCGCCGCGGTACGGGTAATCGGCAGCCGGTAGGAGAAGATTGATACAGCCCGCGAGAGAAGAGAGTGGGGGTAGCGGA
>JAITIC010000068.1 GCA_031279635.1 Treponema sp. | reverse complement strand
CATAAAAATCAGTGATGAAGCTTTCAGTGAAATCAATATTACAAATGCTGATTTTCATGGTGAATGGAATTATACTATATCCACTAATTTGTAAACTTTATTTATATACACTTCCTTATCGCCTCTGAACCAAACAGTATGCCGGGGTATAATTCAGAAACCTTGTCTTTGTTTTCAGCGGAACTTGTGCTGAAACTGAAGTTTCCGCACAATTCTAATATGAAAATATAAATGCGGAGGCAATGAGGCTGTATGCGGAAATAAAAGCATTTACTTTTTTCATTGAAACCGCACTGTTTGCGAAGAAGAATCCAAGCACGAAGGCGCGGAAGGAAGAGGTAAAAAGAGGAATTTGACGCAAAGTCCCGCAGGCTCTTAAATAAGGAATTACATCATGCCGGCGGAGAGACTTGAACTCTCACGAGGTTGCCCTCAGTAGATTTTGAGTCTACCGTGTCTGCCATTTCACCACGCCGGCAAACGCACGCCGAAAGGCGTGTTAATAAAAAAATCAACTCGCGCCGGCGCCCCTTAACCGCCCCGCAACCAGCTGCCGTACGCTGACTTTAGTCAGCCTGCGCGCCGCGCCGGCAAACGCACGCCGAAAGGCGTGTTAATAAAAAAAATCAACTCGCGCCGGCGCCCCTTAACCGCCCCCGCAACCAACTGCCGTAGGCTGACTTTAGTCAGCCGTACGCGCCGCGCCGGCAAACGCACGCCGAAAGAAACTTCATTTCACTATACCCCAATACCTGCCTCTGTATCAAGTCCCCGCATTGCCAGGGTCAGCAATTCCGAATACAAAATGAGCCTGGGGATGTCCAGGAAGTTTGAAAAACTTATTCGGACAGCCCCATTACACGGACAGACACGGACGAATTAACCGATACCTCGATTATTTCCGCTTTGAGGTTCGCCCAAAATGTACCGGAAATCCCACACTTGTTCCCGCGGCCGAAAGAATATTTGAAAATGCTCTCTGTTCGCCGCCAAGCTTATGTACCGCCGTTATTGCTATTATGCTTCTCCCGACACAGACAAAATCAGGGCGGTATACCTGTTTGAGCGGCTTGCCGTCATATAGGGAGCGCCTGTTCCGCTTCACAGGGAACTGCGGCCTTTTGCATCTCAATTTCCAGGCATTTATGCGGGCTTCCCGCTATGCAGCCTCCGGGAAACCTGCGTCCGGTTTCCTGTTTGCTTCATAAAGACACCCGCGGATACGAAAACTTTCGTTTTCATACCGTAGTTTTCCTTTTTTAACTTCCCGCATACTATTATATCGGTTTTGTCCGTGATGGTCTGCGATAAATCCGCCCTTCGACAGGCAAAAGTCGAAGGGCGGGCCGGCGGCGCTTACGCCTGACCTGCGGAGCCCAGTACGTTTTTGTTTTTGTGGGCGTAGAGTTTTTTCAGCTCGTCGCGGGCGGGGCCCAGGTATTTGCGGGGATCAAACTCCTCCGGTTTTTCCGCGAAAACCTTGCGGATCATCGCGGTCATGGCAAGGCGGCCGTCGGAGTCGATGTTGATCTTGCAGACCGCGCTCTTGGCGGCCCTGCGGAGCTGTTCTTCGGGGATGCCGACTGAGTCGGAGAGCTTGCCGCCGTATTTCTCGATGATCTGTACGTACTCAACGGGCACCGAGGAAGAGCCGTGGAGCACGATGGGGAAACCGGGGATCTGCTTTTCGATTTCCTCAAGAATGTCGAAACGCAGCGGAGGCGGAATGAGGATGCCGTTGGCGTCCCTCGTGCACTGTTCCGGTTTGAACTTGGCCCGGCCGTGGCTTGTACCGATGGAGATCGCCAGCGAATCGACATTGGTTTTGCTTACAAAGTCCACCACTTCCGAAGGCTGGGTGTAGTGGCTGTGTTCGGCGGAAACGTCGTCTTCCACGCCGGCGAGCACTCCCAACTCCCCTTCGACGGTAACATAGTCCTTCTGGGAATGGGCGAATTCGCAGACCTGTTTGGTCAGCACCACGTTTTCCTCGTAGGGCAGGTGGGAACCGTCGATCATGACCGAGGAAAAACCGGTCTCAATACAGCTCTTGCAAAGATCGAAACTGTCGCCGTGGTCCAGGTGCAGCACGATGGGGATATCATAGCCCAGCTCGTGGGAGTATTCCACCGCACCCTTGGCCATGTTCTTCAGAATGTTCTGGTTGGCGTACTTCCGCGCGCCCGCCGAAACCTGGAGGATCACCGGCGACTTGGTCTCCACACAGGCCTGAATGATCGCCTGCATCTGTTCCATATTGTTGAAGTTGTAGGCCGGAATGGCGAATCCGCCGCTTACCGCCTTCTTGAACATCTCTTTGGTGTTTACCAGGCCCAAATCCTTATAACTGGTCATAAAACGCTCCTTGTCTTGAATAGACTGCAAATTATCCAAAAACTTTTGTTTTTAGAACCTGTCTTAATACTATTGATTGCACCTGCCTTGGTCAAGGCCGGCAATTTCCGATTTAACCACTGACCACACGGACAGGAGAAGATCCCGTACTGCCCATGGTGGTGATCCAGGGCTGCTCCGTATAAGCGCAAACAGAATACCTCTCATGAATAGCGCAAGGCAGAAAAACCCGCTTTTTTCTGGTACGGCGCTGGTTTATCTGGTTCAGAATGATCTCCGCGCACACACGGCCGATTTCGTGCAGGGGCAGCTCAACGGTGGAAAGGGCCGGAATATAGCCCTGGCTGATGTCGCGGTTGTCAAAGCCGAAAAGGGAAATATCCTTACCGATTTTAAGACCCCGTTCCGCGGCCAGACCGTAAACACCGGAAGCCATAAGGTCGTTAAAACAAAAAATCGCCGTTACTCCCAAATCAATAAGCGTTCCCGCAAGGCGGTATCCGGAAGGCCGTTCCCAATCGCCGTACAGTACCAGTTCCGGCCTGGTGGGAAGGCCGTGTTCCGCCAGGGCCCGGTTAAAACCGCAAAGCCTTCTCTGGGTGTGGTAGCTTGAAGCGGGGCCGCAGATTACGCCGATATTCCGGTGGCCTTTTTTTATTAAGAGTTCCGTCACATCATTTGCGGCCTTTTCATCATCATAAAGCACCGAAGGATAAACCCCCTTTGGGGGATAACAGTAGGCATATACAAAAGGGACCTGCAGCCCGGAAGGAACGTAGGCGATTTCACGGCAGTGATAGCCCACATATACAATACCCTCAACCTGTTTGGCGTCCATGTTCTGCAGCACTGCGTCCAGCAGTTCATGATGCCGGAGGGTGTCGGTAAAATCGTTATGGTAGCGTTTGAAAAGCCGCATGTTGGCCAGAATGATTTCATAACCGTTTTCTTCGCAAAAGGCGTCAATGCCGTCCACAATTTCCGGAGCGTTAAACACGGTCAGGTCTTCCGCGATAATGCCCAGGGTATTGGTCTTTTGCTGTTTAAGGCCTTTGGCAAGCGTATTGGGCTTGTAGCGGAGTCTTCGGGCTACCTCAATAATTTCCCCGGATTTGGCAGCGCCTGCCGCCCCGGATTTTCCGTTAAGCACATTGGATACTGTGGCGGTGGAAACGTTGGTTAACCGGGCAATTTCTTTTATGGTAACCATGACGCTAGTGTACCCTGTTGCGGTTTTTTTGGTAAGGTTGTTCCGGACATGCCCTGGTTCCGGCGCGGTTCTTTGCGGGTGCAATTTCTTTTTCGGGGCAAAAGGGGAAAGTATGATATACTTGAGGTATCCCACGGGAGGGGATACCTATGGACACAAAAGAACGGGAAAAACTCATAACGGACGCGGTGGC
>JAITIC010000045.1 GCA_031279635.1 Treponema sp. | reverse complement strand
GAGAAGGGCGGGTTCACGCTTGAGGCACTCGCGGCTCTCGCCACGGACTATGGCAAGGCCGGCTGGACGAGCGGCAAGCAGGAACTCTACGAGAATATTTTCTCAGACATCGTGCTGGGGAAATAATCACAGGGAAGCAATCACAAAAAAGCGCGGATGTTCGCGGATTGACACGGATTGACATGAATGAAGAAAAAACGAAAGATCTGTGTTCATTCGCGCTAATCCGCGTAATCCGTGGTCGATCGTGATTCCCGTCTCATGTTCCGTTATCCTGCGTAAATTATCTCGCGTTCGAGTTTGAGGCCAAATGTCTGGAGGGCTTTTTCTTCCATGATCGTGATGAGCTGTTTTACGTCGTCTGCGGACGCGCCGCCTGTGTTGATGATAAAGTTACCGTGCCACGGGGCGATCTGCGCTCCTCCGATCTGGAAGCCGCGAAGCCCCAGTTCCTCGACGATCTTTCCCGCCGGTTTGCCGAAATCGCGGTTGTTTTTGAATACGGAACCCGCCGACGGGTAGTGGAAATGGCCTTTTGTTTCGCGTTCTGCCCGGCGGACGGCGGTTCTTTCGGCGATAAGCGCGGAATCGCCTGAGTGGAGGGAAACGGCCGTTTCCAAGATGACGGCATTCCGGCCCTGAAAGGGGCTTTTCTTGTAGGCAAAGGCGGCAGAGTCTGCGGGTACGGTTACTCGTTTGAGACGTTCATCAAGGAAAGTCGTTTCAATGAGGATGTCCGACACCGAGCGTTCATAACAGCGGGCGTTCATCCATACCGCGCCGCCGATGGTTCCCGGAAGGCCGGCAAAGTCTTCAAGGCCGGAAAGTCCGTTGGCAGCGGCCCAGCGAACGGCATCGTCGGTGAGGGTGCCGGAACGGAACCTTACATGGACGGCGGCGGGAGTGTTGTTTTCCACCGGGGTACCAAGCGGGGGCCTTGCGGGACTGTCCCCCAGAGAGGGCGCGGCGCAAGCCTGCACAACCCAATAACGGCATGAAGGTTTTGTATGGGCTGCGGCGAGGAACCGGCAACTTTTGTCGCCGCAACTTCCCCCTTCCGGTTTTTTCGATACGGCAAAGTCTCCTGTCCATGAACCGGTATCGAGTACGACACCGCGTATCCCCTTGTCGGACACGAGCAGGTTTGCGCCGCCGCCGAGAATGAATACGGGAAGGGCTTGTGCGCGGGCCAGTCTCAGCAGAGCGGTTGTATAGGGAACAAAACACGCCGCGTCTGGTTTGAGGTAGAGGTCTGCCGGGCCGCCGATGTTGAACGTGGTGTGCCGGGACATCGGTTCGTCAAAAGCGGCGATTCCTGAGAATGCGGCCTGTGTTCGGTTCCATTCCTTGCTTCGTTCAAAGAGAGCTTGCACCGTCATAGCGGACAGTATAGCGTTGTTGCCCAGAAAATATAAAGAGGGGAAAGTCCCCCTCCTCTGCGGAACAAACCCATGCGCATGGTATCCAAACGTTGCTGGGCGGGTTTATCTTAAACAGAGTTGTTTAGAAACTTCAGTTTCTGAACAACTTCCAATAAAAAGCGGTTTTGCAAGGCTTTAGCCTGAAAAACCGCTAGACTTGTGAGATAACCAACGGGTTTTTAAACAAGTCTAATAAACCCCATACTAAAGAAGGAGTAGTGTCTGCTTGTGTGAAAGGCGGGCCGTATTGCTATAAATCGTTAAAATTGCTACGATGGCGGGTGTTACATATAGGGGTTTCCCAAAAATAAAATTTTGAAACAACCTCGGTCTGCCCGAAAGGAGTAAAGTGAAAAAGTTGTTATTATCCTGTTACAGAGCCGCGCCGTTTTTTCTCGTCTGCGCGCTGACACTTGTTTCCTGCGCTGACGAAGACGGGGAAGAGCGGCGGTATAACGGGCCTGACGCGCAGACTGTTACCATCGGCGTGGTGTATCCCGCGTCTCAGTGGGATAATGACCATTACCTGCGGGAAGCGCTGGATCTGGCGGTACATCAGGTGAACGATTCAGGCGGGATTCTCGGCAAACCCTTGAGCCTCGTGGTTCGGGACGACCGCAACGATGCCAATACCGCGCAGGCGATAGCCGAAACGTTTTCCAGTTCCGGCATTACCGCCGTGGTGGGTCATTGGAATTCAGATGTCTGCTATTATGTCGAAGATATTTATGAAGAACGGCAGATTGTTATGATAACCCCCGCCGCCACCAGCATAGCGCTCTTTGAGCAGGACTATCAGTATATTTATCGTATCGTTGCGAATGATCAGGTGTATGCGCGCGCCCTAGCGGATTTTATGGAAGCGGAAGGCATTCGCCGCCCCGCGATCTTTTTTACCGAGGACACCTATGGGAAAGATCTTGCTTGGATGGTGGAGCGGGAATTGATGAAGCGGTATATTCCGGTCGTTGACCGGGTAACAAGCGTAACCGCCGCCAATGTGGGGGAACTGTTGCGGCGCTGGCGGGCTTTTGGGTGCGACGGGCTTGTGCTTGCGTCTTCTATTATGTATGTAATCGAACCGATACAAAGAATTCGGGGCGCAGGTGTCTCCATGCCGTTTTTTTCGGAAACCTTCAACATCGTTGACTTCCACAGTCTGGTCGGAAATTACATGGAAAATCTTTTTGGCATCGTGTACAGTTTGGAAGACATGGATGCCACGTTTCTCGCGGATTTTAACGCGGCCTACGGAAGGGTTCCGGACTCCTACGAAGTGGCCGGTTATGAAGCGGTGCGCCTTCTCGCAAACGCGATGAATGCCGAAGGTTCCACGGCAAGCGCCGCTATTATCCGTTACCTGCAAAACCTGCGGGATTATCCCTCGGTGATGGGGGCTATTTCTTATGATGCCGCAACCCATGAATTCGAGGGGCTGCGAATGCGGGTAAAGCCTTACGCGGAATACGAGGTAAGATAGATCATGGCGAACAGCATAGACGAAAAACAAGCATTAACCGAAACGGTGGAAAATATCGACCGGATGATGGTGGTCATCAACATCAAGGCGTGGCTTGCTTTGGGCGCGGTGTTGCTGGTGTTTATGGCGGCTTTGGTGTGGGGATTTTTTGGCGCTATGCAAGTCCGCGAAGAGGTGTCCGGAGTCTTGGTGCGCAGCGGCAGCGTCATCAATATTTACACCGCCGACGAAGGAATGCTCTTGGATTTTACGCCGATACCGGGGATGTTTCTGGAAAGAGACCAAGTGGTGGCGCGGATAGAACAGTACGATTTGATAGCGGAGATCAACACCCTGCTGGAATCCGGGGCTTCCGAGAGTCTGATTGAAGAAAAACGTACCGAACTGCTCTACAAGAGCCGCATCGTTACTTGGGAAGCGGGCCGGGTGATAGACACCTATGTACGACGGGGGGATTATGTATACCAGGGGCAAAAACTGCTTACCATTTCCAAGGAAGCGGAACAGAGCAAGGCGCTTGAATGTCTGCTTTATATTCCGGCGAACCAGATGCGGCAAATCAAAAAAGGGTTGCCGGTAAGCGTGTATCCCGCCTCAATCAGTAAAAGAATATATGGGAATATGATAGGGACAGTGAGTATCATCAGCGAATACCCGGTAACGAGGCAGTATCTTTATGACCGGCTCAACAGCGAAGATCTGGCGAACTATTTTCTGGGAGACTCCGCTTGTTACGAAATCTATCTTAATCTGGTTTCCTCGGAGGAGACGGTTACGGGGTATGAATGGACCACCTCGCTGGGGCCGCCCAAGGCCTTCGGCGACCTTACGCTCTGTACCGCTTCAATAGTGATTGATGAAATGCGTCCCATCGACGTGTTTTTTTTGGAGAAGTAGCAGTGTCAATACGGAAAACCCGCATCTGTTCGTTCTTGAACGGCAACCGCGCCGCGCTCTGTTATATCGTTCTCCTAGAGATCATGCTGTCGTTCCCGATGATCATGTCCCCGATATTCAAGCGGGTGTTCACCGATTCTATTCTGATTAATGATATTATTGAGTGGCTGCCCGTTTTGCTGCTCCTGATGACCGGAGTTGCGATTTTTTCCGCTCTGGTCGTCTGGCTGGAAAAAAACTGCATCTTAAAACTTGCCAATAAGATAGAACTGTCCGGTACGACCGCGTATATGTGGCGGCTATTCAACGCTCCGCTGGATTTATTTCGTAACAAGGACCGTTTTACGTTGCTGTCGGGAGCCAGTGCCTCCTCCCTTATATCCAAGACCTTGACGGTGGATATAATCTCCCTTTTTTCCGCACTGATTAGCGTGGCGGTTTATTATTACATGATGCTCCGCATGGACGTTTCCATGTCCCTCATCGTTTTGGCACTGGTAATAGCCAACTTGTTGATGGAGAAATTGCAGTCCGCGCTGGTTAAGGCTTTTTCCCGCTCTGTACCAGAGGAACCGTACTCGCTGCGGGATTTGACGCTTCGTGACGGGCAGATCAGCGTCCGCGGGCTGCGGAGCATCGAAGCGTTTAAGGCCACGGCATCGGAAACACACTTTTTTCAACAGATAATGAGCTCAAAAATCCGCATTATCAATGCCAAGAGCAAGGATGACGAAGCCGATGCTTCCCGGCCTTTCGGCAATCTGCCTGAAATTTTCTTCCTCAATATCCTGCTGCTGATTTCCTCCCTGCGGATAATGAATCGGGAGTTTTCCATTGGTTCCTATCTGGCCTTTCAAGCCTACGCGGCGGCATTTTTTTACCCCATGGGCCGGGCGCTTGCCGCTACGGAACTCTTTGCCAAACTGGAAAGCCGTCTGAAAGGTTTGTACCGCGAGTTGGAAACCAAGACGGACGACACCCCCTCCGGGTCGGATCAGGCTGTTTCCCTATCCGTTCCGGAACAAGCGCCTAAAAAACTTCGGGGCTCTATCGAATTTAAAGACGTAACTTTTTCATATCCTGGCGGCCCGCCGTTGCTGGAACATTTCAACCTGTTGTTGCGGCCCGGGCAGCGAGCCGCTCTCGTCGGCAAATCCGGCTGCGGGAAAAGCACGGTCATCAAATTGTTGCAGGGTGTTTACGCTCCTGTCGCCGGAGAGATCACTATCGACGGCATGGTGCCGGGACATATCGACCGGGAAACGTTCACGGCCTCCATTGGCTGCGCCAACCAAAAGATCACTCTTTTTAACGCCAGTGTGCGCGACAACATCACCCTGTGGGACAAAAACGTGTCCGATGCCGCAGTATACCGGGCGGCCCAAACGGTGGATATGCACAATTTCATCACGTCTCTGGATGGGGCTTACGATCATGTGCTGTCGGATAACATCCCTTCTCTTTCCGGCGGACAACAGCAGCGAATAGAAATTGCCCGCGCCTTGCTCTACAAACCTTCAATCGTTATTCTCGATGACATAAACGGGGCCATCGGTCCCAATATGGTAATGGCGCTGGAACAGGACTTGGTTGAACGGGGCTGCACGATTGTTCAGGCTACCAACCTGCTTTTTCCCATCACCGGTTACGATGAGATTATCCTGCTGGATCAGGGCAGGGTGGCGGATCGGGGCACCCATCAGGAATTGCTTGAACGATCTTCGTGGTACGAGTCCCTGTTTCGGGAAGGGGAAAGCGTATGAATCGGGATATAAACGCCGCACTGGACCGGCTTACCAAAGTCAATGCCCGCCTTTCCCTGCTCGGCGAAAAACAGGAATTTGAAGGAGAGGATAACCGCATCAAAGTCTGCAAGGTTGTCTGTCATTACTTCAAAACGGGGATAAAAATACCTCCCCGTGATATTCACCATATGTTTCCAAATCTGATTACCGAAATACTGTACCTTTCCAGCCTCCGCTACAAGGAAGTTGAACTTGGCGAAAAATGGTGGGAAAAGGACGGCGGCGCTATGGTGGCCGCTACCGCCGAAGGAAAGCCGCTGGCATTGCTGCCGCACAGCTTCTCCGGATACCGTGTTTACGACCCGGAAACGAACCGGATAAGCCGTCTTACCCCCGCCGTTGCCGCGACCATCACTCCGGCGGCTTTGGCGGTTTTGCGGCCCTTCCCGCACGGGACGATACACGTTGGCGATGTCATCAGGTTTATGCTGAAAGAACATATCGGCAAGGAACTGGTTATTATGATATTGTTCAGCCTCCTTGCGAGCATTGTGGCGGTGATCCCTCCCATTGTTTCAACCCAGATATTCGATACGATTGTCCCCAATACCCTGCGGGCCATGTTGTTTGAGGTGGTAATGGTTCTCCTGTGCTTCGATATTGCCAATACAGGGTTCGCCGTTGTTACCAATATCAGCATATCGCGGATGATCACCAAGATAAGTCTCTCTCTGGAAGGGGGCGTATGGGACCGGCTTTTGAGCCTCAAACTCCCTTTGTTTAGCCGTTATACCACCGGCGAGCTTTTGCAAAAGATACAGGGGATCGACCGTCTGAAAAATCTGTTTTCCATCAATACCCTGCAAACCCTCATGGCCGCTTTGTTTTCGTTTATAAATGTCATCGTCCTCTTCAGGCTGGAAGCGGTAACGGCAGGCTATGTTCTGCTGATGTTTCTGGGTCTTTTTATTATTTACGGCCTTATTGCGCGTAAAAATTTTGAATACCACCGGCGTTGTATTGATATAGAAAACATGGCGGCGGGGTTTAACCACCAAGCGCTGGAAGGCATACAGCGGATAAGGGCATCCCGCGCCGAGGAACGGGTCTTTCTGAAATGGAGTGAATACGAAGCGGAAAAACGGTATCTGAAGGGCCGGATCACCATGCTGGAAAACTTGAACGAATCGGTGCGGATGTTTTTCCAGTTTGGCTCCGCTGCCGCAGTATTCTACCTTATATCCCGGACAACCGATGTGGAGGTGGGTGTTTTCATCGCCTTTGTGGCCACCTTTATGATTCTTCACAAGGCGGTGCAGCGGTTGTTGAAAGCGTTGAACATACTTCCCGAAGCTGCGGCGCTTATCCACAGCATCAATCCCCTGTTCAAAGGAGAATGCGAATACAATCCGGAGAAGATCATTCCAAAAGACATGACAGGAGTGCTGGAAGTGAATCATCTGACCTTTCATTATGGTGAATTTGGTATGCCTGTCTTGCGGGATGTTTCGTTCAGGGTAGAGGGAGGGCAAAGTCTGGGCATTATCGGTTCATCAGGCTGCGGTAAATCGACGTTGCTCAAGGCGGCTCTCGGTTTTTATCCCCTTGCCGGAGGAAAGATTTTTTACGGCGGGTATGATTTGGATGCCATTGAACTGCGGTGCTTGCGCCGTCAATTAGGAGTAGTACTGCAAAACGGCGTTATCCCTATGGGTAAAATCCATGATATAATCACCAGTAATGACCCCTCTGTTTCGCGTAAGGATGTGTTGCGGGCGCTGGAAAGGACGGACTTGCTCGAAAGGACGCTTGCTCTGCGTCAGGGGCCGGATGCCCTGCTGGAACACGGCAACTTCTCCGAAGCGGAAATCCAGCGCTTGATGCTGGCCAGGGCCTTGGTGAAGCCCCGGCGTTTTATCCTTCTTGACGAACCCACCAGTTGCCAGGATAACATCACGCAACAGCGTCTGCTGGAACAAATTTATGCGTTTCCGGCGACCAAAATCATTGTCGCCCAACGGTTTGTTACGGTGAAACATTGCGATTCGATACTGTTGCTGGACCATGGCATCGTGGCAAAGCAGGGGAGTTTTCAGGATATTTTAGACAGTTATAGGGAACTGTAACGCGCAACCCCCGTAATGTCTCGTGTAAAAATCCAACCATGAGCGTCGGATCCCAACGGCTTTAGGGCGTGGGGGTTCCGTCATGTGGAAAGGGGTGTCTCCAATAGCGCGGGGGCTGGCCCTCGGCGGCGGGGGCTGGCCCTCGTGCGGAGAGGGCTGGTCCTTATGCGGAAAGGGGTGTCTCCAATAGCGCGGGGGTTGTTCCTCGTGCAGAGGGGGCTGGCCCTCGGTGGCGGGGGTGTCCCCAATGGCGTGGGGGCTGTCCCTCGTGTGGCAGGGGTTGTCCCTCGTTCAGAGGGGGCTGGCCCTCGTGCAGAGGAGGCTGTCCCTCGGCAGCAGGGGTTGTCCCTCGTGCAGAAGAGGTTGTCCCTCGTGTGGCGGAGGTTGTCCCCGATGGAGGGTTGGGGGATTGGTCTCATACGCACTAACAGAGATTTGACAAACTTTTGATTTAATGATATACCGCAAAAACCACCTGAGGTTTGTATGATGCCTTGTATTATGCCGTCGACAGCCCAGTTACTCCCGCTGCTCGGAGAGGATTACGAGCGGAAAAAGCGGTGCATAAATTCCAAAATATCAAAAGAAGGAGGCTTCTACCCATAAACCCCATGCCCCGTCTCTAAACCGATGATGCCTTTTATAAACTGAGGCTGTTCCAAACCTCAAGTTTTGGGGAGACAAGCTCTGCTTATCCAGCAACCTCTAAAAAGCGCAGATTCACAAGACTAAAGCCCGGCTTTAGCCCGGC